>JBBQDU010000052.1:0-14338 GCA_038320055.1 Gemmatimonadales bacterium | reverse complement strand
GGCGGGCGTCACCTTGACCGCGCCGGTGCCGAACGCCGGATCTACCGCGTCGTCCGCCACGATCGGCACCAGGCGATCGACGACGGGCAGCCTCAGCTCCCGGCCGACCAGGTGCCGGTATCGGTCGTCGTCGGGGTGGACGGCCACGGCGGTGTCGCCCAGCATCGTCTCCGGCCGGGTGGTGGCCACCACGACGTGCCCGCCGCCGTCGGCCAGCGGGTAACGAAGATGCCAGATCTTCCCGTCCGTTTCCTCCTTCTCCGCTTCCTCGTTCGACAGCGCCGTCAGACAGCGGGGGCACCAGTTGATGATGTAGTGGCCGCGGTAGACCAGCCCCTCGTCGTACAAGGTGACGAACGCCTCGCGCACGGCGCGCGACAGGTCGTCGTCGAGCGTGAAGTAGGTGCGGGACCAGTCGGCGGAACTGCCGATGGCCTTGAGCTGCTCGAGAATGACGGCACCGGTTTCGTGCACGTGGCTGCGGACCCGCTCGACGAACGCCTCCCGGCCCACGTCGAAGCGGGTGAGCCCCTCGCGGGCGAGCAGCCGCTCGACGACGTTCTGCGTGGCGATGCCCGCGTGGTCGGTGCCCGGCAGCCAGAGGGCGCGCCGGCCGCGCATCCGCTCGAAGCGGACCAGGACGTCCTGCACCGTGTTGTTGAGGCCGTGCCCCATATGAAGCACCGCCGTCACGTTCGGCGGCGGCATCATGATCACGTAGGGTGTGCCCCCGGCCTGACGGTCGCTGGCCTCGGGCGAGAACAGCCCGCGCTCCTCCCACCAGGCGTAGAGGGCGGACTCGATGGCGGACGGATTGTACTGCGGAGCGAGCGGCTCGGTCATGCGCTCTGGTCGGTGGCCCGCGGGCCCTTGGTCCGGGTGAGATCGTCCTCCCCGCGCACCAGCAGACTGTTGATCACGCTCTCGATGCCGGGGGTGGCCAGCGCGGACCGCCCGGCCGTGGAACGGGCCGCGCGCGTCGGCACCCATCCGCGCAGCTCGACCACGCCGCGCCGTATGGCAAGGATCTCGATGGCAATGCCGGCCAGGCGTGGCTCGGCGGCGATCGACGCCTGCACGGCGCGGGCGAGCGCGGACGTCGTGAGCCGCGCGGGCGCCGACCGGAACCGGCGTGCGATGCCGCGCATCCGGGTCGGGCTGACGCCCCCCACCCACTCGCTGAGCGCAAAGCCGGCCACCAGACCGGTCGCGAAGCCGAGGCCGGTCCAGAGAATCGTCGGTGCCACGCCGAGCCGATCGCGCTGGTGCATGCCGTATCCTCTTACATGGAGATTCACGATGCCGTTAAGTTAACATTTTTCGCGGGCAAACGCAGGCATTTGGTCTCCCTTGCAAGGTCTCCGCATGAACGAGCAACGTACCGTTGCGCCCGGCCTCGAACTGGGCCGCTGGATGTTCGTGGCCGCGCTGCTCCTCATCGGGCTGGTCCTCTACTTCCGGTACGCGCCGGCCAGTGAGCCGCCCGCGCGTCCCGCCCCGGCCGAGGGTCGATGAGCTCTCCCATTCGTGTCACGCTTCCCGACGGCAGCATTCGCGAGGTGGCGGCAGGGACCACATCCCGCCAGATCGCCGAGGGAATCGGGCCCGGCCTGGCCCGGGCGGCGCTGGCGGCGCGGGTGGACGGGATGGTGTGGGACCTCGACCGCCCGCTCGGCGCCGATACGACCCTCGCGATCGTCACCGACCGCGACCCCGGCGCCCTCGACCTGCTGCGTCACTCGGCGGCCCACGTCCTCGCCACGGCGGTGCGCGAGCTGTTTCCCGGCGCGGGGATCGGGTTCGGTCCGTCGATCGAGGACGGCTTCTACTACGACTTCCAGGTGGACCGCCCGTTCACGCCCGAGGACCTCGAGCGCATCGAGGCCCGGATGGCCGAGGTGACGGGACGCGACTACCCGTTCGTCCGCGAGGTCGTGGACCGGCCCGAGGCGAATCGCCGATTTGCCGACGATCCCCTGAAGCTGGAGCGCATCTCGGAGCTGGGCGACGACGAAACGATCACCGTCTACACCGACGGGCCGTTTCAGGACCTCTGTCGCGGCCCCCACGTCCCGGGGACCGGACGACTCAAGCACTTCAAGCTGCTGTCGGCCGCGGGCGCGTATTGGCGGGGGGACGAGCACCGGCAGATGCTGCAGCGGATCTACGGCACCGCCTGGTTCAAGAAGGAGCACCTCGACGCCTACCTGCACCGGCTGGAGGAGGCGCGGAAGCGGGACCACCGCCGGGTGGGCCGGGAGCTCGACCTGTTCATGTTCCATCCGGCGGCGCCGGGCGCGGCGTTCTGGACGGAGCGGGGCACGACGCTGTACAACTTGCTGGTCGAGTTCGTGCGCGAGCGGCAGGCGGCCGCGTTCAAGGAGATTAAGACGCCGCTGCTCTTCAACAAGATGCTGTGGGAGATGTCGGGCCACTGGGGCAAGTATCGCGAGAACATGTTCATGGTCTTGAACCAGGACACCGGCGAGGCCGACGCCTCCCTCAAGCCGATGAACTGCCCATCGCATTACCTGTTGTACGGCGCGAAGCAGCACTCCTACCGGGAGCTGCCCGTGCGCTACGTCACATTCGACGTACTGCACCGGAACGAGGTGACGGGCGCGCTCTCCGGGCTCACCCGCGTCCGCCAGTTCGCCCAGGACGATTGCCACGTGTTCCTGACGGAGGCGCAGATCGCGGGCGAGGTGCGGTTTCTCATGGACTTCATCCTGGACTATTACCGGACGTTCGGTCTCGAGGCCTCGCTCAAGTACGCGACCCGGCCCGAGACCCGGATCGGCACCGACGAGATGTGGGATCGCGCCGAAGCGGCCCTCCGCTCCGCCCTGGACGCCACCGGGATGCCGTACCAGCACAAACCCGGGGACGGCGCGTTCTACGGGCCCAAGATCGACTTCGACGTGACGGACTCGATCGGCCGGAGCTGGCAGCTGGGCACCATTCAGCTCGACTACGCGGCGCCCGAACGATTCGATCTCACCTACGTCGGGGACGACAACGCGGACCACCGGCCGGTCGTCATTCATCGCGCGGTGAGCGGCTCGTTCGAGCGCTTCATCGCCATCCTGATCGAGCACTTCGCCGGCGCGTTCCCGGTCTGGCTCGCGCCCGAGCAGGTGCGGGTCATTCCCATTTCCGACGCGCAGGCAGAGGCGGGCCGGGGGCTGGCGGAGCGCCTCCGGGCGGCCGGCATACGCGCCCATCTCGACGATCGGACCGAAACGCTCAACTACCGGATCCGCGAGGGCGAGGTCGGCAAGGTGCCCTACATGGCCATCGTCGGCCAGCGCGAGGCCGACAGCGACAGCCTCGCGCTCCGGGTGCGCGGGACGGGGAAGAAGCAGGAGGTCATGACCGCGGAGGCCTTCCTCGCCCGCCTGACGGACGAGGTGCGGACTCGGGCGCTGGTGCCATGAGCCGCGGGGCGACTGGAGCGGGCTTGGAACGCGGATTATCTTGCCCTCGCAGGCGACCTCAACTGGAGCCGTCCCCGTGAGCGACAGTACCACACCCGTCATTCTCTCCGCCGTCCGCACCCCCATCGGCCGCTACCTCGGCGGCCTGTCCGGCTTTACCGCCCCGCAGCTGGGCGCGCTGGTCATTCGCGACGCCGTGACTCGCGCCGGTATCGACGCGGGAGCGGTCGAAGAAGTGATCATGGGGCAGGTGGTCCAGGGTGGCGCCGGGCAGGCGCCGGCCCGCCAGGCGCTGATCCATGCCGGGCTGCCGCCGGCCGTGTCCGCGCTCACCATCAATAAGGTGTGCGGCTCCGGCCTCAAGGCGGTCATGCTGGCGGCCCAGGCCATCAAGGCCGGCGACGCGGACGTCATCGTCGCCGGGGGCCAGGAATCGATGTCGAGCGCGCCGCACTACGTTTACGGCATGCGGAACGGCATCAAGGCGGGCAACCAGACGATGGTGGACGGCATGATCCACGACGGGCTGTGGGACTCGTTCGGCTGCTGCCACATGGGCGAGTACGCCGAGTACACCGCGGAGAAGGCCGGGGTGAGCCGCCAGTACCAAGACGCGTACGCCTACGAGAGTCATCGGAAGGCCATCGCGGCGCAGGACGCCGGGAAGTTCCAGGCGGAGATCCTGCCGGTGCAGGTGCCGGGGAAGGCGGGCCCCACCACGATCGCGGCCGACGAGTCGCCGCGGAAGGACACCAGCGCGGAGACGCTCGCCCGGCTCCGGCCCGCGTTCCGGAAGGACGGGGGGACGGTGACGGCCGGCAACGCGCCCGGGCTCAACGACGGCGCGAGTGCCCTGGTGGTGACGTCGCTGGCGTTCGCGAAGGCGCACGGGCTCGCCCCCATGGCCCGCGTGACCGGCTACGCGACCGGCGGTGGCGAGCCGCGCGAGATCTTCTTCGCTCCCGTGGTCGCGGTGCGGAACCTGCTGGCCCGGGCGGACACCACGATCGGATCGTACGATCTCATCGAGGCCAACGAGGCGTTCGCGGTGCAGGCGTTGGCCGACGGACGCGAGCTCGGTTGGGACTGGGATCGGGTCAACGTGCACGGGGGCGCGGTGGCGCTCGGCCATCCGATCGGGGCCAGCGGTGCGCGCGTTCTCACGACGCTGCTGTACGCGCTGCGCGATCGCGGCGCATCGACCGGTCTCGCGACGCTGTGCCTCGGCGGCGGCATCGCCGTGGCGCTCAGCGTCGAGCTCGGCGCATGAGCGCCGCTCGCTGCGCCCATTGACCGAGCCGGCGCCGGGCCGCCGCCCGCGACCCGTACTCCGGGCGGTCGGCGCCATCGTTTCCTTCTACCTGCTAGGCTTCCTCCTCAGCGCGCTCGTGTTGTGGCCGTTCGCGGGCCGCCTCGTGGGCGGCGTTGACCCCGCGGAGCTCGCGGCACACCCGCCGCCGCTCTTCGCGCTGGCGCAGGGCGCGGCGCTGCTGCTCGCGTTTGGGGCCGCGACGTGGATCGTCGGCGTGCGAGCGCTCGGCCTGGACGCCGGCGACCTGCGCTGGCGCGCGCGCCTCGGCTGGCGGAAGGGACTCGCGGCGGGGCTCGTGTTCGGTATCCTGCCCGCGGCGGTCGCCATGACCATGGGTGTGTTCGCCGCGGGCGCTGGATGGGTGCCGGACGGGGGGTCAATGGCCCAGTGGCTGGGCGAGGTGGGAAAAACGGTGCTGATCCTGGCGCCGGCCGCACTGGCCGAGGAGCTGATGTTCCGGGGGCTGCCCATGGTGGTCGTGGCGGGTGCGATCGGTCGCGGGCGGGCCATCGTGGTGCTGTCGGTGCTCTTCGCCCTGGCGCACCTGCTGAACCCCGACGTGACCGCGGCCGGCATCGGGAACATCGCGCTGGCCGGCATCTTCCTGTCCCTGGCCTTTTACAGCCCGGGCGGGATGTGGACGGCGGTCGGGGCGCACCTCGGGTGGAATGCCACGCTCGCTGCACTCGCCGCGCCGGTGAGCGGGCTGCCCTTCGACATCCCGTCCATCGACTATCGCACCGGCAGTCCGGTCTGGCTCACCGGCGGCGCCTTCGGTCCGGAGGGCGGGCTCCTCGCGACCCTGACGCTCACCGTGACGGTCATCCTGGTGGCCAGGTGGATACGAAAGGACTCGCCATGAATCGCGCCGCCGTGGTCGGGGCGGGCACCATGGGCAACGGGATCGCTCATGTGTTCGCGCAGCACGGGTGGGCGGTGGCCCTGATCGACACCGCCCCCGCCGCCCTCGAGAAGGCCACCGCCACTATCCGCACCAACCTCGAGCGCCAGGTGAAGAAGGGCGCCCTGCCGGCCGGAGCGCCCGACGAGACCCTCGGACGGATCGCCACCGCCACGTCGCTGGAGGCCGCCGCGGACGCGTCGCTCGTGATCGAGGCGGCGAGCGAGAACCCGGCGATCAAGTTCGCGGTGTTCGAGCAGCTCGACCGGGTCGCGGGCCCGGCGGCGATTCTGGCCACGAACACGAGCTCGATCTCGGTGACCGAGATCGCCGCCCGTACGCGCCGGCCGGAGCAGGTGATCGGGATGCACTTCATGAATCCGGTGCCGGTGATGCAGCTCGTCGAGGTCATTCGCGGCCACGTCACGAGCGACGCGACCACCCGCGCGGTCATGGAGACCGCCGCCGCGCTCGGCAAGACGCCCGTCGAGGTCAACGATTATCCCGGGTTCGTCTCGAACCGCGTGCTGATGCCCATGATCAACGAGGCGATCTTCTGCGTCATGGAAGGCGTCGCGGCGCCGGACGCGATCGACACCGTCATGAAGCTCGGGATGGCGCACCCGATGGGCCCGCTCCAGCTGGCGGACTTCATCGGGCTCGACGTCTGTCTGGCGATCCTGGAGGTGCTCCACGCCGGGCTGGGCGACGACAAATATCGGCCCGCGCCGCTGCTCCGGAAAATGGTCGCGGCGGGGTACCTCGGCCGGAAGAGCGGCCGCGGGTTCCACGACTACCGCGGCACCGCGTGACGCTGGACATTCTCGCCTCCATGCACGCGCTCGGTCACGAGCAGGTGCTCCTGTCGCACGATCCCAGCTGCGGCTACTTCGGCATCATCGCCATCCACGACACGACGCTCGGGCCCGCGCTCGGCGGCACGCGTTTCTGGCAGTACGCCTCGACCGACGATGCCATCACCGACGCCCTGCGCCTGGCCCGAGGCATGACCTACAAGTCGGCGGTGATGGGCATCAATCTGGGCGGGGGCAAGTCGGTCATCGTGGGCGACAACAAGCGGGTGGACCGGGAGGCGCTGTTCCGGGCGCACGGCCGGTTCATCGAGACCCTGGGCGGCCGCTACATCACCGCCGAGGACATCGGCACCAGCCCGGCGGACATGGAGTACATCAAGCTGGAGACCGACCATGTCGCCGGACTCGCGGGCCTGAGCGGCGATCCGTCGCCCGTCACGGCCTATGGCGTCTACGTTGGGATGAAGGCCGCGGCCGCGGCGCGGTGGGGACACGATCGCCTCGCGGGGAAGACCGTGGCGGTCCAGGGCTGCGGGAACGTGGCCACGCACCTCTGCCGTCACCTGCACGCCGAAGGCGTCCGGCTGATCGTCACCGATCTCGACCCCGAGAAGGTGCAGCGCGTGGTGGCCGAGACGGGTGCCCAGGCGGTGGCGCCGGAGGCCATCTACGATGCGCCGGCGGACGTCTACGCCCCCTGCGCCCTGGGCGCCACGATCAACGACGACACGCTGGCCCGGCTCGAGGTCGAGATCATCGCCGGCGCCGCCAATAACCAGCTGGCGGAGGATCGTCACGGCGATCTGCTCGAGCGGCGCGGCATTCTGTACGCCCCCGACTACGTGATCAACGGCGGCGGCGTGATCAACGTCTATGGCGAGCTGCATCGCTGGCCCACGGAGCGCTCGAAGCAGAAGGCCGGCGAGATCTACGAGACGCTGCGCCGGATCTTCGAGATCGCCGCCCGCGAGCGGATCCCGACGTACCGGGCGGCCGACCGCCTGGCGGAGGACCGCGTGGCGGCCGTGGGCGGGCTCGACCGGATGTGGATGGGCCCCCGACGATGAGCGCGCCGCGCGATACCGGCCGGAAATCCGTCGCCGCCTTCCGGACCCTCTCCCTCCCCACGCGAATGCTTGTACATTAGGTACCGATGCCTGAAGCGATTCCCATCGGTTCGGATCACGCGGGCGTGACGCTGAAGGCGCGGCTGGTGGACGAGCTCCGGTCGCTCGGATACGAGCCGCTCGACATCGGCACCACCGGCAGCGCATCGGTCGACTATCCCGATTTCGCCCACGAGGTCGCCGGCCGCGTCGAGCGTCACGAGGCCGGCCGGGGGGTGCTGCTCTGCGGGACCGGGCTCGGGATGGCGTACGCGGCCAATCGGCATCCGGGCGTTCGCGCCGCGGTGGCGTGGTCGCCGGAGATTGCGCGATTGGCCCGCGAGCATAATGATGCCAACATCCTCGTGCTGCCGGCGCGGTTCGTGAGCCAGGACGAGGGCGTGGACATCCTGAGGACGTGGCTGACGACGGAATTCGCGGGCGGGCGGCACGGCCGCCGAGTGGCTAAATCGACCAGGAGCACGGATGAGTCTCGATCATAACGCATCGCTGCGCGACGCCGATCCCACGGTGGCCCGCATCATCGATCGTGAGCTGCGACGCCAGCAGGACGGGCTCGAGCTGATCGCCAGCGAGAATTTCGCCAGTCGCGCCGTCATCGACGCGATGGGCACGCCGCTCACCAACAAGTACGCCGAGGGGTACCCTGGGCGGCGCTACTACGGCGGGTGCGAGATCGTCGACGAGGTGGAGCAGCTCGCGATCGATCGGTTGAAGCAGCTGTTCGCCGCGGACCACGCCAACGTGCAGCCGCACTCGGGCGCGCAGGCCAATTTCGCGGCCTTCATGGCCGTCATCAAGCCGGGCGACACCATCATGGGCATGTCGCTCCCGCACGGCGGCCACCTGTCGCACGGCGCCTCGGTCAATCACAGCGGTGTCATCTGGCACGCGGTGCACTACGGCGTTGATCCGGCCACCGGCCGGATCGACTATGACGTGGTGCGCGAGCAAGCCCGGCGGGAGCAGCCCAAGCTCATCATCGCGGGCGGGAGCGCGTACGCCCGGATCATCGACTTCGCGGCGTTCCGGTCGATCGCGGACGAAGTGGGCGCACTCTTCCTGGTCGACATGGCGCATTTCGCGGGTCTCGTGGCCGGGGGCGAATATCCCTCGCCCGTGCCGCACGCGCAGGTGGTCACGAGCACCACGCACAAGACCCTGCGCGGGCCGCGGGCCGGCCTCATCCTGTGCATCGCCGAGCATGCCAAGGCCGTGGACAAGTCGGTCTTCCCGGGGACGCAGGGCGGCCCGCTCGAGCACGTCATCGCCGCCAAGGCCGTCGCGTTCGGCGAGGCGCTCGGCGCCGACTTCCGCACGTACGCGCGCCGGGTGGTCGAGAACGCCAAGACGCTGGCCGGCGCGCTGGTCGAGCGGGGATTCGCGATCGTCTCGGGCGGCACCGATACCCACCTGATGCTCGTCGACCTCCGCCCCAAGAATCTCACCGGCAAGGTGGCCGAGAAGACGCTCGACCAGGCGGGTATCACGGTCAACAAGAACACCATTCCCGACGATCCGCAGTCGCCGTTCGTGACCAGCGGTATCCGGCTGGGCACCCCAGCCCTCACGACGCGCGGCATGGGCAAGGCGGAGATGGTGCGGGTGGCCGAGCTGATCGACCGCGCCCTTACGCATCCGGACGAGGAAACGCTCGCCCGGGTCAAGGCGGAGGTCGAGGAGCTGGCGTCCGCCTTTCCGCTGTACGCGCCCGCGAAGGCCGCGGGCCGCGTCCGGCGCAGCGCCTAGCCCGGAGCTGTTGAGCGAGTGACTGATCTGCAGTTTGCCGACGATGTTCTCGCGCGCATCCGCGCGAGGGGCGGCGCCTACCACGAGCGCGGCTTTCTCTTCGTGCTCGCCACGATCGAGTATCTCCAATCCCGGCTGGAGGCGCGGCGCCACGTGACGGGCGCCGAGCTCGCGTGGGCGTGCCGCGACTTTGCCCGCGAGCAATTCGGGCTCCTCGCACCGCACGTGCTCGCGCATTGGGGCATCACCCGCACCCAGGATTTCGGCCGAATCGTGTTCACGCTGGTGGAGGTCGGACTTCTGGTCACCCAGCCGGGCGACCTGGAGGGGGATTTCAACGGGGTGTACGACTTCGCCGAGGCGTTCGGCATCGTCTACGAGTGGTCCGGCGTCCAGGGCGCTTGACCGGGGCAGGGTCCGCATCGGGGAGGGGGCACATGGAGAAGACCGAATGGCCGGCGTGTCAGAAGTGCTCGCAGGGAACCCTCATTCCGCTCTCCGACTACGGGCGCGAAGGCGCGCCGATCACCTACAAGGCGTGGGTCTGCACCAATCCCGACTGCGGGTTCAACCTCCGCATCGATAACGGCGAGATCTCCTTCGGGCGGGCGATCGGCCAGAGCTACAAGTAGGCGCGGACTCTCGTCCCGCCACCGCCGATGCCGCCGCTCCCCGTTCTTTCTCCTCGACAATCCGCTGCCTGGGACGCCACCGCCGTCGCGGGAGGAATCGCCCTCGCGACGCTGATGGAATGCGCCGGCCGTGGCGCCGCCGCGGTCCTGGCCTCGCGCTACGCGCACCGCCTGCGCGACGGCGTCCTGATCGCGGCCGGGCCGGGGCACAACGGCGGGGACGGCTGGGTGCTTGCCCGTGCGCTGCATCGGCTCGAGCTGCCGGTCTGGGTCACGGCGCCCGCGGGTACGGGCGCGGAACTTCGCGAGACGATGGCGGCGCGCGCCCGGACCGAGGGAGTACGCGAGGTCGCTCCCGACGGGCCATGGCCCAGCCTCGGCCTCGTGGTGGATGCGCTGCTGGGTACCGGCGCCCGGGGCGCCCCACGGCCCCCCATGGCGGCACTGCTCGACCGGCTCCTCGATCTCGACCTGCCGGTGGTGGCGATCGACGGCCCGACCGGCGTCGATCTGGAATCCGGCATCGTGCACGGCCCAGCCAGGGCGGAGCTCTCGATCACGTTCGGAGGCGTCCGGCGCGGCCACCTGCTGGCGCGCGACGAGGTCGGCGCGGTCGCAGTGGTGGACATCGGGCACCCGCCGCCGGACCCCACATGGCCCGTGCTGGTGACCGATCCGCAGGCCGCCGAATGGCTGCGCCGGCTTCGGAGCCGGGACCACAAGGGCGAGAGGGGCCGCGTGGTCGTGGTGGGGGGAGATGCGGGCATGATCGGCGCCGTCAGGATGGCGGGACGTGCCGCGTTCGCGGCCGGCGCCGGGCTCGTGCACGTCGTCGCACCGCCCGAGACGGTCGCCGCGCTCGGGCAGGCGGAGCCGGACCTCCAGGCGTTCGCGCACGCGCTCGATCAGCCCCCCACTCCACCATTGCTCGAGCTGATCGGCCGCGCCGACGTGCTGGTGATCGGTCCGGGACTCGGACGCGAGCCGGGCCGGCGCGCCCTGGTCGCGGCACTGGCCGGCGCGGCCAAGGCGGTGGTGCTCGACGCCGACGGGCTCGTGGCGTTCCAGGGTGCGGCCGGGGAGCTGCGCCCGCTCGCTGCGGGAAGGCCGTTCATCCTCACGCCGCATCCCGGTGAGTTTCGCGCCCTGTTCCCGGAGCTCGCGCCGGTCCGGGAGCTCGACCCGTGGGCCGCGGCGGCGGCAGCCGCGGAAGCGAGCGGAGCCACCGTCCTTCTCAAGGGTGTGCCGACCGTGGTCGCGGCCGTGGGGCGACCGCCGCTCACGGTGGCCGCCGGCAACCCGGGGCTCGCGACGGGCGGCAGCGGCGACGTGCTGAGCGGGCTCGTCGGCACCGCCCTGGCGCATCGACTGCCTCCCGAGGTCGCCGCCGCACTGGGCGCGCAGGCGCTCGGCCGGGCCGGGGACATCGCCGCACGGCGCTCGACGGCGCGAGCGATGCGGCCGATGGAGGTCGTGGCGGCGCTGCCGGACCTGTGGCGGGAATGGGAGCTGCATCGGCTCGCGCCGCCGCTACCGCGACCGCCGGTCCTCCTGGAGCTCGAAGCGCCGCGGACCGTCTGAGCGAACCGTCGCGCGAGCGGTTGCCCACGGCCGTTCGGGCGGCACACGCCTCCCGGTCCGAGTAAATTCACCCGATGCGTCCATTCACCGTCGCGGTCCTCCTCCTCACGATCACTTCTGTCGCCCGCGCCCAGTCGTTCAGCCGGGACTGGCGCCAGGAAGACCGCGTCGTGATCGGCGACTTCAGCCGCATCACCGCCGTCGCCGCCGCGATCGACCGCGTCTACGTCGCCTCGCCCAGCGGGGTCCTGATCTGGAACCCGCAGTTCCGCCAGTGGCAGGGCCCGTACGATCCCCCCGATCCGGCACGCCTCGCGCGCGTATTTGCCGCGCTCGTGGATCCACTCGACAACTCGCTCTGGCTGGCACGGCCCGACGGCTGGGTGCGGTTCCAGCCCGAGCTGCAGCTGTGGGACGAAGGGCGCGTGGCCGACGGGGTGCAGACCATCGCGTTCGATGCCGACGATCCGACGTCCGGGCTGTACCTGCGCACCCGTCGCGGCTGGCTCCTCCTGCCGCGCGGCGGCCTGGTCGCCTCGCCGAGCCGTGGGCCGGCGCGGCCGCTCACGCCTGCCCGCGTGGACGACGCGCTCCGCGCCAATCCCGGCCTGCAGGCGAACGCCGCGCAGATCCTCGTGGATCCCCGGCTCGGCGTCGCCCGGTACACGGCGGCCGCGCGCTCGTTCGACAACCTCGGCTGGTATCTCGGCACCTCGGGCGTGGGCCTGCTGTTCCTCCAGGACGGCGCGGCGTTGCCCGAGCCGATGCCGTTCGGCCTCCGCTCGCCCGTGGTGGGCGCGCTGCTCGAGTGGCCGGACGGCGTGTGGGCGGCGACCGACCGCACGCCAGAGGCCGAGTCGGCCCTCACGTTCGTGGCGAAGAACCTCAGCGAGTTTCAGAGCCTCCAGGGTCCTCCCGCCGCCGGCCTGCCGTTCACGCAAGTCCGCCGACTGGCCGGCCAGGGCTCGGCGCTCTGGGCGGCCACCGACCGCGGGCTGGCGCGGATCGCCACCGGCGATGGCCGCGTGGACCTGCTCGACGAGGGGCGCGGGCTGCCGGACAGCCGTGTGTACGCGGTCGTCGCGCGGCAGGGACGCCTCACCGCGGGGACCCGGCGCGGTGTCGTTCGCGTGAACGACTCGCTCCGCGTCGAGCGGCTCGCGCCCAGGTTCGCCGAGCCGGCGCTCGCCGTGTTTCCGGCGGGTGACTCGGTCTGGGTCGGGACCCAGCGCGGGTTGCTGCTCGTGCTGCCGGGACAACAGGACGTGGTTCGGCCCGCGGGGCTCGCCTCGCCTTCGCTTCAGGCGCCGGTCGTGGCCCTCACCGCCCTCGCCGACACGCTCGTGGCGCTGACCCGCGACCGACTGCTCTGGCGGGATCCGGGCACCGAAGCGTGGGCCTTCGGTCCCAACCTGAGCGGGCTGCTCGGCGCACTCGTCGCGTTCGTGGCGGACGGCCCCGGCTTCTGGGTGGCGGGCGAGCGCGGCGTCGCCTTCGCCCGGCTGGCGACGCCGCCCGTCCGCCCGCTCCGCCAGGGCGACCTCCCCGGCGCCATCCACGACGTGGCGGTGGACAGGGACTATCTCTGGGTCGCGACCGATGGCGGCCTGGTGCGGTTCCGGCTCGACGCGGTGCGCCCGTGACCCAGTCGCTCGGCAATGGTCCTGCCAGTGCGCTTGGACCCGGGCCCGAGTTCGATCGCGTCCGGCGCATCGCGGCCGCGCTCGGCGCCGAGGCGGGTCCGCTCGGCGACGACTGCGCGGTGCTCGGGCTGGGCGACGGCTCCCTGGTCGCCAGCACCGACGTGAGCGTCGAAGGCGTCCACTTTCGCCGTGAGTGGCTCTCGCTCGACGAGATCGGCTGGCGCGCCACCGCTGCGGCGCTGTCGGACCTGGCCGCCACCGGTGCCGAGGCGGGGGGCGTTCTCGTTGCGCTCACCGTTCCCGCCGGAGCGGCGGATGACGAGGTCGTGGCGGCGATGACCGGCGCAGGTGCCGCGGCGGCGGCCGCCGGCACCCGCGTCGTGGGCGGCGACCTGTCGACGGGGCCGGGGTGGAGCCTCGCGGTCACCGTGTTCGGGTGGGCGTCGTCGCCCATCACCCGCGCGGGCGCCCGGCCCGGCGATGGCCTCTGGGTGACCGGCGCCCTCGGGGGCCCGCGGGCCGCGCTCGAGGCGTGGCGCCGCGGCGAGCGTCCCGACGACGAGGCGCGGCGTGCGTTCGCCCGGCCGGTGCCCCGCTTGCACGCCGGGCGCTGGCTCGCCCTGCACGGGGCGGGCGCCATGATCGACCTGAGCGACGGGCTCGGAGCCGACGCCCGGCACGTCGCGGCGGCGTCCGGGGTCGCGGTGGCGCTCCACATCGACCGCGTGCCGCTGGCGCCGGCGGCGGTGGCCGAGGCGAGACGCCTCGGGGTTCCGGCGGCGCGGTTCGCCGCGGAGAGCGGGGAGGAGTACGAGCTGCTGGTGGCGCTCCCTCCCGGCTTCGAGGCCGAGGACGCTCGCGCGTTCGAGGGCGTGTGCGGCCTCGCCCTCACCCGTGTGGGCGAAACCCGCGTCGGCGCCGGCGTCCACGCCGAGCTCGACGGCGCGGCGATCACCCTCGCCGGATTCGATCATTTCGCGTCGGCGCCTCGTTGACGTCATCCGGAGGCGCCGCTAGCTTGCCCCGGCTTCCCTAACCCGAGTGACCATGAGCACGATCATCGAAGTGCACGCGCGCGAGATTCTCGACAGCCGGGGTAACCCCACCGTCGAGACGGATGTGGTGCTCTCGAGCGGTGCCC
>JBBQDU010000051.1:0-14362 GCA_038320055.1 Gemmatimonadales bacterium | reverse complement strand
GTACACCGCCGTGCGCCACGGGCTCCGGAACAGGAACAGGATCGCCGAGATGAGTGTGCCGGCGTGCCCGATGCCCACCCAGAACACGAAGGTGGTGATGTAGACGCTCCAGAAGATCGGCGGGGTGTAGCCCGCGTGCCCCAGACCGTCCTTCACCAGCACCAGGAACGTCGTGAGCCCCGCCACGAAGAGCGCCACCGCCCCGAACAGGAGCAGGAGGTAACCGGTGCTCGGCGCCCCGAGCGTCGCCACGACGTCGCGCGTGACGTCGGCGTGCGTCTGAGTGAGCTCGAGCTCCGGCTTCCGGGCGGGGCCCGGCCGCGCGACGACAGCCATCGTCAGGCCTCCACCGAATGCAGAACCTTGGCGAGATAGGTGATCGCCGGTCGGACGTTGGTCTCTTCCAGGACGTGGTAGCCCCGATGGTCCTGCTTGACCGCGGTCACCCGGCTCTCCGGATTGTGGACGTCGCCGAAGACGATGGCCTCGGACGGACAGGCCTGCGCGCACGCGGTGGTGAAATCGCCGTCGCGCACGGGGCGGTTCTCGAGGCGCGCGTCGTTCTGGGCACCCCGGATGCGCTGGATGCAGAAGGTGCACTTCTCCATCACGCCGCGCGCCCGCACGGTGACGTCGGGATTGAGCTGCAGGTGGAGCGGCGCCGGCCAGGCGAGCTCGTTGTACTTGTACCAGTTGAAGTAGCGCACCTTGTACGGGCAGTTGTTGGCGCAGTACCGGGTGCCCACGCAGCGGTTGTACACCTGCCCGTTGAGTCCGTCGGGCGTGTGGTACGCCGCGTATACCGGACAGACCGGCTCGCAGGGCGCGTTGGCGCAGTGCTGGCACAGCATCGGGACGAAGCGGGCCGACACCGGCTCCTCGGGCGAGTGGCCCGCCTCCCAGTACCGCTCGATCCGCAGCCAGGTCATCTCCCGGCCCTTGAGGATCTCCTGCTCGCCCACGGTGGGAATGTTGTTCTCGGCGTAGCACGCGGTGACGCAGGCCTGGCATCCGGTGCAGCGCGCCAGGTCGATCGCCATGCCCCACTGTGGATGGTCGCCGGCGTAGTTCCCCTTCCGGGTGGCTTCGTACTGCGCCTCGCTCCACCCGTGGAGCGCTTCGACTTCCCGCTCGGGATTGAGCTCGTGCTCGCCGTGCCCCTCCTCGAGGTAGGCTTCCTTGATCGTGAGCCCCCGCTTGGCCGCGCCCAGGGGAATGGCCTCGGCGATGCCGCGTCCGAGCTGGCGCGGCGTCCCTTCGATGGTGGCGAGCTTCCGGTATTGGCCGGTCTTCTCCAGGGTAACGCGGGTCGAGACGTACGACACGTACTCGCCGGCGGACGGGCCGAGCAGGTCGAGCGCGTTGGCGCCCCGGCCCTTGGCGAAGGCGCCGTATTCGGTGTGGCCGAACCCGAGCGGCACGCCCACCGCCTCGGCGTGCAGCCCGGGATGGACGTAGGCCGGACCTTCCAGCGTGCCGTGCGGCGAAGTCAGCCGCAGGATCTCGCCGTTCCGGATGTCGAGCCGGCTGGCCGTCGCGGGCCCAACCTCGACCCAGTGATGCCAGGTGATCTTGGTGACCGGATCGGCGTTCTCCAGCAGCCACGGCTTGTTGGTGCCGCGACCGTCGTGGAGCATGCCGTGCGGGTAAGTCAGGAGGACGAACTCACCCGTCCCCTCGAACGTCGGCCTGGTGTAGGTCGCGGCGCCGGCCGTCGAGGCCAGCGCCACGGCGGCCGGCGCCGCGGGCTCGTCGAACACGCCGCCGCGCTGCAGCGCCGCCCGCCAGAACTCGTCGGCGTTCGGCGCCTTCTGCTCGGCGGCCAGCGCGTCCCAGCGGCCGCGCAGGTGCGCCTCCCAGGTGGGCGCGCTGAACTTCGCGAGCGCGCCGCCCGCCTTCTTGGCGGTCAGGAGCAGGATGTCGCCCGCCGAGCGGGTGTCGAACACCGGCTCCATCACCGGCTGCATCAGGCTCCGGACGCCGGCCCGCGCCGCCAGGTCGTCCCACCGCTCCAGCGCGTGATGCTGCGGCAGCAGCAGATCGCAGCGGGCGGCGGTCTCGTCCAGATAGAGCGAGGTGGACACCTTGAACGGCACTTTCGCCAGCGCATCCATGAAGCCGGACGCCTTCGGCAGCGCATAGGCGGGGTTGGCGTCGTGGACCAGGAGCACCGACACCCGGCCGGCGCCCATCGCCGCGGTCAGGTCGGCCAGGCTCCGGTAGCCGTCGCCGGCCTGCAGGTCGGCGCCGAAGTCCACGGTTTGCCCGAGGTTGCCGGCCACCAGGTTGAGCAGGTTGACCGCCGCGCAGACCTCGGTGGCGCCCGCATGCTGGCTGCCCACGCCGCCGGCCACGGCCAGGCTGGGCCGGGCCGCCGCGAACTCGCGCGCGATCCGCTCGATCCGGTCGGCCGGGATGCCGGTCTCACGGGCGGCCATGGCGGGCGTGAATCGTTCCAGCCCCGCCGGCACCGACCCCCCCCGCTCCGTCGCCACGACGCTCGCCATCGCGAGCGCCAGGGCGGCCTCGGTGCCTGGCCGTACCGCCAGCCACTCGTCGGCGTTGAGGCCGGTCAGGTCCTGCCGAGGCGACGCGTAGACGAACTTGGCCACGTCGCCCTCGGCAAAGCCGTGGGCCGCGGCGAAGCCGCGCTGGTTCTCCGTGGGCGAGAGCCAGGTCTCCAGGAAGTCGGCGCCGAACGAAACGATGTATTTGGCCCGCGCAAAATCGTGGCGCGGAAGCCGGTCGAGCCCGAACACCTGTTTGTTGGCGGCCCGAAGCGGTTCGTGGTCGAAGGGCTCCCAGCGCGTCACCCGCCCGCCGAGGGCGCCGGTCCAGTCGCTCAGCAACTCGGTGAAGGCGCCCCGGCCGGCACCGCTCAGCACCGCCAGCTGCCCGCCGGCCGAGCCGAGCTTCGTGGCCAGCCGGGCGATGGCGTCGTCCCAGCTGATCTCGACGAAGGCGCCGCCGGGACCCCTCGCCATCGGGGCCTTGATGCGTCCGGGGTTGTAGAGTCCCTGCAGCGAGGCCTGGCCGCGCGAGCACAGCGTGCCCCGGTTGACCGGATGCTCGGGATTCCCCTCGAGCTTGACCGCGCGGCCCTCGCGCGTCCGCACGTGCACACCGCACCCGGCGGCGCACTCGGTGCAGGTGCTCGCGTAGTAGGTCGAGACGCCCGGGATCTGGTCCTCGGACTGCACCAGATACGGCACCAGCTTCTCGACCCGGCTCGTCGAGCAGCCCGAGAGCGCGAGCGCTCCGCCACCCGACACGCCGAGCACGGTGAGGAACTTCCGACGATCCATCCCGGTCTCGGGACTCACCTCAGACATCGCGACTCCTCACCGGCACTAGTAGTGGCACACCGAGCAATCGCGCGACACCTTGCGCTCGACGTGGCAGGTGATGCAGAAACCCATATTATTGACGTTGTTCACCTTGTAGACCTGCGGCATGCGGCTGACGTCGCCGTGACAGGTGGTGCAGGCGTTGGGACCGAGCGCCTTGATGTGCCGCTGATGCGGGAAATGGGCGTGCCGCGCCAGATAGTGGATGCGTACCCACTCGACCGGCTGCTTGTCGGTCCACGCCTGGCGGACCTTCTTGATCTCGGTCTTCGCCGAGCTATCGCTACCGGCCACGACGAGATGGCAGCCCATGCACGTCTGCATCGACGGGATGCCGGGCTCGGGCGAGACCGCCACGGAATAGTGGCAGTACTGGCACTGCATCTTGAACTGCCCGGCGTGGATGTCGTGGCGGAAGAAGATCGGCTGGCGGGGCCCCTTGAGGGCGCCGGTATCGCTGATGACCGGAGCGACGATCGAATCGGCGGCGGGCTTCGATTGCTGGGCCTGGGTCGGGGCGCCGCCGAACGCCAGCAACGCCGCCAGCGAAACCGCGGTCGCGCCACCCACCGCGAGAGCCAACGTACGCATCATCGATCCCACGCTGAGAGAGAAGCTCGTGCGAGCGCTCGTGAAATCATTCACTTGCCAGGGGTGATCAGAGAAACGCGCCCGGGCCATGGGCGCGCCGAAGTATATTCGGCGCTTCCGATTACACAACCCGATCGCGCCGCCATTCCGACAGGCTCACTCGGGATCGTCGCCACCGCCGGCCGCCCGCCGCCGAGACCTCGCCGGCGAGCGGTGCGGGGTCGGCCGCTCCCCGAGCCACTCCGCCTTGCGGCCGGCGAACCGGAGGAAGGTGTCGACCGTGCGCCGGTCATCCAGCGGCAGCCAGCACCACCGGAGCGGGCCGGTGCGCTGGCCCTCCTCGAGCGCGCGGAGCAGGTCGGCCGGGACGCGGCCAGCCTTCCGGAGCCGGTCCTCCTCGAGGTCGCTGAGTGTGAACGTGGCGGAGAGTTCGTCCCCCACGACGTGCACCCAGCAGAGCTTTCGGTTGCCCACCCCGTACTCCCATGCCCACCGCCAGCTCGCGCCCATGTACCGCACCACCTCGGCCACACCCTCGAAATCCGCCAGCCCGTCCCGAATCAGCTTGAAGCGGCCCGCGACCGCGGCGGGGAGATCGTGCAGCGGTGCCGTGGCCGACGGCTCGACGCTCTCATCGGTGTAGCGATTGGCGGACCAATAGGCGCTCGAGCGGCGACGGGTCATACCCCGGACTCGTCGGAGATGTCCCCGCCGGCCGGCGGCACCCCCGCGACCGGCGCGCCGACCCGTTCCAGATAGCGAATCGCTTCGATGCCCATGGCGCGGACCAGCGAAGCCTCGCGACCGTCCAGGTCCGAACGAAACACGATCTCGCGAAACGAGCGCATGACACTCTCCGAGCGGCGGGTCTTGAAGAAGTCGATGGCCCAGAGTGCCCGGTGCCAATCGGCGAACAGCGCCTCGAGCTGCCCCGAGGTAGCCGGCGGTGCTTCCCGACGCGGCGGCTTGAGCGGCAGCGCGTCCCCGCCTTGGGCGCTCCAGGTCTCGTAGGCCATGATCGCCACCGCCTGGGCCAGGTTGAGCGACGGATGGCGCGGGTCGGTGGCGATGGTGACCAGCCGGGTGCAGAGGTCGAGCTCGGCGTTGGTGAGCCCGCTGTCTTCCCGGCCGGCGACGATCGCCACCGGGCCGCGTTCGAGGTCGCGCACCAGCTCGGCCGCCGCCTCCCGGGGGCGGAGCGTAGTGCGCTTGGCAGCGCGCTCGCGGCCGGTGAGCACGAAGGTCGAGACGCAGTCGGCGATGGCCGCGTCGAGCGTGGGCAGGATCTCGATCCGCGCGACGAAGTCCGCCGTGTTGTGCGCAATCCCCTCGATGCGCCAGGGATCGAAGATCTCGGGGTCGACCAGACGCATCCGCTCGATCCCGAAATTCTTCGCGATGCGGACGGCACTCGCGATGTTGACGATGTCCTGGGGATTCACCAGCACGAGGATGGGCGGCGTGCGCCCCGCGTCATCCCTCGCCGAGGAAGGAGACGTCATGCCGCTTGGCCTTGAGCGCCGCGACGAACCCGGCCTTCTCAACGGCCTTCATGTACGCTTCCTTGGGCTCCACCTGCTTCGCATCCACCAGCTCCATGAGCGCGTCGTTGAGCGTCACCATCCCCACTTTGCGGTTGGTCTGCATGACCGACGGGATCTGGAAGGTCTTGCCCTCCCGGATCAGGTTGGACACGGCGGGAATCGAGAGCAGGATCTCGCGCGCCGCCACCCGCCCCCCGCCGATCTTCTTGCACAGGGTCTGCGAGATGACGCCGCGGATCGACTCCGACAGCATCACCCGCACCTGCGACTGCCGGTCGGGCGGGAACTGGTCGATGATCCGGTCGATCGTGGAGGCGGCGGTCGTCGTGTGCAGCGTGCCGAACACGAGGTGGCCCGTCTCGGCCGTCTCGATGGCGATGGACACGGTCTCCAGGTCGCGCATCTCGCCCACCAGAATGATGTCCGGATCCTCGCGGAGGGCGGCGCGGAGGGCCTGCTTGAAGGAGCGGGTGTGGACCGCGACCTGCCGCTGGGTCACCAGACACTGCTTGCTCGCATGCACGAACTCGATCGGATCCTCGATCGTGATGATGTGATCCGTTCGGGTGCGATTGATCAGGTCCACCAGCGCGGCGAGCGTGGTGCTCTTGCCCGAGCCGGTCGGCCCGGTGACGACGACGAGCCCCTTGGTGAGGTAGCAGAGGTTCTGGACTTCCCGGCTGAGGCCCATCTCGTCGGCGGTGTGGATGCTGGCGGGGATGACGCGGAAGACGGCCATCGGCCCGTGCCGGTCGCGGCCCGCGTTGCAGCGAAACCGGGCCAGCCCCTCGATCTCGTAGGCCCAGTCCGTGTCGCAGGCCTCGCGGAACTCGCCGATCTCGCGCGGGGACATGATGCTGATGAGCATCGCCTCCAGGCCGTCCCCGGCGAGGGCCGGCCGCTGCTGCCGCACCAACTCACCGTGGAGGCGCAGCAACGGCGGCTCGCCGGTGCGCAGATGGAGATCGGAGGCGCCGCTCTCCACCAGCAGCCGGAACAGCTCGTCGAGCGCCGCGCGCGCACCGGCGAGGTCGGCGGCGCTCCGGCCGGGGGCCGCGGCTGCCGGGGCGCTCGTCCCCGGGGCGCGCGAGGTGCGCACCTCGACGGCGGTCCCGCCGGCACCCGGCGTGAGGGCCACCGTCACGGGCCCGCTGGGCGAGCGGTAGGGGAAGTTCACCGGTTCGCTTCCCCCCAGCCGGGTCGCGGAGTCGGCGTCGGCCACCTCGCGGACGAGGGTGAGGATCTGCGCGTCGCTCAGCGGGTCCTTGGTGAGGGCCCGCGTCGCACCGTTGGCCACGAGGGTGGCGGGCTTGCCGACGGCCAGCTGCAGGGCGTCGGCGCGCTGTTCGTACAGGACTTGGATCAGGCGATCGAGCCGTGCCACAGGCAGTCTCAGTCGAGGGGACGCGCGAGGCGGACGCGCGATTTGTTCACGTACCAGCTGACGCCATCCGCGCCGAAGCCGAAGAACTGGCCGGCGCCGTTCAAGTAGTCGAGGGTGCGGCTCCGCGACGGCGGCAGCTCCATGGTCGTGTGCCCGCGATACTCCGCTCCCCCCTGCACCACGATCTCCACGTCGATCTGCCGGGCGGCCGACACCCGCGCCGGATCGGGCGGGGACACCTCCTGGCGGCAGGACACCACGACGACCTGCGCCTTCGGGACGAAGGTCACCGTCCCGTCGAGCGTGAGTGCGAAAAAGGTCTCCGACCGGTTCAGCATCTCGAGCACCGTCTCCGGGCCCGGGGGATAGGTCGGACGCGCGTAGAGGTGCAGATCGCCGGCGAGGACGATCCCCTCAGCCAGCGTTACTTCGGCAGGCACCTTGGTCGTGGTTCCCCAGTCGCTCATCGGCCCCGTCCGGGAGAGTGGTCGGAAACTGAGGAGAGCCGGGCACCGCGGCAAGTGGGGATCAGCCCCGGATCTCCACGCCAGCCCGGCGCTCGGTGAGCCGGATCGGGTCCAGGTAGTCGGCGGCGTCGCCCAGTTCGGCCCGGGCGGCGCCGAGCAGCGCGGCACAGCGTTCGATCAGCGGACCATCGACGCCGGTCTCCGCGAGAAGCCCGGCGGCGATCCCCACGTCCTTGTCGAGCAGCGCCAGGCGAAAGGTGCGGGGCCAGGCCCCGGTCAGCACGCGGTCGGGCACCAGAGTCTCGCTCACGAACGAGCGACCGCTCGAGGCGTTGATCACCTCCAACGCCCGGCGGGCGGGCACACCCGCAGCGACGAGCGCCGCCATGGCCTCGCCCACCGCCAGGATGTTGAGCGCCAGCAGCGCATTGTTCATCGCCTTGAGCGCGTCGCCCGCCCCGATCGGACCGACGTGCTCGATGCGCCCACCGAACGCCGCCAGCACCGGGCGCGCCCGCTCGAAGGTCGCGGCGTCCGCGCCCACCATCACCGTGAGCGTGCCGGCCTCCGCCCCAGTGGTCCCGCCGCTCACGCGCGCGTCGGCGAACGCCACGCCGCGCTCGGCCAGGGTCGTTCCGATTCGGCGGGAAGTGGCGGGATCGCCCGACGTACAGTCGAGGAACAAGGTGCCGGGACGAAGTCCGGCGAGCAGCCCGTCCGGGCCCTCGAGCAGCGCATCGACATCGGCCGAGGTGCCGAGGCAGGTGATGACGGCATCGGCCGCCGCCGCCTCACGCGGCGTGGACGCGGCGGCGGCGCCGTGCCGCGCGGCGAATTCGGCCGCTCGCGCCCCGGTGCGGTTCCAGACGGTGAGCGGCCCCCGAGCGGCGAGGCGCGCGGCCATCGGAGCGCCGATGGCGCCCAGGCCGAGAAAACCGACGTGCATCGAGCGGGCAATCCTTTCGGCGATGGAGGCGGCGGGGCCACGACGGCTGGAAAGGTAGCGGGCCCCGGAGCCGATGGTACTGGGTACCTTTCCCGGCACCATGGGCACGCGCATCCTCCACGTCGATCTCGACGCCTTCTTCGTCGAGGTGTGCCGCCAGCGGCACCCCGAGCTGCGGGATCTCGAGCTGCTCGTGGTCGGCGGGCGGCGGGATCAGCGCGGCGTCGTGCAGTCGGCGTCGTACGGCGCCCGCCGGTTCGGCATTCACGCGGGCATGCCGATCGCGCAGGCGGTCCGGCTCTGCCCGCACGCCACCTTTTTCCAGGGCTCGTTTCCCGACTACCGCGACGCCTCGCGCGCCGTCCGCGGCGTGCTCGAGCGGTTCTCCCCCACCGTGGTGATGGCCTCGCTCGATGAGGCCTACCTCGACTTTGCCGGCACGGAGCGGCTGCATCCCGTCTCGCTTCTCCCCGTGGCCGAGGAGCTGCGCGACGAGGTACGGCGGGACACGGGGCTGGCCTGCAGCGTGGGCATCGGGCCCAACCGGATGATCGCCAAGCTCGCCTCCGACGCCGCCAAGCCGCGCGGGCTGATGGAGGTTCGAGCCGGTTGGGAGGCGGGGTTCCTGGCGGGACTCTCGCTCGCGGCGATGCCGGGTGTCGGGCCGAAAACCGCCCAGCGCTGGGCCGAACTGGGGCTCGAGGACGTGTGGCAGGTGCAGCAGATGGACGAACCGGTCCTCGAGCGCCTGATCGGCCCCGAGGCCCGCGCGCTCAAGCGGCGGGCGGCGGGCCATGGCGGGACGACGCTCAGGTCGGCCCGGCTTCCGCGGTCGGTGAGCCGGGAGACCACACTCTCGCGCGATCTGCGAGACCCCGCGGCCCTCGAAGCGACACTCTCGCTGCTCACCGCACGCGTGGCCGGACAACTCCGCGACGAGCACCTCGTCGCCCGGACGGTCACCTTGAAGCTGCGCCACGACGACTTCCTGACCGTGACCCGCCGCCACACCTTCGAGACCGCGACCGATCTCGATGCCGAGCTCTACGGCGCCGCGCGCGACCTTTTCCGCGCGGCCTTCGCCGGCGCGCGGGAGCGGAACCGCGGCGTTCGCCTCATCGGCATCTCGGCCACCAACCTCGGCGTCGCGGCGGAGGCGGATCTCTTCGAGCCGACCGCGCGCCGTCGCTTGCGCGACCTGTCTCACGCGGTGGACCGGCTGCGTGAGAAATACGGCTTCAGCGCCGTGACCCCCGGCAGCGCGCTCGGCGTGGGGCAGTCCCGGCGGCCGAAGTCGCCCTGAACGGCAGGTTCCACCGGGCAGGACTCAGCGACGCAGGTCCTTGTCCTCGAATCGAAGCCCCAGCGAGCCGTCGAGTGCCCGGACCTCCGCCCCCAGGTCGCGGAACACCGCCGACCCCACCCCCGCCGCATAGGCGCCGACCGAGCTGTTCTGGTACAGCCGGTAATAGCCGATGAAGACCCGCCGCGCGCCGGGCCGCACCGCGCACCCGCAGTCCAGCGCGCCCTGTAGTCCCGCGTTCACCGTCATGCGGAGCGCCTGCGCGGACGCGTTGGTGATGAGCGGGGCGAAATAGCTGTGGTCGGGCGAACGGGTTCCCGCGGAGGCCCTGACGGTGCCCGAGGGTCCGCGCAGAACCGACGAGCCCCGGACGTCCTCACCCATCGGCGTACCGTCCGCCGACAGCGGCCTGACCAACTCCCACTGCGCCACCATCGTCCGGCCGCGCGCCAACGGGACCCGCACGACCGCGCCGGGCGCCACGATGCGCGGCGCGTCGTCACCGACGACCACGCGGACCGCGGCGGCCAGCGTGTTCGTGAACACGAGGTGAGGGCGGAGCAGCAGATACACGGCCGCGCCTGCCCCGACGAGAGCGACGAGGACGAGCACCAGCGCGAGGGCCGGCACCCTCGGACCGCTGGTCAAACGGTCCTGCGGCGGTGGGTCGCGGTCGGCCAGGGTCATTATCGGACGGGGAGAAAGGACTTGAGCGGATTCTCGCGGACCGGCGTGGGCCGCCGCGGCGAGGAGGGGGAGACCGTCTTGGGATGGGACGGCGCGATCAGCATGGCATCGGTGACCCGGAACACGACCGATCCCGTGGCGGAGTCGATGTCGCCCGTGACGACGCCAAGTCGGCCCGTGGCTCGCGCGGTGTCGCGAACCCGGATCGTACTGCCGCGCACGAGCGGGTAGTAGCCGAGGCGCACCGAATCGCCCGGCGCGATGGAACAGCCGCACTCCGTCGTGTCGCGGCCACTCACGACGGACGCGTGGAGACGGCGCCGGGTGGCGTTCACGACCATGGGCGAGAAGCGGCGGCGCCCGCCGGCCCCCGCGGCGACGACTTCACGCAGATCGCCGCGCACGTCCGCGGTCACGATGCTTCCCTCCAGCTCGGCTCCCAGCATCCGTCCGTCCGCCGCCGCGGGTCGCACCATGGCCCAGTGGGCCTCGAGCTCCTGTCGGGCACGAAGCGGGAGACGCAGGCTGTCGCCCGCGGGAATGGTGAAGCCGGTGTCGTCGAGCGTCAGCGCGATCGCTTCGGTGAGGCGGTTATGCACGACGAGCGCGGGGCGCGGGCGGACCGACGCCCAGAGCGCGCCGACCGCGGCCACGAGCCCCAGGGCCACCAGCGTCCGCCGGCGGCCGGCGGGCCGGCGCGCCCGGGGCATCGCCCTGGTCGGCGTCACGTCCTGAGTGGCCGCCCTGGCAGCGGCTGAGTCGCCAGGCCTCCAGTCCGCATCGGAGGCCCGTCCGGCCCGCAGCGCCTCGAGCGCAGCGCGGGCGGTGGGATAGCGGTCGTCGGGGTGTTTCGCGAGGCAGCGGACGATGACCGCCGACAGCCAGGCGGGCACCCGATCGCGCGAGAGGGTCGTTACCGGCACCGGCTCGTGCAGGTGGCGCGTCACGATCTCCTGCGAATCCTCCCCCTCGAACGGGGGCGCCCCGGTGACCATCTGGAACAGGACGACGCCCATCCCGTAGACATCCGTCCGCGCGTCCACGTCGTGGCGCCCCAGCGCCTGCTCGGGGCTCATGTACAGCGGGGTGCCCACGACGTACCCGGCCTGGGTGCTGCCCGCCGCCTCATCGGTGTACTTCACGATGCCGAAGTCGAGCAGCAGCGGGCGGCCGGTGGTGTCGATGAGGATGTTGTCCGGCTTGACGTCCCGGTGCACCAGGCCGTGCTCGTGAGCGTGCTGGAGCGTCGCGAGGATCGGCTCGGCGATGGCCAGCGCGCGCCCGACCGGGAGCGCGCCGTCGGAGCGCAGCGTGTCGGCGAGAGTGCGGCCCTCGCAGTAGGGCATGACGTAGAAGACGAGGCCTTCCGCTTCGCCGACGAAATGGATGGGCAGGGTGTTCGGATGGCTCAACCGCGCGACCGCCCGCGCCTCCTGCTTGAACCGGGCCAGCGTCGCCGAGCTCCAGGGGATGTCGGCGCGCAGCACCTTCACCGCCAGGCGCCGCTGCAGGTCCTCGTCCCGCACCTCGTAGACCTCGGCGAATCCGCCGCGCCCGAGCAGCCGGACGACGCGATACTGCCGCCCCAGCGCGCGCGCGAGGATCGGCCCGCGCCCGGCGTCGCGGGCCCGGCCGATCGGGAGCGAACCCGAGCCCCCGAACAGCGCCAGGCTGCCTGGACCGCAATGCGGACAGTGCGTGGTACCGTCCGCCAGGGGGGCGTGACAGGACGAGCAGACGAGCAGGGCCAGAGCTCCTCCGTGGGTTCGAAACCGGCTCGTAAAGTGTAACCGTTCCGCCGCACCGTGGTCAGGGGACGGCGGGCGAGAGACGCTCCGCCGCGCACCCCCGCCCATTACATTCCATTCCCATGTCCAGGCACCTCAGAAGCGACGCGATCACCGCCGGGGTCCAACGCGCGCCCAACCGCGCCATGCTCCGGGCCGTGGGCTTCGGCGACGACGATTTCGGCAAGCCGATCATCGGCATCGCCAACGGCTACAGCACCATCACGCCCTGCAACGCGGGTCTCGACGTGCTGGCCCGGCGGGCGGAGTCGGCCGTCAAGGCCGCGGGCGCCATGCCCCAGCTGTTCGGGACGATCACGGTCAGTGACGGGATCTCGATGGGCACCGAGGGCATGAAGTACTCCCTCGTCTCGCGCGAGGTGATCGCCGACTCGATCGAGACCGCCTGCGGCGCCGAGAGCATGGACGGGGTGGTGGCCGTCGGCGGGTGCGACAAGAACATGCCGGGCGCGATGATCGCCATCGCGCGGATGGACATCCCGGCCATCTTCGTCTACGGCGGCACGATCAAGCCCGGCCATCTCCACGGCCGCGATCTGACCGTCGTGAGCGCCTTCGAGGCGGTGGGACAGTTCAGCGCCGGCCGCATCGGCGAGGCCGAGCTGCTCGAGGTCGAGCGCCACGCCTGTCCCGGGAAGGGCTCGTGCGGCGGCATGTTCACCGCCAACACCATGTCGTCGGTAATCGAAGCGATGGGCATGAGTCTCCCAGGCTCGTCCACCATGGCGGCCGAGGACGCCGAAAAGGCCGACAGCGCCGCCGCGTCGGGAGAGACCCTGGTGGCGGCGGTCCGCCAGGACATCACGCCGCGTCGGATCCTCACGCGGGCAGCGTTCGAGAACGGGATCAGCGTGGCGATGGCCCTCGGCGGCAGCACCAATGCCGTCCTCCATCTGCTGGCCATCGCCCACTCCGCCGGCGTGCCGCTGGCGCTCGACGACTTCGAGGCCATTCGCGCCCGCGTGCCCGTGCTCTGCGATCTCAAGCCGTCGGGCCGCTACGTGGCCACCGATCTGCATGTCGCCGGCGGCGTGCCGCAGGTGATGAAGATGCTGCTCGAGCAGGGCCTGCTCCACGGCGACGCCCTCACCGTCACCGGCCGGACGATCGCGGAGACGCTCCGGGACGTCCCGGCGGCGCCGCGCGCCGATCAGGACGTCATCCGGCCCTGGCACCGGCCGGTCTACGCGCAGGGCCATCTGGCCGTGCTGCGGGGCAACCTGGCGCCCGAGGGGTCGGTCGCGAAGATCACCGGTGTGAAGGAGCCGAAGATTACTGGGCCCGCCCGCATCTTCGAGTCGGAGGAGGCGTGCCTCGACGCGATTCTCGCGGGGCGCATCCGCGCCGGCGACGTGATCGTCATCCGCTACGAGGGACCGCGGGGCGGACCCGGGATGCGCGAGATGCTGGCGCCCACGTCGGCGATCATCGGCGCGGGCCTGGGCGATTCCGTCGCCCTGGTCACCGATGGGCGGTTTTCCGGCGGCACCTACGGGCTGGTGGTGGGCCACGTGGCGCCCGAGGCCGCGGTCGGCGGCGCGATCGCGCTCGCGGAGGAGGGCGACCTGATCACGATCGACGCGGACGCGCGGCTCCTCTCCATCGACGTCTGCGCGGACGAGATGGCCCGCCGCCGGGCGGAGTGGTCGCCCCCGGCCCCCCGCTACACCGCCGGCGTGCTGCACAAGTACGCCCGCCAGGTTTCGAGTGCGAGCCTGGGCGCGGTGACCGATCTCTAGTCCCGCCGCGAGCGAGCCGCCGAGCCCCCGCTCGCGGGCCGGTCGGAGCGGCCTCGTCGCGGTGCTCGGGCTGGCACTCTTCGCCATGCTGGCCCTCCTGGTGCAGACCGGCTGGAGCCAGACGTACGACGTGCAGGTCATGCTCGCCATCGGCGAATCGCGCCCCCTCTGGCTCACCCGGTTGATGCGGGTCGCCAGTGTGGTCGGCTCCGGGGTCGTCGAGATTCCACTCGGACTCTTCCTCAGTTTTCAGCTCGCGCGGATCCGGCGCCGGTCGGAATCGGTGGGCTACGCGTCCGCCGTGCTCAGCGGCTGGGCGCTCTATGCCCTGCTCAAGGTCCTGTTCCGCCGGGCTCGCCCGCACGTCATCCCCCGGCTCATGCGAGGCGCGGGCTGGTACGCCTTTCCGTCCGGGCACGCCACGCTCGCCCCGCTGGTGTTCGGGCTGGGGGTCCTCGTCTGGGCGGCCCCGTGGCGCTGGCGCACGCGCGCCGCGCTGCTTGCGGCGGCGGCGGCGCTGTCGATCTTCATCGCCGCGTCGCGCGT
>JBBQDU010000050.1:0-14390 GCA_038320055.1 Gemmatimonadales bacterium | reverse complement strand
CATCCCCGGCCCCGTGGCCGGAGCCAACCTGTTCGCGAGCGCGGCCGCCGGAAGTCCGCCGAGCCGCCGTCGCTTCTTCGCGGTCTCCGGCGCCGCGGCGGCCCTCGCCGTCCTCGGCTGCAGCGACAACAACGGCCCCGGCACCGGCGGCGGCGCCGTGGTGACCCTGCCCCTGCAGAGCGACACCGACATCCTCAAGTTCGCGCTGTTCCTCGAGCTGCTCGAGGCCGACTTCTACACCAAGGCGGTCGCGAGCGGCGTGCTGAGCGGTGGGGTCTCCACGCTGGCCACCAGCGTCCGAAACCATGAAACCACCCATGTGGACGCACTGCAGGCCGCCCTTGGCTCCGCGTCGTTCGGTGAGAACGACGTCGCATTCGACTTCGGCAGCTCCTTCGCGAACCAGACGAACTTCCTGGCCACCGCGCAGCTGCTCGAGGAGACCGGCGTCAGCGCGTATCTGGGCGCCCTCCCCTCCATTCAAAGCAAGGCCCTCCGCACGACGGCCGGCTCGATCTTCACGATCGAGGCGCGCCACGCGGCCGCGTTCCGTGCGTACAACAACGCCAGCGGCGGGCCGGTCCCGGCGGCGTTCACGATGCCGATGACGCCGGCCGACGTGGTCGCGGCCGTTCAAGGCACCGGTTTCGTCACGAAGGGTCTCTGAGCGGCAGCCGCGGCTTCCGACAGTCCCCGACTTTCACTCACTGCGAATTCGCAGCGTACATACCAGGAGACCCATCATGTCCACTGACGGCACGCGGATCATCAAGTTCGATGCGGAGGCGCTCGAGAGTGTCGACGCACGGCGGCGCTTCCTCGGCCAGGTCGCCATGGCGGCCGGCGCCGTGGCGCTGGCGCCGATGATCTTGAATGGGCACGGCATCACGGAGCTGCTTGCCCAGGGCACGGGCGAGACCGAGCCGAATCTGACCGACACCGACATTCTCAACTACGCCCTGACGCTCGAGTACCTCGAGGCCACGTTCTACCTCCGGGCCGACAACGGCGGCGCGCTGCCCTCGGGCGCGACCCTCGCCAACATCGATCCGGACGGCAACGGCGCCCCGGGCTCCGTGCCGGGCCTCGGCGGCATCACCCCGCCCTCACCGGCCACGTTCAGCGTGCCGGATTTCGTTCGCAACGTTCGCGACCACGAGATCACGCACGTGCTGGCGTTGCAGGGCGCGCTGGCGGCCAACGCGCTGGCCCGCTCCGATTTCTCGTTCGACTTCGGCACCGCGTTCGACAGCGCGGCCAACTTCCTCAACACAGCGCTCGTCCTCGAGGACACCGGGGTCACGGCCTACCTCGGGCAGGCGGGGAACCTGGATGACACCGCCATCCTCGGCACCGCCGGATCCATTCTCGGCGTCGAGGCGGAGCACGCCTCCACGTTCCGGCTGCTCCTCGGACAACCGGTGACGGTCGAGGACGGCGCGTTCGACACGCCGAAGACGACGTCGGAGGTGCTCTCGGCCGCCGGCGGCTTCATCACGGCGAGTCCGACGCTGCCGTTCCCCAAATAAATACATGGGGCCTCGGGCGAACATCCACCCGAGGCCCGACCTCAGCAGATCCCCGGCTCCCCGCCGGGGACTGCCTCCAGCACGAAGGAGTCGCCGGCTACCGAACGGCAGAGGTCAGTAGAGCAGTAGAACAAACCTGCACCCCCTGCCGCCCGATAGTCGGCGACGGATGTCGTGGAGCGCTCGCGAAGGGCCTTCGCTCTATTGTACCCGGGGCTGCGCCCCGTGTTCGCTCCCCTAGACGCAGAGCGCATGCCAGCCGGACTCGGGCTCGATCTCTCTACGCCCGCCCGCGGTCACCGGATGCAGGTGGATCCGAGCGGCACCCGCCGTCCGTGCTGCTACGTCTTCCGCGACGGTCCGCCGGAGCCAAGCGATCCAAACCGTGGCGGCGCGCGTATGCCGGACACAGGAAGCGAGTCGGATGGCTCGTCTCCCTGGCACCCCCATCCGGTAAAAGGAGTAGGGACCCTATGCAGCTCAGACCGACTTCGCCCCGCTGGGCGCTGGTCGCCGGGCTCGTCGCACTCGGCGGGATCGCCGGCGCGGCCAGCTACGCGATCGGATCCGATCACCAGGACACGCCGTTCGTCGAGTTGAATCCGAAATCCGACCTGACCGACGTCTACGCCTTTCCCAACGGGTCGGACCGCACGGTCCTGGTCATGGACACGCGCGGCTTCCTGACGCCGGCCGGCGCGACCGATCCCGCCCAGGCTTCGTTCGACACCGACCTGCTCTACCAGTTCAAGATCGACACCGACGGCGACGCCAAGGAAGACAAGGTCATCCAGATCACCTTCACCGGCGAAGGCGCCAACCAGCAGGTGTCGGTCCGCGGCCCGCTCGCGCCGCCGGTGCAGGGCGCGATGGAGAATGTGGTCGCCGACGTGACCCCGGCCGTCACCGGCGCGCTCAGCACCATGCTGGGAGCATCGAGCGGCATGCAAGCGTTTGCCGGACCGCGCGACGATCCGTTCTTCATCGATCTCGAGGCCGCCTTCTGCATTCTCCCGGACCGCCGTCCGGTCACGGGCGAGCTGTCCAACTCCTGCGCGCTCACGCCGAGCCAGGCGGGCACGCCGTTCTACTTCCGGAACCCCGGCGTCAACTACGTCAACGGCTTCAACGTCAACGCGATCGTGATCGAGCTCCCCAACGCGATGATCGAGGGCAGCGCGCCCGGCCGGCTCGGCATCTGGGGCACCATCAGCCAGTGATCATCCACGCGACCCGACTTCTCAAGGAGTTCACGATGCAGCGCAGCACTTTGACCGCCGCGACCCGCCGACTGGCGTTCGCCGCGGGCGTCGCCGCGGTGAGCCTGACAGCCACCGCATGCAGCGACAACAACGACGGCGGCGTCAGCCCGACCACGCCGCGGATGTACAACCAGATCCAGCGCCTGGGGAACCCGCTCGTCAGCGAGGTGCTGCTCTCCAAGCGGAGCCATCCAACCCACGGCTCGATCGGGCCGGATCAGGACGCCACGCTGGTGGCACCGGAGGTGGTCGATTTCCTCACGACCGTCGCCGGCCGCGATCCCGCGTACATCAACGCCATCGCACCCGCGCTGATTCCCGACGTGCTCGTCGTGGACACCAGCGTGGATCCCTCCACGTCCAGCTGGCTCTCGACGACGCTGTCGGGCGGCTGGGGCGGCCGGAAGCTGCAGGACGACGTGGTGGACCTCGCCTTGACGGCGGTGTTCGGCAGCGCGCTGGGCGATGCCAGCCACGCGACGCCCGAGCTCACGACCGACAACGTGGGCGACGATTCGCCGAACATCACCAGCACGTTCCCTTACCTCGCGTCGCCGAACTGACGATGCGGGACCGTCCGGCCGCCTCGCGCGGCCGGCCGGTCCGCCGGACGGAAAGGATCGAGGATGCAACGCAGCGTGTGGTACGCGGTCGCGGCCGCGCTGGCGGTGACCGCCGCCGCGGGGGTGGTGGCAGCCGACGGGGCGAACGGCCGGAGCACGGCGCCGGAGGTGGCGACGCCGTCGCCTTCGCGGATCCGCGATCTGGACATCGCGTTCTACCAAGGCCGTGTCGCGCGGGACCCGCTGAGCGCCCGCGACTTCACCCAGCTGGCCAATCTTTATCTCCAGCGGGCCCGCGAGACGGCCGACAACGAGGATCTGGTGCGCGCCGAGGAGATCGCGCGGCATTCGCTCTCGCTCCGACGCGGCCGGAACGACGAGGCGTTCGGCGTCTTGGCCTCGAGCCTGCTGGGCCAGCACCGGTTCGTGGAAGCACTCGAGGTGGGACAGCGCCTCCTGACGGCCGATTCGACGTCGATCGCCGCCCGCGGGCTCGTGGCAGAAACCGAGCTCGAGCTGGGCCGCTACGATGAGGCCCGCCGGCTGTTCGGCATGCTGGCCACCTACCGCGCCGACCTGGGCGTAGCGCCGCGCCTGGCCCGCTGGGAGGAACTGCGCGGCCATCCCGAAGAGGCGCGCCGCCTGCTCCGCCAGGCGCGCGACGTCGCCGCTCGGCGCCACGGCATGCCGAGGGAACAGATCGCCTGGTTCCAGCTGCGGCTGGGCGACCTGGCGCTCCGCGCCGGCCAGCTCGACGAGGCGGAGCGGGAGCTGAATGCCGGACGCCGGATCCTGCCGGACGACTATCGGCTGCTGGGGGCGACCGCCCGGCTCGACGCGGCGCGGCACGACTGGCGCGGCGCCGCCGACGCCGGCGAGCATGCCGTGGCCCGGGCGCTCGACCCCGCGACGCTGGGGCTGCTGCACGATGTGTACGTCGCCCTCGGCGACACCGCCAAGGCGAACGAGTACTACCGGGCGATGGCGCTCGCGGTGCTGCATCAGCCGGGGCCGTACCATCGCGCGTGGAGCCTGTTCCTGCTCGACCACGACCGCGAGGTCCCGCGCGTGCTCGCCAACGTGGAGGAGGAGCTCACGACCCGGCGCGACGTCTATGGCTACGACCTGCTGGCCTGGGCGCTGCACAAGTCCGGACGCGATGCCGAAGCGATGGCCCCCATGGAACGCGCGCTGGCCCTCGGCACCCGCGACGCCATGCTGTACTACCACGCGGGGACGATCGCACTCGCGCGCGGCGATACGGTGTCCGCGCGCGGGCGGCTGACGGAAGCCCTCGCGACTAATCCCCACTGGCATCCGTCGCAGCCCGCCGCGGTTCGGGCGGTGCTGGACTCCCTCGCGCGCTAGGGATCGGCCATGTCCGAGCTCCTGACCTTCGTGCACCTGGGCTTCCGCCACATCACCGACCTGGCGGCGTTCGACCACATCCTGTTCCTGCTCGCGCTCGCCGCCATCTACCGCGGACGCGACTGGCGCGACTCCCTGTGGGTCATCAGCGCTTTCACCGTGGGTCACTCGATCACGCTGGCGCTGGCGGTGACCGGCGCGGTCCGCCTGCCCACGCCGCTGATCGAGTTCCTGATCCCGGTGACGATCGTGGTGACCGGCCTCGAGAACATCCTGGTCCGCCGGCGGGAGCGCGCGCCGCTCGGCGGCGGCTACCGGCCGGTGTTCGTGGGCGTCTTCGGCCTGGTGCACGGCGCGGGGTTCGCCAACTACCTCCAGAGTCTGTTCGTCGGCTCCATCGCGGTGCCCCTCCTCGGCTTCAACATCGGCCTCGAGCTGGGGCAGCTCGTGGTGCTGGCCATCGCGGGCATCGCGCTGGCCGGGCTGGATCGTGCACTGGCCCTGTGGCGCGCGCCGGACGCCTCCCCGTCCGTCCACCGGCTGCGGGTGCTCGCGGTGTCCGCGCTGGTCGTCGTCGTCGCAGCCGAGATGGCCGTCGTCCGGCGGCCCTGGTAGCATGGCCGCCCCCTGGGCCGTCCTGCTCGCGCTCGCGCTGGCCGGCGGGCATGCGCATCCGATGCACACCGCGGTCACCGAGGTGCTGCAGGAGGACGCGCACGGCCTGGTGACGGTGCAGGTGCGGGTCTTCGCGGACGACTTCCGGGCCGCGGTGCCGCTGCCGGCCGACTCGGCGGCCGCCGACAGCACGATGGCCCGCTACCTCCGCGGCACCTTCGCCCTGGCCGATCGCACCGGCCGACCGGTGCGGCTTGCCTGGGCCGGCGCCGAGCGGTCGGGGGACGTCCTGCTGCTCCGGCTTCGCGGGGAGGTGCCGGGCGGGCTGGCGGGCGCGCGGGTGACGAGTCTCGTGCTCTGCGAGCGGTTCGAGGACCAAGTCAACATCGTGCGCGCCACCTACGGCGGCCGGGCGACAACGCTGCTCTTTACCCGCGGCGAGACGTCGAAGGCGCTGCCGTGAACGCCCATGCTTGTGGACGCTCCACGTTGGCGTGTAGACTCTCTGCTGTTCCGAGGGTCCAATCCCCGCCTGTGAGGAGCGTGTTCGACAGATGCCCCATGCCTGATCCGGCCTCGCGGTCGTCGGTGGACGGCGAGTGCGTCGCGCGCGCGGCGCGCGGCGACGAGCAGGCGATCGGCCAGCTCTACGATCGCTACGGATCGGTGCTGTACGCCGTGGCCCACCGGATCACGGGCCAGCGCGCGGACGCCGAGGAAGTGGTCCTGGAGGCGTTCGCCCAGGCGTGGCGCGAGGCGCCGCGATTCGAGGCGGGGCGGGGGTCGGTGGCCGGGTGGCTCACGATGATCGCCCGGAGCCGGGCGCTCGACCTGGTGCGCGCCCGGAGCCGGCGCGACCGCATCACGGCCACGGCCGCCGCCGACCGCCCGGACGCCTCGCCAGCCATGAGCAGCTACCGCCCCGATCCCGCGAGCGCGCTCGATCACGACGAGCGGCGGCGGCAGGTGGGGATGGCGCTGGAGACGCTGAGCCCGCCGCAGCGGCAGGCCATCGAGCTCGCCTATTTCGAGGGGCTCTCGCAGTCGGAGATCGCCGCGCGGCTGCAGGAGCCGCTCGGCACGGTGAAAACCAGAGTGCGTCTGGGCATGCAGAAGCTCCGCGAATGCCTGCGCGCCTTCCACTACGATCTCGGCACATGACCGGCCCGATGCCCGACTCCCCCCAGGATCTCACCGCCGCCTACGCGCTGGGCGCGTTGCCGCCGGACGAGGCGGAGCGGTTCGAGGCCCACCTCCTGGCCTCGCCGGAGGCGCGACGGGAGTTGGCGGAGTACCGCGAGGTCGCGGCGCTGCTGGCCCTGGCCAGTCCCGACGCGGTTCCGGCCGATTCCCTGCGCGAGCGCGTCCTGGCACATCTCGACCGGGACAAGTCGGCGACCCTGCCCGGCGCCGGCCCCGCACCAGCGGCGGCTCCGGCGGTGGCGCGCGCCGGGCGCGGTGCATGGCTTGCCCTCGCGGCCAGTCTGGTGCTCGCGGTGGGGCTGGGCGCCGCCCTCGTCTCCGCCCGCGGCCGGCTGGCCGCCGTGGAGACCGAATTGGCCGCCCGCGCTCAATCCCTGGCGCAGGTGGAGCAGCGCCTGACCGAACGGGAAGCGACGCTGAGCTCGATTCTCGAGCCGGGCGTCGAACTCTTCCAGCTCACTGCCAGCGGCGATCCGGATCCTGGCATCCAGCTCTTCTGGAACCGCCAGCAGCACGTGGCCATCGTGCACGGCTACCGGCTCAAGGCGGTGCCGGCCGGCCGGGCCTACCAGCTCTGGTTCATCAAGGACGGCACGCCGGTGCCCTCGGTGACGTTCAAGCCCGAACCCGACGGCCACGTGCAGCTGGAGCGGATCCCCGTCCCCTCCGACGGCTCCGTCAGTGCGGCGGCGGTGACGCTCGAACCCGAGACCGGCTCGCAACAACCGACCTCGCCCATCCTCATGGTCGGAACGCTGCAGAAGTCCTGATCGGGTGAGACGTGGACGCCTCATGATCCGGGCCCTGCCGGGGCGAGCGGCGTGGCACGCGGTGCTGGTGACCGCCTCCGTCGGCTCGCCGCTCGCGGCCCAGGCACCGCCCGACCTTTCCCGGGAGCGGGCCGATTACTCGGCTTGGCTCACCTCTGCGGCCACCTCACCGCTCGCCGCCATCGCCCAGCAACCCATCGGCCCGGGCCTCCGGCTCGGTCCGCCGGACGCGGACATGCCGCTCGACGGCGTCGCCGAGCACCGCGTGACGCAGCGCGGGGGCGTTGTTCGGCTCGAGTCGGGCACGGCAACGCGGGCCGTGCCCCGCGGCCGTCCGATCCGCCTGGGCCGCTACACCGTCACCGCGGATGGCTCCGCCGGTCGCGCCGTGCTCACCGTGTTCGGTCCCCGACACACGGGCAAGCCTCCCACGTACTATGATCGGCAGGCGGCGCTGGTCTTCGTTGGCCCGCTCGCGCCGCCGGACACTCGCGGCACGGCGCGGGTGCTGGGGGTCGACGGCATCGAGGTCGAAGCCGCGGAGGCCGGCAGCGTCCTGGTGCCGGTCGGCGACGAGCGGGTTAGGCTCCGGGTCCTCCGCCTGCCCGTCTCGGGCGGCGAGGAATCGGAGCTGGAGATTTTTTTCCGCGACGGTACCAACGGCCATGGGACCTATCCGGCGGGGCGATTCGTCGCGCTGGTTCCCGCCGGTAACGGACGCTACCGGCTCGACTTCAACCGCGCCCGCAACCCGTTCTGCGCCTATAGCTCGGCCTATCCCTGCCCCGCACCCTGGCGGGGAAACGCGTTTCGAACGCCGATCCGGGCTGGGGCGCGGTACGAGGGGGGCGGACTCGAAGTGCCGGCGCCCGGAACCGAGCCGCGCTAATTCGGTCGACGATCGGGCCTGGGAAGGGATCGGAGGGACGATGCGATGGTATGCGTGGGTCGCCGCGGCGGCCACGGCGTGGCTGCCGGCGGGCTCGCCCGCGGGACCCTGGCGGGCGGCGCTCGACCTGGCGGGCGGCGCGCTGCCGTTCTCGGTCGAGATCACCCCGCACGGGTCCGGCTGGACCGGGCGGCTCTGCAACGGCGGCGAGTGCCAGCCGTTCTCCGCTGTGCGGGTGCGGGGGGACAGCGTCGTGCTGGAAATGGCCGACTACGGTGCGACCATCGCGGCCCGGCTCCGGGGCGACTCGCTGACCGGGAGCTACCGGAACGTCGGCAATCGCGGGCTCCGCGTCATTCCGTTTCGCGCGGGCCGTGGCCGCTGGCCCGCTTCCCCGGCGCCAAGGCCGCTCGTCGGGCGCTGGGATGCCACCTTCCTCTCGGACTTCGGTTCCAGCCCGCGCGTGTTCGAGCTGCGTAACGGCCCGCGGGGGCTGGAGGGCACCATGATCTCCAACACGGGCGACTACGGCCACTTCTCCGGACGCGTCACGGGCGACAGCTTCGCGCTGGCGCACTTCGACGGGTCGTTCGTCTACCTGATCACCGGCGAGCTCAGCGAGGGAGGCGACACGCTTCGCGGAATCTTTCACGCCGGCCTCCGAACCCAGACGCCGTGGCTCGCGGTGCGGAGCACGGGCGCGCCCCATCTCAAGGCCCCCACCGAGATTACGAGCGCGGACACCAGCGCGCCGTTCCGGTTCGCCTTTCCGGATCTGCAGGGCCGGCTGGTCAGCAACCGCGATCCCCGGTTCCAGGGAAAGGTCGTGTTGGTGGACATCTTCGGAAGCTGGTGTCCCACCTGCCACGACGCGGCCCCGCAGCTGGTGCGCCTGTATCGCAAGTACCACGGGCGGGGGCTCGAGATCGTCGGGCTGGCGTACGAGGTCACGGGCGACACGGCGGTGGATGGACGGCAGGTGCGGCGCTACCGCGAGAAGTTCGGGATCCCGTTCCCGCTGCTGCTGGCCGGGATCAACGACATCGAGTCCGCCGCGGCGACCTTGCCGCAACTCCACGGCTTCACGTCGTTTCCGACCACGGTGTTCGTCGGACGGGATGGGCGGGTGCGGCGGGTGCACGCCGGCTTCTACGGCCCCGCCACCGGCGCTCAGCACGAGCGCCTGGTGGCAGAGTTCGAGCAGGAAATCGAGTCGCTGCTGTCGGAGCCCCCGCCCGGGCGGACGTCGCGCTGAGGCTACTTCGCCTTCACCGAGGCGGTCGTGGCCTCGGGATCGACCCGCAGTCCGATGTACTCTCCCGCCAGCGCATGCTCCGGCACGCCGCAGAGCACCCAGTACCACCCGGCCTGATCGGCCTCGAACGTGGTGCGATCGGGTTGGCCGGCCGGAAGCCCGGCCGTCACCATGCGCGTCATCGCGTTGGTGAAGGCCGGCCGGCCGCCTTCGAGCGGGAGCTTCTCGCGCTCGGCCATCACGACCAGGCTATGGGGCCGCGTCGAATCGGCCGAGCGCCAGTCCCACTGTACCGTCCAGTTGAGCGGCACGATCACCTGGAGGTCGCCGTTCCGGTGCCCGTTGATGAACGCCGCGCCGTCGGGTGCGGGGGCGACCTGGAGAGCGAGGGTGACGGTCTTTCCAGCCGGGTCCGCCACCAGCCATGCGGAGTCGCCCGTGGCGGCAGGCGGCGGAGCGGCGGGCGGCTGGGCGGAGGGCGGGGTGGGGGCCGGCGTCTGGGCGGAGGCGCACGCGGCGAACGCCGCGACCGTGACGGTGGAGGCGGCGGCGAGCCGGCCGCGAAGCATGAGTGCGCGCACCATCAGTCGGTCTGGCCCCCTTCCCCGGTCGTCAGTACCTTGTGTGCTTCCCGAGCGGAACCTAATCGAGGAGAGTCGCGATGGCGGGTTTACTGTCGAGGGCGCGCATCGTCGCCGGACCGGGATTCAATCGGTGGCTGGTCCCTCCCGCCGCGCTCGCCATCCATCTGAGCATCGGTCAGGCCTATGCGTTCAGCGTGTTCAAGCTGCCGCTGACGAAGGTCCTGGGCGTCACCGAATCCGCGGCGGCGGACTGGAAGCAGACCGAGCTCGCCTGGATCTTCACCATCGCGATCGTGTTTCTGGGGCTGTCCGCCGCCGTTTTCGGCCGCTGGCTCGAGCACGCCGGCCCCCGGAAGAGCGGCGTGGTGGCGGCCTGCTGCTGGGGAAGCGGCTTCTTCGTCTCGGCCCTCGGCATCCATCTCCACCAGATCTGGCTGCTCTATCTCGGCTACGGTGTGCTGGGCGGCTGCGGGCTCGGCCTCGGCTACATCACTCCGGTCTCGACCCTGATCAAGTGGTTTCCCGATCGCCGCGGGATGGCCACCGGCATGGCCATCATGGGATTCGGCGGCGGCGCGATGATCGCGAGCCCGCTCTCGCAACTGCTGCTGGAGCACTACCGGTCGGCGACGTCCGTCGGCGTCGCCCAGACGTTCCTGACGCTGGGGGTCCTCTACCTGGCGGCGATGCTGTCGGGCGCGTTTCTGTTTCGCGTCCCCGCGCCGGGGTGGCGGCCGGCCGGCTGGACCCCCCCGACCGCCACCAGCCACAGCCTCATCACCCGCCGCCACGTCCACGTCGACAACGCAATCAAGACGGTGCCATTCTACCTTCTCTGGGCCGTGCTGTTCCTGAACGTCACGGCGGGAATCGGCATCCTCGAGCAGGCGTCGCCGATGATTCAGGAGATGTTCAAAGGGGTGGTCAAGGCGGGGGCGGCGGCGGGGTTCGTCGGTCTGCTCAGTGTCTTCAACATGGCGGGACGATTCGGCTGGAGCTCGCTGTCCGACCGGATCGGACGGAAGGCGACCTACGCGGTGTTCTTCACCCTGGGCCCCCTGCTCTACGTGGCGCTGCCGTATGCGGGACGCATCGGCAGCGTGACGATGTTCGTCGGGTGCGCCGCGCTCATCCTCACGATGTACGGTGGCGGCTTCGCGACCATCCCGGCTTACCTGTCCGACCTGTTCGGCACCCAGTACGTCGGGGCGATCCACGGGCGGCTCCTGACCGCGTGGTCGGCGGCGGGGGTGGCGGGACCCGTCCTGGTCAACTACATCCGCGAGTACCAGATCGAGCGGGGCGTGCCGGCGGCCCAGGCGTACAACATCACCATGTACCTGATGGCGGGCCTGCTGGTGCTCGGCTTCCTGGCCAACCTGGCCGTGCGGCCAGTGCCCGAGCGGTTCTTCATGTCCGACGAAGAGGTCGCGCGGGAGCGGGACTTGGTGTCCGCGGCCCGCTAGGCCGGCCGATTGCATAAACTCCCTCTCCCCCGAATATTGTTACGGCGACCGGGGGCCGGGGGTCGGTGAACCATCGAGTGGAGCATACGGTGACGGACGAAACGCCGGGCACGGATCGCGAGGCGGGCGGATGGGGTCTGGTCTTCTTAGCGTGGATCCTGGTTGGGGTTCCGCTGCTTTGGGGCGTCTGGAACACGTTGCTCAAGGCCGCCGCGCTGTTCCAGTAGCCGGGGCAATGCAAGATTTGGCATGACCTGACAACGCAAACATCTGCATTGCATAGACTTGGCCGATTTCGGCCGAGCCAGTGGGGCGACGGTCACGATTCTGGGGTCTTGACGGCCGGTCCGAGGATCGCAGATTGTAACCCGTTCATCACTTAGCGTCCCCGGCTCATGGAAACTCACACAGGCGGCTACCGGCGGCACCGGAGGCTCTCCACGGGCGCCATTCTAGGCCGCCCGGTGCGCCAAAGGCCTCGCCGGGCCACCAGGGAACCAGGTCGAGGGGACTCTCCCCTCGATCTCCTGCGGACCGCAGTGGTCCGCCTCCGCTCTTGAAGGTCCCGCTGAAAGGGAGAGCATGATCATGAGAAAGCGTTGGTGGGTTGCAGTTGCTCCAGTCCTCCTCCTCGCCGCCGCGAATCAGGCCGCGGCCCAGGGCGAATGGACAACGTACGGTGGCAACGACGCGAACCAGCGGTACTCCACCCTCAAGACGATCTCGACTGCCAACGTGGCGCAGCTGGTGCCCCGGATGATCTTCCAGACGGGCATCACCAAGATGGGATCCTTCGAGAACACGCCCATCGTGTCCAAGGGCGTCATGTACGTCACCACGCCCTACAATACGGCCATGGCGTACGACCTGACGACCAAGAAGGAGTTGTGGCGGTACGAGCACAAGCTGGGCACGACCATCTTCTGCTGCGGTCCGAATAATCGCGGGGTGGCCATCCACGGCGGCGCCCACTTGTACATGGGCACGCTGGATGCCCACCTGGTGGCGCTCGATGCCAAGGACGGCAAGGTCATGTGGGACAAGGAAGTGGCGGATCCCGCCTTCGGCTACAGCATCACCCATGCTCCCCTCATCATCGGTGACAACGTCATCGTCGGCGTCTCCGGCGGCGAATACGGCATACGCGGCCACGTCACCGCCTACAACGCCGTGAGCGGCGAGCAGGTGTGGCGCTGGTACTCGATTCCCGCCCCGAGTGGCGACTCCACGTTCGACGACAAGGCGCCGAACGGCTGGACCGGCACCTGGGCGGCCAAGACGCTCGACGGGGCCGACCTGCACCGGGACATCGCGGCGGAGAAGGCGGACAGCGGCAAGTACGCCGATGCCTGGACGCGCGGCGGTGGCGGCGTGTGGATGACGCCGGCCTACGACAAGGAGAGCAACACCCTGTTCGTCGCCGTCGGCAATCCCTCGCCGGACCTCGACGGCAGTGTCCGCCCGGGGGACAACCTCTACACCGACTGCGTCGTCGCCATCGACGCGACGTCCGGCAAGACCAAGTGGTACTACCAGACGGTGCCGCACGACGTGTGGGACCTCGACGCCGTGTCCCCGCCGGTCGTGGCGACCGTCGGCGGCAAGAAAGTCGTCGTCCACGCCGGCAAGACCGGCTGGATGTACGTGCTCGACGCGAGCACCGGCAAGCTGGTCCGGCGCTCCGATGCGTTCGTCCCGCAGGAGAACATGTTCGCCCTGCCGACGCCGGAAGGCACCCGGATGCTCCCCGGCGCCAACGGCGGCGCGGAATGGTCGCCGATCGCGATTGATCCGACCCTCGGCTATGCCTTCGTCGCCGCGCTGCACCAGCCGATGCACTACAAGGTGCACAGCGCGCCGTGGGAGAAGGGGCGCCTGTGGCTCGGCTCCGCCTTCGTGGCCATCCCGGGCGAGGAGCAGTACGGCCTCTACTCCGCCGTCGACCTGAAGACCGGCAAGATCGCGTGGCAGAACAAGGTGCCGCAGCCGATGATGGGCGGCGCCCTGGCCACGGCTGGCGGCCTCACCTTCACCGGTGAAGGCAACGGCAACTTCAACGCCTACAGTTCCAAGACCGGCAAGCTGCTGTGGCAGTTCAACGGCGGCGCGGGCTGCAACTCGGCGGCCATGTCGTTCACCCACGGTGGTGAGCAGTTCATCGCGGTGGCGTGCGGCGGCAACTTCCAGCTCAGCTATCCGCTGGGCGACGCGATCCTGGTCTTCGGTCTGCCGGGCAAGGCCGGCGCGATGAAGCGTTAACCGACAGCGTCGGCCGGCAGGGCTTCTCTCGGGATGCCCTGCCGGCCGATTCCTTTGGACGGCACGTGGTCACTCGGTGGGGATGGACGGCGCTGGCGGCCGCGGGGTTCCTGGCAGGCCGTATCAGTGCGGGTCCGGGACCGGACCGGCACTGGAGCGAGCGCACCGGGGACGATTGGCGGGCCTATGGGCCCCAGGAGCAGGTGGCCTACGTCGATGGCTTTCTGGCCGGTGCCGGGTTCGCGCAGGCGGCGCAGCCCGGCGCCCTCCACGGGATGACGGTGGATTCGGCCGGTCTCCGGGACACGATGGCGACGCTCACCCGGACGGGACGGTTCCGGTTTCCCTACGCCGCCAACGTCTACGTCGTCCGGCTCAACGACTACTACTGGTGGGAGAATCACCGTCCGCTCCCGACCTGGTACGCTTTCTGGGAGGTGAACACATCGCTCATTAGTCCGACGAACGACCCCGCGCGCTAGGCGCTTCGCGCTCGCCGCGGTCCCGATTGCTGGTGCAGGCAGGTCCCGAAGGTTGGCTGTCGTTGGCGGTCAATTCCTACACTGAGGGAGAAGCACCTATGAAGAAAGTCGCACTGTTGTGCATGGGCCTGGCGTTCGGCGCGGT
>JBBQDU010000049.1:0-14941 GCA_038320055.1 Gemmatimonadales bacterium | reverse complement strand
ACGCGGTCGAGATCGCCGGCGCGTGGCCGGGCGCTCGGCTGTTCGCCACGAGCGGGCTGGGGCACCGGGCGATCCTGCGTCACCCCGCGGTCATCCGGGAAGCGATCGCGTTCCTGGGAGAGGGGGCGCCGGGTTGATCGTCATGGATCGGGAGAACGCCGTGGCGCGGGGATGGTCTCACGTGTTGTCGACCGTGGGCGACGTGGCGGAGCTGGAACGGTTCCGGAAGCGGGTCGGCGCGCCGCTGCAGGCGCTTCAGCTCGGCAACGCACGGTGGCCGCATCTGGATCTCAAGCTCGAGACCCGGGAGCGGGCGCTGGCGGACCCGGAGGTCCGCGTCTTCGAGCGGACATCCGACATGCTGCGCTTCCTGAAGCTGCTGGGGGAGCGGGAACCGACCCCGAAGGAGCGCTAGGCCCGCGCCGACACGGCCCGGACGGGCGGCGGACCCATCAACGCCGGATGGTGCTCGATCCAGCTCCGGAGCTCGCGGAGCGCGGAACTCTGGTCCGGCGTCAGGGAGTCGGTCTCTTCCTCGTCGTAGGAATCGTCTGGGAAGGCACCGACCGGCTCCGTGGCCTCGAGCGTATCGCTGGGAAGCGTGGGGGCCAGCTCCGGCGTCGGGGCCGGCGCGCTCCGGGGCGCGTAGTTGGCCTCGAGCGTGTCGCTCGGCAGGGTCGGGCTGGCCAGTGTCGTGCTGGTCTGGGCGGCCCGGGTGCGCGCGCCGGACAGGACCAGCGCGGCGAGCAGGAGCGGGAGTGCGCGGAGCACGGGGGCCTCCTGGGCTTTGGGTGGAGGAGACGTCACGTCCCAATATCCAACCCGCGTCCGGGGGCCGCGCCGGTCCAGCACCGCCTTCCGGTGTGACGGCGGACACACCCCGGGGACGCCGGGGCTTTAGAGAATCTTCTTCCCGAATGCCGACTGAACCAGCTCCACGGCAAAGACCGCCGACGCGTTGCCCTGGTCCAGGATGGGATTCACCTCGACCATCTCGAGCGACGTCATCACCCCCGAGTCGTGCAGCAGCTCCATGATGAGGTGGGCCTCGCGGTAGTCGAGCCCGCCCTTCACCGGCGTCCCCACGCCCGGCGCCACCGTGGGATCGACCGCATCCAGGTCGAAGCTGACGTGGACGTAGTCGGTGCCGTCGGTCACCCGCGCGAGCGCCTTCTTCATGATCCGGTGGATCCCGTGCCGATCGACGTCGGACATGGTATGAACCTGAACGCCGGTCTCCTTGAGGCGGCGCTTCTCGCCCTCGTCCAGACTCCGGATTCCCACCAGCGCGACGTTCGCAGGATCGAGCTTCGGGCCGGCGCCGCCGATGCCGGTCAGCTCGTCGGGCCCGTGCCCGAGCAGTGCCGCGACCGGCATGCCGTGAATGTTGCCGGAGGGCGAGGACTCCGGGGTGTTGATGTCGCCATGGGCGTCCACCCAGAGGAGGCCGATCCGCTTCCCCTTGCCCCTGACGGCGGCGGCAATTCCCGAAACGGTGCCGGCGGCGATCGAGTGGTCGCCGCCGAGCACCAGGGGAAAGTGGCCCCGGCTCACGATGCGCTCGACTTTCCGGCACGCGACCGTGGAGGCCCGGGCAATCTCGGCCAGGTAGCGGGCGTGGACGTCCCCGACCTTGAGCTCTTCCATGTTCTTGATGGCGATGTCGCCCTCGTCCACCACCGTGTGGCCCAGCTCGCTGAGCCGCTCGGCGACCCCGGCGATGCGGATGGCGGACGGACCCATGTCGACGCCGCGCCGCCCGGACCCCAGATCCATCGGCACGCCCAGCAGGTGGACGATCATGCGCCGAGCATCCGGGTGTCGTCCTTGAGCGCGATCCCCGACAGCCGGCGTCGCGCGGCCTCGAGCATGAGACGGCCGAGCCGATCGGCGGCCAGCGCGGGCGACAGGCCCTCGGGCCGAATGTTGGACACGCAGTTGCGCTCCGCGTCCGTGCGGCCTGGACGCGGATCCCAGGTCAGGTACGCGCCCAGGCTGTCGGGGGCGCTGAGACCCGGCCGCTCGCCGAGCAGGACGAGAACCAGGCGCGCGCCGAGGATCGCGCCGATTTCGTCGCCCAGGGCCACGCGGCCCTGTTCCGCCACCACCACGGGGGCCAGGCGCCAGCCCTCGGCGAGGAGACGCGGGACGAGAGCGGCCAGCAGGGGCACGGCATGCGCGTGGGCCGCGCGGGCTGAGAGGCCGTCGGCCACGACGAAGGCGGCATCGATGGCGGCACCGGGGGAGGCGTTGGTGCCGTCGGGGGGCACGGCGGCCGCGAGCGCCGCGCGGCCGGCGTCATCGAGCCGGCGCCCGAGGTCTGGGCGCTGGAGGTAGGTGGCGCGGTCGGCCGCGGCGCTCCGGAGGGCGACGCTCTCGAGCCCCGCGTCGCCGAGCGCCTGCCGGAGCCGCGTCACCTCGAGGCGGTCGTGCACGGCGTCGCGGGCGCGGGCATGGGCAAGCTGGAAGTCGAGATGGGCACGGGTCGGCAGGCTCGCGCCCACGCGGCCGAGTGCAATGCGCGCCGGCGTGAGCGCGCGGAGCGGATGCCAGGGATCGGGGGCGCCGAGGGGCGGGGCGGCCAGGTCGCCCGGCGTCGGGTTAATCATGCGCGCCCCGCGTAGGAGCCGCGCTCGAGATCCTCCAGCGCGTCGGGGCGGCTGGGATGCCAGCCCAGCAGCTCCTCGGCTTTCCGACTCGTCGCCTGCTGGTCGAGCACGAGCGCATCGGCGTAGGCGCCCATAGTCTTCCGCGCCTCTTCCAGCGGCGTGCTTGCGGTGCGCCCCCCGGCCCCGGCTCCGCGGCTCGCCGCCTCGGCCAGCTCGCGAACCGAACGCGGGGTGCCCGCCGTGCCGAGGAGCAGAGTGCCGGCCGGGGCGCGCTCGAGCGCGAGCAGAAACAGGTCGGCCAGATCGTCCACGTGCACGAGCGGCCACCGGTTCTTGCCGGTGCCCACGTAGCGAGCCGCGCCTTCGTCCCGCGCCGACTGGGCGAACCCGGCCGTGATGCCACCGCCCCGGCCGTAGACCACGGCCGGCCGGATCACGACCGAGCGGATCTCGCGGCCGGCGGCCTCGAGGACCCGATCTTCGACGTCCTGCCGCCACGCGACGAGGGCCGGCGGGTCGGGCGCGGTCGTCTCGTCGACGACCTCGCCACCCGTATCGCCGTGGGCCCAGATTCCGCTGGTGTAGACGAACGGCTTGTCGCTCCCGGCCAGCGCGTCGAGGATGGCGTCGATGGCGGGGCCGTCGATGGACGCATCGTATGTGGTGGCCATGCTGATGACGCCGTCGGCGGAGCGGGCGGCGGTGGCCAGGCTGGCGGGCGACGAAAAATCCCCGCGAAGGGGACGAATGCCGGCTGCGGTGAGACGAGCGGATGCCGCATCGCTTCGCGCCAGGCCGCTGAGGTCGTGGCCGGCCGCGCGAAGCCGGTCGGCGACGGCGCCGCCGATGTAGCCGCTGGCGCCGGTCAGGAAGACGTGCATGTCCGGGAACTCCCCTGATGGAGGACGGTGAAGCCAGGGGAGAATGTTACTCCAAAGTCGGTCCGGGGCGAGGCCGCCACCGCACCGCGCTCAGCCGCACGCGGCCGCGGAGGTCGAAACCTACCCCTTCGCCTTCGAGCAGTTGCCGCTGGGTCAGCTCGTCGCCGGGCGCGGCGCGACGGCTGACGGTGCCGCCGGCGTTGATCACGCGGTGCCAGGGGACGGCGGTGCCGGCCGGCAACGCGTGCAGGGCATAGCCCACCTGTCGCGCGTGACCGGCGAGCCCGGCCAGCTCGGCGACCTGGCCGTACGTCGCCACCCGGCCCGATGGGATACGCCGGACCACGGCGTAGATCCGCGCGTAGCTGCCGGCGGCGGAAGGACGGCGGGTGCCGCTCATCCGCGCGCGTCCGTCAGGCGGGGACCGACCCCCCATCCCGAACGAGCTTGTTCTCCTTGAGGATCCGCACGGCCCCCCGCTCGGGAGAGATACCACCGCCCCATCGATTGGCCCAGACCTGGGTGAACTCCGCCCCGAAGAGCAGGATCATGGACGAGTAGTAGATCCACACCAGCATCACGGCAAGCGATCCCGCCGCGCCGAACGCCTCGCCGGGGTTGCTCCGCCCCAGATACAGACCGATCACGAATTTACCGATCACGAACAGGAGCGCCGTGCCCGTGGCGCCGATCCACGCATCCCGCCAGGTGACCCTCGCATCGGGCAGCACCTTGAAGATGGCGGCAAAGAGCGCGGCGATCACCACGTACGAGACCACCTGATTGACGACCTGCAGGAAGGTGGCGGACAGTCCCTCCGGCAGCATCCCACCCAGCGCCCCCCCGAAGGCGCTGAGGGCCGCGCTCAAGACGAGCGAGACGAGCAGCAGAAACGCCACGCTCAGGATCATGCCGAACGAGAAGACCCGCTTGAGAAGAAAGGCCTTGAGGCCACCCTTCTCGGGGTCGGGCGCCACCTTCCAGGCGCGATTGAGCGCCGCCTGGAGCTGACCGAACGCTCCGGTGGCGCCGAAGATCAGCGCGGCCACGCTGAGTACGGTCGGGAGCAGCGCCCTCGAGCCGGGCTGGTGCGCCTGCTCGAGGATGCCGCGGATGTGCTGCGAGGCCGACGGTCCCATGAGGGCCCCGATCTGCGTCTCCAACTGACCCTGGATGTCCCGTGGATCCAGGACTGATCCGAGGATCAGCAGGAGCAGCAGGAGCAACGGAGGCAGCGAGAAGATGGTGTAGTACGAGAGCGCCGCAGCCTGCGTCGGACACTCGTCGTCGATGAAATCCTTCCCGCTGTCCTTCAACAGGGTCCACGTGTCCTTCACGGACACTCGGTCACCCGACGCCTCCGTTGGAGCCCTTGAGGATTTCCTGCCTGGCCTCCTTGGCCACGCGGCCCGCCGACTCCTTGATCTGATCCTTCACGGCGACGGCGGCCTCCTCCAGGGTGCTCTTGACCTCGTCACCGTGCTGGGCGAACTCGTCCCGCACCGTTTCCTGCACCTCGCGGCCGGCATCGACGGCGGCGTCCTTGACGCGACTCGCCGTCTCCTGCACGCGATCGGCGAACTGGTCGCGCGTGGCGCCCATGGCCCGGCGTTCCGGCTCGGTCTCGGGCAGCAGCATCCCGAGCGCCAGCCCGACCACCACGGCCCCGGCCGCGACCGCGAGCGGATTGTCGTGCACCATCCGCGTGAGTCCGCCGCGCGCCGCACGCGCCCGATCCCTGGCCGCGCCGCTAAGCTCGTCCGCGACATCCTCCGCCCGCTCCTTGAGCTCGCCGGCGCGCTCGCCGGCGTGCGAGGTGGCGTCGGCCACCGAGTGGCGCAGCGCGTCCGCCCCGTCAGCCAGGCGCCGCCCGATCCCGGGCCGCCCGTTGGGCTCCCGCCGTTCGGGGCCGGTGTAGGCAAACCGCGCCATCCGATCCCCGGAGACCTCGCTGCCGCCCTTCCGCATGGAGACGATCCAGATGGCGCCGAGCGTGACGGCAGCGACAGGCAGCGGATACTGAGTCACGAGGTCCATGAGCCGGGAGCCCGTGTCCCGCGCCTGATCGCCCACGTTGGCGACCACGTCCTGGGCCTTCCCGGAAATGGCGTCCTTAGCCTGCTGCTTCAGATTGTCGGGGCTCAGCTTGTCGCCAAGCGCGTCGATGTTGGTGCTCATTCGCTCCCGGGTGCGCTCGATGTCCCGCTCGATCTGCTCCGGGGACCGCCCCTCTTCGCCGTTGTCTCGCCCCACCGCGTTCTGCCGCTCGTATTCGTTCATGGCCGTTGCTCCTTCGCCCACTGGATATCGTCCTTGATGGATTCCACGGCCCGCCGAGGCGTGGGGTCGGTCCGCTTGAGATCCTGCAACCCGCGGCGCAACAGCACCCAGCCGGTGATGGCCAGCGCCGCGCCCACCAACAGCGCCGCGAGCCAGGGCTGGACGCCGATGGGATCAATGAGCAGAAGAATCACCGCTGCCGTCAGGGCGAGTCCCCCCACCAGCGCCACGAGACCACCGGCAGCGAGAGACACGAGGTCCGTCGTCACCTTGGACAGTTTCTGCTGCATCTCGGTCTTGGCCAGCTGCGCCTCCTGCCGGACCAGCAGCGCCACGTCCTGCGAAAGCTCGCCGAACAGCGCGCCGAACGAGCGCTCCTGATCGTTCCTCCGCCTGAGCTCAGCCACGGCCGCCTCCGATGCCGGCGGGCTTCGAGCTCTTGAAGAAGCGCGCGCCGAGGATGCCGAGGGCGAGCGCCACGCCGACCGCCACCCCCGGCCGACGCCTGGCAAAGCTCTCGACGTCGTTCCGGACCGCGTTGAGGTCCTTGTCGTGCAAGTACGAAGAGATCCGGTCGGCCTGGTCGGCCAGCGACTCGGCCACGTCGGCCACGCCCGCCTGATTCTCCGACCGCAGGTGCCTGCCGGTCGTCCGAACCGCGCCTGCGAGCCCCCCGATCCGGTCGGCGGCCTGCAGCCGGCTCCGGTCGAGGCTGCTACCGGCACTGTCCTTGGCCTGCCGGAAGGTATCTCTGGCCTGACCCACCACCTGGTTCTTCACCTCTCGAATCCGGGCGCGGGTGTCCTCGTGCTGGCCGGTCGTGTATTCGTCGTCCGCCTCGGTTCCCGTGGCAACAACCGGGAAACGGGCAGGTTCACTGGGCATCGTCATGGTTCGCTCCTCCGCGCGAGCGGCCTGTGGCCGCCGCGGTGTGTGGTCCGTGAGTGAGGGCGAATGATGGACCACGGCTCCGGTCGTCGCGGTGCGCCATGTCACCTAACGCCCATCGCCGTTCGGCCGCGCGTGGAACACCCGGGCGGACGGTGGAGTTAACAGAGTACCTGGAGTCTGGTGCCATCGCCGAGGAGCTTGTCCGCCCATGACCGATCGACCCGATCCCTACCAGCAGGAGCGCGACCGGTGGCGCCGGATGCAGCGCGGCCGCCCCGCGGACATCGTGCGTCCCGGACCCGGCCAGGAGTCGGTGTGGGACTATCCGCGGCCACCAAGCGTCAACCGAGTCGAGGCGCGCGTCCGGGTGGAATTCGGGGAGCGTACGCTGGCGGACACGACCCGGGCGCTCCGGGTGTGCGAGACCTCGAGCCCTCCGGTTTACTACATCCCGGAGGCCGACATTCAGATGGCCCTGCTGGAGCCCAGCGCGCGGACGAGCTTCTGTGAGTGGAAGGGGCTGGCGTCCTACTGGTCCGTGCGCGCGGGCGACCGAGTGGCCAAGGACGCCGCGTGGAGCTACCCCGACCCCGACCCGGGCCCGGGCTTCGAGGCCATTCGCGGCTGCATCGCCTTCTACCCCCGCCGAATGGACGCCTGCTGGGTGGGCGAGCACCGGGTCACACCGCAGCCGGGGTTCTTCTACGGCGGCTGGGTCACGCCGGACCTGGTGGGTCCGTTCAAGGGCTCGCCGGGGTCGGAGGGCTGGTAGGCCGGCAGCCCCGCGCCTTCCATCAGCCGCAGCACCCGTCCCCGCGCCGGCAGCAGGCGGTTGTCCTCGTTCATCACCCCCATGGACTGGAGCCACTGCTCGAACTCGGGGGCGGGCCGGAGGCCCAGCACCTCGCGCAGGTACAGCGCATCGTGGAATGAGGTGCTCTGGTATCCGAGCATGACGTCGTCCGCCCCCGGCACGCCCATCACGTAGGTCACGCCCGCCGCAGCCAGCACGGTGAGCAGCGTGTCCATGTCGTCCTGGTCGGCCTCCGCGTGGTTGGTGTAGCAGACGTCGCATCCCATCGGGAGCCCCATCAGCTTGCCGCAGAAGTGGTCCTCCAGGCCGGCGCGGGTGATCTGCTTGCCGTCGTACAGATACTCCGGCCCGATGAACCCGACGACCGTGTTGACCAGCAGGGGCTCGAACCGCCGTGCCACCGCGTACGCGCGCGCCTCGCAGGTCTGCTGGTCCACTCCGTGGTGGGCCCCGGCGGAGAGCGCGCTCCCCTGCCCCGTCTCGAAGTACATCACGTTGTTGCCCAGGGTGCCGCGGCCGAGGGCGAGCGCCGCCTCGCGGGCCTCCGCCAGCAACGAGAGCGTGATCCCGAAAGCGGCGTTGGCCGCCTCCGTCCCCGCCACCGACTGGAAGACGAGATCGACCGGGGCGCCGCGGCGCATGGCTTCCATGGTGGTGGTGACGTGGGCCAGCACGCAGCTCTGAGTGGGAATGGCGTAGCGCTCCCGGAGCGCATCGATCAGCCGGAGCAGCGTGACGACGGCATCCGGGCTGTCGGTGGCGGGATTGATGCCGATGACCGCGTCGCCGCTGCCGTAGAGCAACCCGTCGATGATCGCCGCGCCGATGCCGCGCGGATCGTCGGTAGGATGATTGGGCTGGAGCCGCACGGAGAGCCGGCCCGGCAGCCCGATCGTGTTCCGGAAGCGGGTCGTCACGCGGCACTTCCGGCCCGCGAGCACGAGATCCTGAAGCCGCATGATCTTGGAGACCGCGGCCGCCATCTCCGGTGTGATGCCGGGCGCCAGCGCGCCCAGTGTTTCGGCAGTGGTTTCGTGCGACAGGAGCCACTCGCGAAAGCCCCCGACGGTGAGATGCGCCACCGGGGCGAACGCGCGGGCATCGTGGGTGTCGACGACGAGGCGGGTGACCTCGTCGCGCTCGTACGGGATGACCGGTTCGTCGAGAAGCGTCCGGAGCGGAAGGTCCGCGAGCGCCATCTGGGCGGCTACGCGCTCCTCGGCACTCCCGGCCGCGACCCCGGCCAGCAGGTCGCCGGAGCGCGCAGGCGAGGCCTTGGCCAGCAGGGTGCGCAGATCGGGAAAGCGATACCGCACGGAACCCACCGTCTGGACGTACATGATTCAATCCTGCCCGCGCATCGGGGGCGCGCAAGGGCATGTTATACTTGGGACCGCCAGCCGTTCGTTCCCCAGGAGCAGACCTTGCCCATCGAGCCACCCCGGCGGCGCGAATCCGCGCCTTCGCGCTACGCGCCCGTCCCGGCGGAGGCGGCCGCGACCACCAGGATCGCCGCGCTGGTGATCGTCGCGGCGGCGGTGGCGACGGTGCTTGCCGCGCTTCCGTATTCCACCTTCCAGCTCGACCGGTACACCCTCCCCAAGGAGCTTCTGCTCGGCCTCGCCGCGCTCGCGGCGTCGCTGCTCTGCCTGGTCGCGGCCCGGCGGCTGACCGTGTTCATGGTGGACCCGCTCCTCGCCGGCTTCCTGGTCGTGTCCGCGGTATCGTCGCTGTTGGCGACCAACCGCTGGCTCGCCGCTCGCGCCCTCGGCGTGAGCCTCGCGGGGGCCGCGCTCTTCTGGTGCGCGCGTGCCATCGCCCGAGCCGGCCGCGGCCAGGTCCTGCTCGTGGGGCTCGCGGCCGCCGTGGTCATCGGGGCGCTCACGGGCCTGGTGCAGGCCTACGGAATCGTCGAGAGCGATCTGACCAGCCTCAGCCGGTCGCCGGGCGGCACGTTCGGCAACCGCAACTTCATGGCGCACCTGGTGGCCATCGGTTTCCCCGTGCTGCTGTACGTCTCGGTAGCGGCGCGCTCTCGGACCGGCTTCGGGCTCGGGGCCATCGGCCTGGCCCTGGCGGCCGCGGCGCTCGTGCTCTCGCGCTCGCGCGCCGCTTGGCTGGGCGCGGGCGCCTCGGCTCTGTTCCTGGCGGTGGAGGGTTTCTGGGTGGGCAGGCTCTGGGCCGAGGAACGGCTCCGGCGGCGGGTGCTGGGGCTGGCAGTCGTGGGGGTGGCGAGCCTCGCGCTGACCCTGGCGATTCCCAACCGGCTCAACTGGCGGTCGGACTCGCCCTACCTGGAGTCGCTCCGGGGCGTCGCCAACTACAAGGAGGGGAGCGGGCGGGGACGCATGATCCAGTGGGGGAATACCCTCGCCATGGCCGCCCGCCACCCGCTGCTCGGCGTCGGCCCCGGCAACTGGCCGGTGTTCTATCCCGCCTACATGTCCAAGGGCGACCCCTCGTTCGATCCCGGCGACATGATTCCGACCAATCCGTGGCCCAGCAGCGACTGGATGGCGACGGCGTCCGAGCGCGGCTTTCCGGCGCTCCTGTTGTTGAGCCTCGTGGGTGGCGCGATCGGGTTGGGCGCGTGGGCCCGGGTCCGGCGCGGCCCGCGCGAGGCTCCGGCGCTCACCGATCTCACGATCGTCGCGACGCTGATTTCGGTGGCGGTGGTCGGCGCGTTCGACGCGGTGATCCTGCTGCCCGTGCCGACGCTGTTTTCGTGGACCAGCGTCGGCGCGCTCGCCTCAGCCGCCCGGCCTCTCCGCGAGCTTCCCCTGACGACGCGCGCGCGGCGAGGCGTCATGCTCGCGGTGGTGCTCGTGGGTGCGCCGTTCGTTGCGAGAAGCGCGGCCCAGACGCTCGCGATGCGCGTCTTCGGGGACGGCCAGCGCGCGTCGATGGAGGCCGCCGTCGCCATCGATCCAGGGAGCTACCGCATCCGCATGCTGCTCGCGCGCGCGTGGCAGCGCGCGGGACGCTGCGACCGCGCGCTGCCGCATGCCACCGCCGCCCGCGAGCTGTTTCCCAATCATCCGGCACCGGTGGATTTGCTCCGCGCCTGCGGCGCCGTGAAGCAAGGCCGGCGCCCCGCCGACCCGCGCGCGACCCCTCTCCGGTAGCGGCGCCGCGCATGGACGGCGTGCAGCGCGTCAGCCGAGTCCGAGCGCGGTCCGCAGTCTGGCCGCCAGCCACTCGGCCTCCCGCTTGTCGCGAACCGCGCCACCGGCGGGCACGCGCTTGCCGGCCGTCGTCACCAGCTGAATGTCGTAGTACGTGGTCCGACCGGCCTGCGCGCCGATCCGCGTCGTTACCTCCGCCACCTCGCCGGGGCGGAGCGTCCGCTCGCGGCCCGGCGTGAGCCAGCCGCTCGCCACGACCACGCCGTCGTCTCCCGCCGTCACGCGCGTGACGCTCAGCCACGCGTCGAGCACCGCGACCACGAGAAACACGCCGAAGGCGCCGAACACGATCGGGAAGATGAGTGGCGCCCCCATGACGATCGTCCCCGCGACCGCCCCCATCCAGATGGCGAGGAACGCGGTGAGGCCGCCGGCCATGGCCGGGTTGCGCGCGCGCGGAAAGTCGATCTCGGTGCCGCGGCGGGTCGTGCTGACGCGTATCCTCGATTCGCCGGGCTGACGATAATCGGCGGCCACCGCGAACGCCGCCTCGACGGACCGCTCGGCGATGGAGTGAGGCTGCTCGCTCGCCTCGGTCCGGAAAACAGGCACCTCGAAGGCGGCCGCGTAGTCCACCCCAGGCACATCGGCCGACACGTCGAGTCGCCAGAGCACGCGGTCGGCCGATTGGCGGGGATCGCTGGATACCGCGTCGGACGGGATGACAAAGGCCACCGGCACGCCGCCCCCGCCGGCCGGCACCTGCCGCTCCTCCTGCCAGACGACTCGCTCGGAGGTGGAGCGGTTGCGGCCGCCCCGGTCGTGACCCGGCGGATGCAGGTCAGCACCAGGCGGAAGCCGTCGTGGGGCCGGAGGCCGTCGGGCACGCGCAGCAGCCCCTCGAGCGCATGGCCGACCGGCGCCGGCAGCGTGGCGAGCTCGAGATGGGACACGCCGAACCGCCGGTAGCGCGCGGTCGCCATCACCGCCCAGCCCAGCAGGCCGATGCCGATGATCGGGAACAGGAGGGCGAGGAGCGCCACGTGATTCCCCTGGGCCAGCGCCGACCGCACGCCGAGGATCGCGGCGGGCAGGCTGATCAGATTCCAGAGCGCGGTAAAGATCCAGGCACCCCACATCCCGCCGCGCGACGAGTCGGTGATGCGCCGGGCCGCCCAGTCGTCCCGCCAGAGCCACGGCGCCTCGGGATGCCGCGCCTCCAGCGCGACCGACTGCTCCGCGCGGCGCCGACCGGCCACCACCGCGCCGATGCCGCCCAGCCCCACGCCGCCGAAGACCAGCGCGAACACGGTCAGAAAGCCGGCCTTCTCCCAGTCGCCGCCGCGGAGCGCGAGCACCACTGGCATCGCCGAGAAGAGACCGGCCGCGGCGAACGGCAGGAGGAAGAGCACCGCGCAACCGAGCGCGACGCGGGTAGAGGTCACGCTCGCGGGAGCGGGGCTCGCGGGGGCCGGGCTCACGGGCGCGTGGCTCACGGGCGCGTCGCTCACGCGGTGCCCCTCGAGACGGCGGTGTCCTGCCGCCCGCCCCACTCGCTCCACGATCCGTCGTAGACGGCCGCACGCTCGCGCCCCAGCACGTGCAGCGCGAGGACGAGGGCGCACGCGCTCGTTCCCGAACCGCAGGTGGCGACGATCGCCCGGTCGGGATCAATGCCGGCCGCGGCGAGCTGCGCATGGAGCGCCTCGGGCGAGAGCATGGTGCCGTCGGCCGCGACCAGCTCGGTGTAGGGCAGGCTCCGGCTGCCCGGGATGTGGCCGCCGCGAAGGCCGGGGCGCGGCTCCGGGTCGGTGCCCGCGAATCGGCCCGCCGGCCGCATATCGACGATCTGCTCGACCGGGTTCACCAGGTTGGCGCGCATGGCCTCCAGATCCCGCACCGCGGCCGGATCGAGCCGGGCGGTAAAGCGAGCCGTCGGGAGCGCCACGCTGCCCGACTCGACCGGTCGCCCTTCCCGTCGCCACTTTCCGAGGCCGCCATCGAGCACCGCCACCCGCGCGTGCCCGAAGACCTTGAAGGTCCACCAGGCGCGCGCGGCGCTGAGGTTGGCGCCGGAGTCGTCGTACACCACCAGATCGTCGTCGTCGCCCAGACCGAGGGCACCCATCCGGCGAGCGAAGGCCGCCGCCGCCGGGAGCATGTGCGGCAGGGGGGACGCGGTATCGCTGGTGGCGTCGAGATCGAAGAAGAGTGCGCCCGGTACGTGGGCCGCGATGTACTCGGCGGCGGCATCCCGCCCGCCGGCCGGCATGTACCAAGAACCGTCCAGCACGCGCAGGCCCGGCCGACCGAGCCGCGTGGAGAGCCACTCGGTCGAGACGAGCGCGGGCAGCGCTTCACGCCCCCCGGTCACGGAACCAGCAGCAGCTTGCCCGTCGTCCGGCGTGCTTCCAGCTCCCGATGGGCGTCGGCCGCCTGCTCGAGCGGGAACTCACGCTCGATCCGCACCGAGAGCGACCCGTCGGCGGCGCAGCCGAGCACCTCACCCGCGCGCTCCAGCAGCTCCTTCCGGTCCACGATGTAGTGGGCGAGGCTGGGCCGAGTGAGAAACAGCGAACCCTTCTGACTGAGGACACGCGGATCGATCGGGTCCACCGGACCGCTGCTCTGTCCGTAGAGCGCCATCAGCCCGCGGGGCGCCAGACAGTCGAGCCCCTTGGCGAAGGTGGTGCGGCCCACCGAGTCGTAATCGACCTGGACGCCGGCGCCGTTGGTCAGCCGCTTCACCTCGGTCGCAAAGTCCGTCTGGGTGTACAGGATGACCTCGTCGGCGCCGGCCTCGCGCGCCAGCGCCGCCTTGGCCTCGGTGGACACGGTGCCGATGACCCGCGCGCCAAGGCGCTTGGCCATCTGGCAGAGCAGGAGGCCGACGCCGCCGGCCGCCGCGTGCACCAGACAGGTCTCCCCGCGGGAGAGCCGATGGGTGGAGGTGGTGAGGTAGTGGGCGGTGAGGCCCTGGAGAAGCACCGCGGCCGCCTGCCGCGTGGTGACCCGGTCCGGGAGCGGGACCACGCGCTCGGCTTCGACCAGCGCGTATTCCGCGTACGCACCGAGCACGTTGACCGACGCGACCCGGTCGCCAGGCTGGAGCGTGGAGACGCCCGTCCCGACCGCCTCCACCGTGCCTGCCGCCTCGGCGCCGGGTGTATATGGCGGGGCCACCGGATAGAGGCCGATCCGCTGATAGATCTCCACGAAGTTGACGCCGACCGCCTCGACACGGATCAGCGCCTGGCCCGGACCCGGCCGGGGCACCTCGGACTCTTCCGGTCGGAGGACGTCTGCGTCACCGGTGGCGTGGACTCGAATGACCTTCACCCGCACTCCTCGAGGTGGACGCAGTAATCTGCAAGCGAAGCGGGGGAGAGCGCCATGCGCCCTCCCCCGCCGCCCACCGAGCTGCTGGCCTTGGTCAGACGCCGACGAGCCGGCGTTCGGGCCCGGCGTACTCGGGATCCTGATGGAATCGGCGCTCGCTCTCCTGAGTCCATCCGCGCCCTTCGGCGACGTCGCGCGCGCCGCTCGAGGCGGACACCCGATCGAAGCTGTCGTACCGCTCCCGGCCCGACGGCCCGAAGTCCATCCCGTGGCGGTCGAGGACGCCCAGCGCCTCGCCGGTTCGCGGACCGGCGTTCACAGTGACCATCGTGCGGCCCGAGCGAAGTCCCTCGTCGAAGTGCCGGGCATCCGCCTCGGGGACGCCCAGCCCGACCAGGGCGCCGATCACCCCACCGGTGGCGGCGCCGACCCCGGCGCCAGTGAGGGCGGAGGCCAGGACGCCGCCGACCACTATCGGGCCCACCCCCGGAATGAGAAGCGAGCCGAGCAGGCCGATGATTCCGCCGACCAGGCCACCGCTGACGGCGCCGGTCGCGGCGCCTCCGGCGGCGCTGCTGCCGGTATCCTTAATGATATCTCGCTGCTCGTCCTTATCCAGCATGGCAACACCGATCTGGGACTCCTTGAAGCCGGCGTCCTTGAGATCGCGGATGGCGTTCTCGGCGTCCCGGCGGTCACTGAAAAGTCCGACGACGCTGAGATTCTGAGCGTTGGGCGTGTTCATTGGTACGGTCCTCCAAAGATGAATGCCATGGGCACACGGGCCGCGGAGGCGACGCGGAATAAAGGAGAGCGAGCAGTCAACCGATCGTAGAGCGGCCGTCTCGTTCCTACAGGGAAGAGAAGTTAGGGCAAGCTGGAGGAGGGAGTCGTGACCGCCCTCACACCCGAAGGGGGCGAGTGCGGCTAGGCGGCGACTTGGGCCGACGGCAGATCGTCGGCGGGACACCGGCCCCGCCGCGTGTATTGATCGAAGAAGGC
>JBBQDU010000048.1:0-15142 GCA_038320055.1 Gemmatimonadales bacterium | reverse complement strand
GCGGCGATATCCGTCGCCACGAGCACGCGATACTTGCCGCTCTTGAACCCCGCGAGCGCCTCGGTCCGCTGCGTCTGCGACCGGTTCCCGTGAATCCGCTCGGCCTTGATCCCGTGCTTGACCAGATAGGCCTGCAGCCGGTTCGCGCGGTGCTTGGTGCGGGTGAAAACCAGCGCCTCCTGCATCTCGTCCCGCTCCAGGAGCGCGAGGAACAGCGCCGGCTTCAATTCCTGTGGGACGGGATAGATGGCCTGGGTGATCCCCACGGCCGGCGCCGCTTTGCGCTCCATGCTGATCGTGGCCGGCTGGTGCAGCAGCTCACGGGTAAGGTGGAGGATCGGGGCGGGCATCGTGGCGCTGAAGAACAGGGTCTGCCGGCGCGCGGGCAGATGCCTGAGCACCCGGCGGATGTCGGGCAGGAAGCCCATGTCGAGCATCCGGTCCGCCTCGTCGAGCACGAGATACTCGATGCCCGGCAGCTTCGCGTACGGCGCGCGGAAGTGGTCGAGCAGCCGTCCCGGCGTGGCGATCAGCACATCGACGCCCGTTCGGAAGGCGTGCTCCTGGGGCCCCATGCCGACGCCGCCGAACACGGCCGCGGCCGTGACCGGGGTGTGGACCGCCAGGTCGTTCAGATCCTCGAGGATCTGCGCCGCGAGCTCGCGCGTGGGCGTGAGGACGAGGGCCCGCGTGGTGCCACGGGGCAGGTCGATGAGGCGGTGCAGGATCGGCAGCAGGAAGGCCGCCGTCTTGCCGCTGCCGGTCATCGCGCACGCGAGCACGTCCCGGCCCTCGAGCGCCGGCGGAATCGCGTCCGACTGAATCGGTGTGGGGCGGGTGAAGCCGAGCTCCTTGATACCCTTGAGGAGGCTCGGGTGAAGCTTGAGACTACTGAACGGCACGGCGCTGTCCCGTGCCGTAGATCTCCATGTCGACCCACTCGAGGAGGGAGCGATCGAGCTCCTCCACCGGCGTCCCCGCGACCTGCTCCATCACGGGCCGGCGCTTCCCTTCGTTCATGAGGTACCACATGGGCGGCATCGCGATTTCCCCGCGGCGCTCGTTGGCGGGATGCGCATCGTAGGAGACGAAGTGAAATTCGCGACCGCGGTGGACTAGGCGTCGCTGCTCGAATTTGTAACTGCTCACGGCAGGCTCTCGATCGGGGGACCAGGGCGCGGCAGTTTGCCACGCGGTCTAAATCTAACCCGGTCGGCCAGTTCCGGCCGGTTTCCTATCTGGCTGTTTCCACCGGTGGCCGCCCCGCAAAGGTGACCTGGGTGGCGTACCCCTCCGCCCGCACGGTGGCCTCGAGCAGCCGCCGGGCGCTCTCCTCGGCCTGCCCGGCGAGCTCGATCTGGCCCGCCGCCTCGACCAGGTGCCGCCGCGCCAGGGCAAAGATGGTATCGCGGTCGGCCGGCCGGAACGGGTTCCAGAGCCCGCTCTGCTCATCGTAGGTCTTGAGCTCGGTGATCTCGACGCCCATGACCGACGGTGGCGGAAGCGTGATCCTGATCCGCCGGGCCGGATGGTCGACCGCGACCTCCAGCCCGCGGTCCAGATCGAACCCCGTGAGCACCTTCCCGGTCACCACGACGAGGGAGCGCTTGGTCGAGCCGAGCCGGCGGTTCTCGTAGGTGACGACGTCCCGCATCATCGTCTCGCTCGTCACCAGGCGCGCCACGGCCTTCGTCTGCTCGGCGATCACGGCCTGGCTCACGGTGGTCTCGCTGCGACCGAGCCGCCCGAATGGCGCGAGGCCGCGCGACACCCCACGCCCCACCATGACGGCCGCGGCAAAAAAGAGCGCCGCGAGCAGCAGGGGCCACACCGGCCGGCGGGTCGTGCTATCGGCCACGGCGCGCCATGGCGGCCTCGACCTCGGCGATCTCCCGCGGCGCGCGACTGAGCCATTCGACACCCGTGGGGGTGATCGCGTAATCGTCCTCGATCCGAACCCCGAGGTTGTCGTAGCGCCGGACGGCGGCGCGGACCCGGGCGATCATCGCCCGGTTCTTCGGCGTATCGGGCAGGATGTCCAGCAGGCGCGTACTGACGTAGAGGCCGGGCTCGATGGTGAAGATGTCGCCCGGGGCGAACGCGCCCGTTTCCTTCCAGGGGCGCGGCGGGTCGTGGACCTCGAGGCCGATGCCGTGCCCGAGTCCGTGGGCCATGTAGAGGAACGACTGGGTGCAGCGCACCGGCTCGCTGGCACACTGGTCGGCCCACGGCGGATCGAAGGTGGCATCCACACCTTCGGTGAGGCCCAGCCGGGCCGTTCCGCGCGCGATCACGGCGCGCGCCGAGTCGCGCCAGGCGGCATACGAGGCGCCGGGGCCTGCCACGCGCTCGGCGGCGGCCTGCGCGTCACGAACGATCTGATAGACGGCGCGCTGCTCGGAGGTGAACCGTCCGCTCACCGGGATGGTGCGGGTCACGTCGGCCGCGTACCCGGCCCACGCGGCGCCGACGTCCATCACCACCACGTCGCCGGCCTGCATGCGGCGGGTGTTGGTCTCGTAGTGATACTGGGTCGAGTTGGGACCCGAGCCGATGATCGAGCCGAACGCCGGCCCCTCGCCACCGGTGCGCCGGAACGCGGAGGAAAAGAGCGCCTCGACCTGGTATTCCCACAGGCCGGGCCGGACGGTCCGCATCGCCTCGCGCTGGGCGGCCACCGTCACGCCGATCGCGCGGCGGAGGAGCGCGAGCTCGGCCCCGCTCTTCCGGGCGCGGAGGCTGTCCACGATCGGGTGCGCATCCCGCGGCACGAGGCGCGGATGGGCGTCGGCGAACGCATCGAGGAAGCTCGCGCCCCGGGTGAGCGAGTCGCTCTCCGCGTAGTCCGCGCCGGCGTAGTCCCGCAGCGTGTAGAACGGGAGACCCGTCCTGGCGAGCGAATCGAGCGCGGGCCGGAGCGCCGCCATCGAGCGGACGGCGAGTCCCGTTTCCCGCGCCACCGCTCCCGAGTCCGGCGGGAATCCATCGTACAGCGCCCGCCGGGGATCGCGCGCCCCGGTGTAGAGCGTGCCGCCGGCGCGGCCGCCCCGCGCCACGAGCACGAACGCCGCGTCCGGCTCGAGAAACCCGGTGAGGTAGCGGAACGCCGGCAGCTGCCCCGCGCGCGCGATGCCGACCGGGGCGGTCGCCCCGAACGCGATCACGACCCCGCTGTCGATCCGCGCGGCCAGCGAATCGCGGCGGCCGGCGTACTCGGCTTGGGTGATCTCCTGCGCGACGAGCGTGGCGGGAAGGAGGAGCGGGAGCAGCGCGAGGGTCCGCGGGAAGCGCATGCCGTCGAAGGTAACCGGCGCCGGGGCCGCGCACCACGCGTCAGGCGCTCAGCGGGCCACCGGTTGGAGGAGCAGGTCCTGGAAGTCGAAGCTGAAGTCCACATCCGGCGCGGCGGGCTCCATCTTCACGCGCTCGATGCCGCCATCCGGCGTCAGCGCGAAGGTCACGTAAGCATCGGCGCGGAGCTCGCGGTCCCGCCAGCGGGCCACGAAGGTGTCGTGCTGCCAGTGCTCGAGGTCGCCGACCATGGACGGCGTCCGGGTCATTCGGATGACGAGCGCGCCCTGCCCCTCGGCGATCGTCACGTCGCCGTACCACACGTCGCGGTAGGTGCCGGCGTACCCGGCCAGGGGCAGCGAGGTCCCGAGGTGGAGTCGCGCTGCGCCGAGGCCTCGCGTGCACGGGCGGCATCCTCCGACCGGTTGCGCCGCCGCAGCGAGTCGTAGATGCCGACGTAGTCGGGCGCCCTCACGCCGAGGTAGTGGTCGAGGACCCGATAGGCGAGCGTGTTGAACGCGTACCCGGACTCCTGATTGGTGAGGACCGCCACGCCGAGCCGGAGCTCCGGGAGCATGGCCACGCGCGAGAGGTAGCCCGGCAGGCCGCCGGTATGCGTGAGCAGCAGCTTGCCGCGATAGTCCCGCGTCTCGAGGCCGAGGGCGTGGCCGTTGAAGTTCGGGCGGAGATGCGGCAGGCCGGGTGGGGGATCGGCGATCGGCTCCGGGGTGACCTCACGCCAGAGCTGCCGGGTGCTCGCGGGCGAGAACAGCCGCGACCCGTCGCCCACGCGGCCCGAGTCGAGCTGCACCATCAGCCACTTCGCCATGTCCTCCGCCCCCGACACGATGCCGCCGGCCGGATCCGTGTTGTCGCTCAGGAACGGCGCCACGGGGCGCACGGTGTCGTTCACCGCCGCGTGCGGCGTCGCCACGTTGCCCCGCCGGCCCGCGGCCGAGTGGTTCACGTCGCTGTGGCGCATGCCCACCCGGTCGAGGATCCGGCCGCGGACGAACGTCTCCCAGGGCTGTCCCGAGACCGCCTCGATCACCTCGCCCGCCACCAGGTAGAGCACGTTGTCGTAGGCGTAGGCACTCCGGAACGAGGTGGCCGGCTGGATGAATCGCAGTCGGCGGGCGATCTCCTTTCGGTCGTAGGTCGAGGGCGGCCACCAGAGCAGGTCGCCGGCGCCGAGGCCGAGGCCGCTTCGATGGACGAGCAGGTCTCGCACGGTGAGCTCGCGGGTGACGTACGGATCGTTCATCGCGAACCAGGGCAGATAGCGGATCACGGGCGCGTCCCACTCGAGCTTCCCTTCCTCGACGAGCAGTGCGAGCGCCGTGGCCGTGAACACCTTGGTGTTCGACGCGATGCCGAACTGGGTCTGGGCGTCCACCGGCGCCGGGTCCCCGAGCCGACGCACGCCGTAGCCGCGCGCCAGCACGACTCGTCCATCCTTCACGATGGCGATCGCCACGCCCGGCACGGTGAAGGTCTCGAGCACGCGCGCCACGTACGCGTCGAAGGCCGGCGGCGGCGGGGCCGACTTCTGCGCGAGGGCGACGGGAGGGGCCAACGCGGCGGCGACCAGCGAGACGGCGGCGCGGAACGGACGGTTGGGCCTGGGCATGGCAGAGAACGTGCGGACGGCGCGGCCCGACCGCAAGGCGGCGGTATACTTGGGTGGACCACCGCACGCGACCCCGGAAAACCGGAGGAGGACCAGTGCCCCAGCGGGCCGACGACATGCTGCGCATCACCTATCTCGTCCGCGCCGCGGCCGGCGACGTGGCGGCGCGCGCCGAGGCGCTCATGCTGGAGCAGGCGGTCGAGCTCCCCCGCCCCGCCGCGTCGCGCGATCCCTGGGTGGCCGCCAACATCCTTGGCCGGGTCGAGGAGATCGTTCCCGACGGCGAGGGTACCTACCGCGTGACCATCGCGCAGCCTCTCGCCACGGCCGCGGCCGACCCGGCCCAGCTCCTCAACGTCGTCTTCGGCAACTCGTCGCTGCAGCCCGACGTCGTGCTCGCGGATCTCGATCTCCCCGAATCGGCCTTCGAATGGCTGCCGGGCCCTCGCGTCGGGATCGCGGGACTCCGTGGGCTCGCGGGCGTCAACGGGCGGCCGCTACTGGCCACCGCGCTCAAGCCGATGGGGCTCAGCCCGACGCAGCTGGCGTCGCTCTGCGGCACCTTCGCCCGCGCGGGGATCGACGTGGTGAAGGACGATCACGGACTCGCCGACCACGCGTTCTGCCCGTTCGAGGCGCGGGTCGAGGCCTGTCTCCGCGCGGTGGAGGATGCCGCGCTCGACACCGGGCGCCACGCGCTCTATGTGCCGAACTTGCTCGGGACGCCGGACCGGGTGAGGCGGCAGCTGGAGTTCGCGCGCGAGGCGGGGGCCCGCGCGGTGATGGTCTCGCCGATGCTCACGGGGCTGCCGTTTCTGCACGAGCTGGCCTGGCTCGGGGAAGGGCTGCCCATCATCGCCCATCCCGCGTTCGGCGGCGTGATGCGCGCACTCGAGCCGGTGCTCTTCGGCAAGCTCTTCCGGTGGTTCGGATCGGACGCGGTCATCTTTCCGCACGCCGGCGGACGCTTCAGCTACAGCCCGGCCACCTGCGCCGCGCTCGCCGCCGAGCTTCGAACGGCGCATCCGCGCGTGCGCCCGGCCATGCCCGTCGCGGCCGGCGGCATCCGGCTCGAGGGCGTCGCGGGCCTGGTGGAGTTCTACGGCCGCGACGCGATCCTGTTGATCGGCGGAAGCCTGTACGAGGCGGGCGACGAGCTCTTCGAACGCTCGCGTGCGCTGGTGGAGCAGGTGAGTCGGGCCGCGTTCGAGGAGCCCGTACGATGAGCGAGCACGTGCGGCAGACCGGCCCGTTCCGGTGGGAGGGCATCGAGGTGAAGCCCTACAAGAGCGAGGGCGCCCACTTTACCGGGATCACGCGGCAGACGTTGTTCGAGGGGCGCGACGGCCTGGCGTGCCAGCTTCGCTACTTCGAGGTCGCGCCGGGAGGGTGGTCCTCGCTCGAGCGGCACCACCACGCGCATGCGGTGATGATCGTGCGTGGCGGCGGACGTGTGCTGATCGGCGACCGCATCGTGGACGCGCGGACGCACGATCTCGTCCGCGTGCCGCCGCTCACCTGGCACCAGTTCCAGCCCTCGGGCGACGAGCCGCTCGGCTTCCTCTGCATGGTGGATTGCGAGCGGGACGTCCCCGACCGGCCCGACGCCGGGGCGCTGGCCGGGCTCCGGCGGGATCCGGCGGTGGCGGCGTTCATTCGCGTGTGATGGAGCCGCGTGTGAGGGAGCCGCGCCGCCGGCCCTGACCGCGGCACCTGCCGTCGCGGTTCAGCGGCCGGCGACCTCCCCGCCCTGCCCCCCGCCCCGGTGCGCCACCCGCCAGACCCGGCCTCGCTGATCGTCCGTGATCAGCAGCGCGCCGTCCGGCGCCACCGCCAGCCCCGCCGGCCGATGGTCGGCCAGACCCGGCTGCTTTCGTGCGCCCGCGAATCCGTCCGCAAAGATCTGGTAGTCGCCCGAGGGCTTCCCGTCCGCGAATGGCTGGAAGGCGACGTTGTACCCCTCCTGCGGCTCCGGCGCCCGGTTCCACGAGCCGTGGAACGCGATGAACGCTCCGCCCCTGTAAGACTCGGGAAACGTGGAGCCGGTGTAGAACGCCAGCGCGTTCGGCGCCCAGTGCGCCGGGAAGACCGCCACCGGCCCGCGCTTGTTCGCGCAGCGGCCGATCTGCCGCCCGTCGCCACCGTATTCCGGCGCAAGGACGAGCTTCTGCTGGTCTGGGTCGTAGTAGCAGTACGGCCAGCCGTAGTCCGCGCCCTTCTCGACCAGCAGCAGCTCCTCGGCGGGCAGCCTGGCGCTCTGCTTCCAGTCGAACAGCTTGGGCCAGTTCTCGGCCAGCTGGTCGCGGCCGTGCTGCGTGCTGTAGAGCCGGCCGTCCCGCGGGCCGATGGCGAGGCCGACTGCATTCCGGATCCCCGTCGCGAAGCGCGCGGAGGGCGCGAATCGCTGACCGGTCCGGAGCGCGCTGAAACGCCAGATGCCGCCGCGCGCCGCCAGCTCGCGGCAGGGATCGACGCCCCCCGATCCGGGCTGCCGGTCTTTCGCTTGGCAGGCGTTGGTCGCCGAGCCCATGTTCACGAACAGGTTGCCCTGGGTATCGACGGCGATCGGATGCATCGGGTGGCCGCCCTCCGTGGCCAGACCGGTGACGATGATGTCCGGCGCCCCCGCCGGCGTCAGCTCGCCTTCGGTCAGCCGGAAGCGGACGATGCTCGAATCCTGCTCGACATAGAGCGCGTCACCGAGAAGCGCGATGCCCGTTCCGCCGTGGCTGCCCGACTCGCTGGTGCCGCCGAACCGCTGGATGACGTCGGCGCGGCCGTCGCGATTCGTGTCTCGGAGGGCCACGACGAACCCGCCCGGCGGCGTCCGGCGGGTCGAATCGTACGGGGAACGCCAGGTGTTGACGTAGACGTCGCCGCTCGGCGCGACCACCGCGTGTCTCGCGCCGCCGATCGTGTCCGCGAAGATGGTGGCCGTGAAGCCCGAAGGCAGCTCGAGCCCGGCGGCCTCCGGGGAGGCCGCGTCTTCGGCGGCGGGCGTGGAGTCGGTGCCGGCCGCGGGGCGTTCGCGCCCGCCGCACGCCGCGATGACCGTGGCGGCCAGAACGACCAGGAAGCGTAAAATGTCCATCGGTCCCTCGTGTGGCTTGGGGTAAGGTGTGGTCGGCAGGCCGTGCGTCACCGGTCGAAGACCGCCTCGACGACCCGCAGTCGGCGCTCGGCAAGCCCGCGTCGGAGATTGACGAACGCCGCACCGGCCGCCGGGCCGAGAAGCACCTGGAGTCCGAGCGCAGGCCCGCTTCCGGCGGCGGCAAGGCGCGCCTCCACCCAGGCGAGCGACGGGTCGGTCACGTCGACCCAGATCCGTTCGTGGACGCCGGCCTCGCGCACCAGCGCGCGCAGCTCCCGCTCCGGCAGCAGGAAGCTGAGCTCGGCCCGCGATGCCCAGGGGACCGGGAAGTCGAGCGGCTCGCCCGACCCGGCGGTGATTTCGTGGATCGCGAGCCGACCTCCCGGCCGGAGCACCCGGCAGGCCTCGGCGAAGAGCTTGCGCTTGTCGGGCACGTTCATCGAGAGGTGCTGCGTCCAGACCACGTCGAAGCTCGCGGGCTCGAACGGCAGCGCCGTCCCATCTCCCGTCTCGAACGACACGCGGTCGCCCAGCCCCACCCACCGCGTCAGCTCCTCGCCGGCCTCACGAAACTCGGGCGTCAGGTCCAGCACCGTCACGTGGCAGCCCAGTGTCGACGCAAGCGTCCGCGCCGGACCACCGAGGCCGCCGCCGACGTCGAGCACCTGCTCGCCTCCGGTCAGTTCGGCCAGCCGGGCCAGATCGAGGGTGGCCTCGCGGCCCCGGGTGTGGAACTGGTCCACGGGGGCCAGATCCTCCGGCTGGAGCACGTCGGGAGACCTGCCGGCTTCCCGAAGCGCGGCGCGAATGCTCTCGACGATCCCGGGCCGCCCATAGTGGGCCGCCACGGGCGTGGTGGCGTCGTCCATGTCCCAACGATACCGCCGTGGCCGTCCATGCGCTTTCGTGACAGGCTAGAATTCGGGCAGCCTTCCAGAAGAGAGCGCGCATGGATCTCACCGGCATTCATCATCTGACGGCGGTCTCCGCCGCCATCCGCGACAACTACCGTTTCTATACGCAGACGCTCGGACTGCGCCTGGTGAAGCGGAGCGTCAACCAGGACGACGTCAGTGCGTACCACCTGTTCTACGCCGACGCGGCGGGCTCGCCCGGCACGGACGTGACCTTCTTCGATTGGAAGATGCCGCGCGAGCGACGCGGTACGCACAGCATCGTCCGGACGCACCTGCGCGTGGCCGGCCGGCCTGCGCTGGAGTGGTGGGCGCGCCGCTTCCGCGATCTCGACGTCCACGCGGGCGGGATCGTCGAGCGCGACGGGCGCTCCACCCTGGACTTCGAGGATCCCGAGGGCCAGCGCCTCGCGCTGGTCGACGACGGCGGCCAGGGCGACGCTTCGGTCGCGTGGGACCGGAGTGCGGTGCCCCCGGAATACCAGATCCGCGGACTCGGCCCCATCGTGATGAGCGTGCCGAGCCTGCGCGGGACGGAGGCCGTCCTGACGCAGGTCATGAACCTGCGGCCGGTCCGCCAGTACCCGGGAGCCGGCGAGCCGGCGCACACGGTCCATGTGTACGAGATGGGCCGGGGCGGGCCGCACGCCGAGCTCCACGTGGCGGTCGAGCCGGACGCGGCGCCCGCGCGGCTGGGCGCGGGCGGCGTCCACCACGTCGCGTTCCGAACCCCGAACGAGGCGGAGTATCACGCCTGGAAGGAGCGCCTCGACGCGCAGGGGATCGGAAACAGCGGCGAGGTGGACCGCTACTACTTCCGGAGCCTCTACTTCCGGGAGCCGAACGGCATCCTGTTCGAGATCGCCACCGACGGGCCTGGGTTCGCGGTGGACGAGGACGCCGCCACCCTCGGCGAGCACGTCGCGCTGCCGCCGTTCCTGGAGCCTCGACGGGAGGCGATCCTCGCGGGGCTGGAGCCCATTACCTGAACCGGGTGGCCGCAAGGCGATAGAAACCGCATTCCGCTTCCGGTCACGCTCAGGCCACGCCCCCGCACGATACTTCTCGCGACGTCCACCTTCACCGCGAGAGGTTTCCCATGTTCCGGAACCCCAAACGCTTTCACCGTATCGCTTTGCTTGTGGTCATCCAAGCCGGGCTCCTGGTCGCGTCGCTGCCCGCCCAGGGCGCCCCGAAGAGACCGTGGACTGTCACCGCGGCGTTCACTGGGCTCTGGGTCGGCGCCACACAGGGCGTCGCCTACGGCCCCGAACTCGCTATCCGGCGAGACTTTGGGCCTCGTTGGGGGGTGGGACTTCGGGCCTCGCTTCCCGTACTGGGCACCGACCAGGGCGCCGCCGCGATCGATCTCGGCCCCACGGTGACGTTCGCCGCCAACCGGGCCGAATTCGGGCTCTCGGCTGGCGCGACGGGGTTTCTGGTGGGGGATCAGTCGGAGTTTATCGACGGCGGCGTCGGCGCCTTCGTGAGCGGGCACGGCACGGCCTGGCTCACCCCGAGCCTTGGCGCGACCGCGGGCGCCGAGGCCCGCATCCTCGGGGGCGGTGCCGTCTATCCGAGTCTGAGCGTGGGCCTGGCCGTGCGGTTCTGACGAGTTTCCGGCAGCCTTGCCCCTCGTTCGCGGCAGGGTACAGATTCGTTGCCTGGCTCGTGTCCATCAGCCCTCGGGCAAGCATCCGCATGCCGCGGTGATTGGGGTTCCTCGTAGTGACTTCACAGTACATTCTCGGCATCTCCGCTTTCTACCACGACAGCGCGGCCTGCCTGCTCCGGGACGGCGAGATCCTCGCCGCGGCGCAGGAGGAGCGGTTCACGCGGAAGAAGGGCGATGCCACCTTCCCGCATCGTGCGGTCGCCTACTGCCTGGGAACCGCCGGCATCTCGGTGGGCGACCTGGCCTACGTGGGGTTCTACGACAAGCCCCTGCTCAAGTTCGAGCGCATCCTCGAGACCTACCTCGGAACCGCGCCTCACGGCTTCCGGTCGTTTCTTCTGGCGGGCCCGCTCTGGATCAAGGACAAGCTCTTCACGGACCGGCAACTGCGCGAAGAGCTCGGCTACGAGGGAGATGTCCTGTACGCCGAGCACCATGAATCGCACGCCGCGAGCGCGTTCTTCCCGTCCCCGTTCGAGGAGGCGGCGTTTCTCACCATCGACGGCGTGGGGGAGTGGGCGACGGCCTCGTTCGGGGCCGGCCGGGGCAACGACATCGAGATTCTCAAGGAGATCCACTGGCCCGACTCGCTCGGCCTCCTGTACTCGGCCTTCACCTACTACACCGGGTTCAAGGTCAATTCCGGCGAGTACAAGGTCATGGGCCTCGCCCCGTACGGCGAGCCGAAATTCGTGGACCTGATCTACCGCGAGCTGATCGACTTGAAGGAGGACGGGTCCTTCGTGCTCAATCAGCGATATTTCAACTACCTCTCCGGTCTCACGATGACGAATCGTGCCTTCGACCGGTTGTTCGGTGCGCCGGCGCGCGAACCGGAATCCAAGCTGACGCAGCGCGAGATGGACCTGGCGCGGTCGGTCCAGGTGGTGTGCGAGGAGGTCATGCTTCGCATGGCGCGCACGGTGCACCGGGAGACCGGCCTCGACCGGCTGTGCCTGGCCGGGGGCGTGGCGCTCAACTGCGTCGGGAACGGCCGTCTCCTCCGCGAGGGGCCGTTCAAGGAGCTTTGGATTCAGCCAGCGGCCGGCGACGCCGGCGGCGCCCTCGGCGTGGCGCAGCTCGCCTGGCACCGCCACTGCCACCAGCCCCGGCGGGTCACGCCCGGCCAGGACGGCATGAAGGGGGCCTATCTCGGGCCCGCCTACACGGAGACCGAGACCGAATCCTTCCTGCGCTCGATCGGGGCGACGTACCGCAAGCTCGAGCGCGAAGATCTCCTTCGCACGGTGGCCGGGGTGCTGGCCGACGAAAAGGTGGTGGGCTGGTTCAACGGGCGCATGGAGTTCGGACCTCGCGCGCTCGGCGCCCGGAGCATCCTCGGCGATCCGCGGAGCCCGCGCATGCAGGCGCAGATGAATATCAAGATCAAGTTTCGCGAGGGGTTCCGCCCCTTCGCGCCGAGCGTGCTCCGGGAGCGGGTGAGCGAGTATTTCGAGCTCGATACCGACTCGCCGTACATGCTCCTGGTCGCTCCGGTCAGCAAGGCGCGACAGATCCCGATGGACGCGTCCCAGGACGGGCTCTGGGGAATCGACAAGCTGAACGTTCCGCGGTCCGATCTGCCGGCCGTGACCCACATCGACTATTCGGCGCGAATTCAGACCGTGAGTCGGGACACCAATCCCGACTACTACGACCTGATCCGCGAGTTCGAGTGCCTGACGGGATGCGCGGTGCTCGTCAACACCTCGTTCAACGTCCGCGGTGAGCCGATCGTCTGCTCGCCCGCCGACGCCTATCGCTGCTTCATGCGAACCCACCTCGACTACCTGGTGCTCGGGCCGTTTCTCCTCGACAAGGTGGGGCAGCCCGACCCGAAGGAGACCGACAATTGGCAGGAAGAGTTTCAGCTGGACTGACGCCGGCCGAAGGACGCAAGTTCGGCCTGCTGGTCGGAGGAGCGTTCCTCCTTCTCGGATTCGTCTTCTGGCGCCGCGCGCATCCCACCGCGGCGGCGGTGGCCCTGGTGCCGGCCATTGCCCTGATCGTGGGGGGGCTCGCCGCACCCGCGCGACTCGGGCCGGTGTACCGCCGGTGGATGGCGCTCTCCCTGGTCATCTCCAAGGTCACGACCCCGATCTTCATGGGGGTGATCTTCTTCCTGGTGCTCACGCCGGGCGGCCTCCTCGCCCGGCTGTTCGGTCACCGGCCTCTCTCGAGACAGCACGGCGAGGCGACCAACTGGCACAGCCGCGCGGAGGGCACCAGGCGAGGCGACATGGACCATCAATTCTGAGGCGGTGAGGCTCATGGGTCAGGCGGGCATTTCTCGGGAAATCTGGAGCTGGCTGAAGGTGCGCAAGAAGTTCTGGCTCCTGCCTATCATCCTCGTCCTGCTGCTGGTGGGCATGCTCCTGGTCTTTGCCCAGGGTTCGGTCCTCGCGCCCTTCATCTACACCATTTTCTAGCGCCGGCCGACTGGATCAAAGCGGGGACTTCGGCATCGGACGGCCGGACACTTCCGCGGCGAGCCACGGGGCGATGAGCTCGCCGGCGGCCCGGTGCCCCCGCTCGTTCCAGTGCCCGGTGCCTAGTCCGTCGCCCGAGCCGTGAAAGTAGATCCGGCGCTGCTCGGCCTCCTTCGCCATGGGGGGAGCCAGGTTGAACGTCGGAATGTCCATGCGCTCGCCGAATGTGTTCAGCCGCCGCTCGGGATAGTAGAGATCCTTGGCGCCGAGCTGACGCAGAAATTCCGCCTTCTTTCCGGGATCCGGATTGACCTGAATCCCGCGCGTGAGGGTGACGATCGCGAAGGGTGTGCGCCTGCTCCGGCATTCGTCGCGCATCAGGAGCAGGATTCCCTCGGTCACCTTCCACGCCGCATGCCACTCCGGCGTGGTGGGGGGGAGCTGCACCTCGTCGCGCAGTCCCACCTCTTCTCCCGGGATCGCGCCTGCATTGTCCCGCTGACGCTCGGTTTTCCGTCCGGAGTGGCGCACGCGATTGACCAGTTGCACCAGGCGTGACTCCTGCACCAGGCCCAGCAGTCGCTTCGTCCATACCGCTCGAGACCGATATGCCTTGGACTTGGTGAAGCTCCGGTCCAGCACGAGCCGGCCGTCCACCGGAACGTAGTACGGCCGGTAGTCGCCTCCATCCAATGGGCGGTAATTGTTCGAGATATCGTTGCCGGTCGTTACGGCCAGCAGGATCAGGTCCGGTGCGTACTTCCAGACCTCGTGCTGCAGCGTGAGCAACTCCTGCGCCGTCCCGTAGCCACCTACGCCGAAGTTCAGCACCTCGACCGGCGCCCCGCGGATGGTCGAAAGGCGTCGTTGGAGTACCTCCCCGACGGTCTGCTCGAAGGGAACCTCGAAGGCTTCGATGAAGGAGTCGCCGAGCAAGGCGATGCGGAACGTGCCGGGGGGATGCTTCAACGCGATGTCGGGCCCCCGCATGCCGTCGCCGTTGATCTCGATCCGGCGGTGGCCGTCGGGCTGACGCGGACCTCCCGTCGCTCCCGGAATGTGCGCGACGCCGCGAACGGGATCGGTCCAGACGTAGACCGGATAACTGACCCCGAGGAGGCGCAGCACCAGCTCGCACACCAGGAGACCGACTACCATGGCCGCTCCGGCCAGCAGGAGATTCCGCGTCCACTGCGCCATCTCGTGAACCTAATCCCCTGAGGGGATTCATGGGGACGGGAGCCGAGGTCGGCCGCCAGGGCGTTCCCCGCCCCGCTCCGAGCCGAATTGCCGCAGGTGATGGTCGGTGTGCCGGTTGCCCCACCGCTGCCAATCGAGATCCTCGAGAACGCGCGGATCCGCGATCGACTTCACGATGACTCCGGGATGAGCACCTAGCCGGGCGCTGAGCGCGTCGCTGGAGGGTCGTCAGATTGCCTTCCCGAGCACGAGCCGAATCACCGTGCCGCTGAACGTGCCCTCGCCGGTCAACCGATTGCGTGCCGCCGTAAACTCGCTATCCCGGATGAACGTGTCCCCGGTCTGGTTGAAGGTGACCGTGGCTCCCGACAACGCCCACGTCCCGACCAGGTCGACGTCGACGTCGCTGCCGTCCTCGGCGCCGCCGGGGATGAACAATCGCCCGGACGTGGTACCGTCGGCCGCCAAGGTGATGGCGACGGTCGAGCCCAAGGCCAGGAGATCCGTCGTCCCGGCGGAGGACGACAGGGTGAACGAGCTGGCGGCATAACTCCCCGCGACCGTTGCCACCATCGGGCTGAAGGGATTGTGGCCTCCGCAGGCTCCCAGTGTGAGCGCCAGGGTCACCGCGATGACGCCTCGCATGCTGTCCTCCGGTATCGGGGATTCCGATGAGGGTGAGCTGAATGAGTGAGGCGGCAGTTCGGGAAGGATCGAAATTCGGAGGTTCTGCCCTGCCCCGCTAGGTCGGCTTTGCGACATGATAGGGCCGTTTTGCGACAAGCGAGCGGCTGCACAAGGGGCGCCGAGAGGCGCCCCCGTTCTTAAGAGTTCAGAGCCCCAGTCCAGACGAGGTAGTGAGCGGTACTACGATGTGGCCGGAGGCCTCCAACCGTCCCCGCCCCCCCTGTT
>JBBQDU010000047.1:0-15291 GCA_038320055.1 Gemmatimonadales bacterium | reverse complement strand
TCCCGCCGGAGGCGGCGGGCGCCACCGAGAAGAGGTCGCGGATGTCGAGCAGAATTTCCAGCATCAGTTGGTCGCGCATGTAGGCGCTGTCGAGATCGATCATGCGTCCCCCGTCGCCCGACGACTTGGCGCGGTCGTAGGAATCGCGGTAGATCGATTCGAGGTTGGCCAGGATGCGGTCGCGGGGGCGCATGGACATGGATCAACGGGAGTGGGGGTGAGGTGCACGGCCGGTCAAACATTATACCTTTGAGAGAGTGCAGGCCAGTTCCCACCACCCTCAGCACGGCTGTGTCCCATGTCGCTCTCAGGCACCACCGTTCTCTTCTTCGCCGGCCCCCTGTACGAGGATCTCGAGCTCTGGTATCCGAAGATCCGCCTCGAGGAGGAGGGGGCTCGCACCGTCGTCGCGGGCACCGGCGAGCGCACCTACCAGGGGAAGCGCGGCTATCCCCTCACCGTCGACGCGACCGTGGACGAGCTCAGTGCCGACGCGTTCGACGGGCTGGTCATCCCCGGCGGCTACGCCCCGGACATCATGCGCCGGTCCCCGACCCTGCTCCGGCTGACCCGCGAGATCTACGAGGCCGAGAAGCCCGTGGCCTTCATCTGCCACGCGGGCTGGGTGCCGATCTCGGCGGGCATCGTGCGCGGCAAGCGCGGCACCAGCGTCGGCGCCATCAAGGACGACCTGGTCAACGCCGGGATGCTGTGGGAGGACAGCCCGGTAGTCGTCGACGGGAACCTCATCTCCTCCCGCACCCCCGCGGACCTGCCCCAGTTCATGCGCGCGCTCATCCGCGCGCTTGCCGATCGAGGTGCGCCGAGGGAGGCCGGGCTGCCCGCCGCGAGCGCGCGCCGCTAGCATGTCGCTCGCCGACGCGCAGCGGCGGGTGGACGTCTGGGTCAGCCAGTACGAGGAGGGGTATTTCCATCCGCTGACCAACGTCGCGCGGCTCGCCGAGGAGGTGGGCGAGCTGGCGCGCGAGGTCAATCACCGGTTCGGGCAGAAGACGAAGAAGCCGGACGAGACGGCGGGCGACCTGGCCATGGAAATGGCCGACATTCTGTTCGTGCTCGTCTGCATGGCCAACCGCGAGGGCATCGACCTGCAGGCCGCGTTCGACGGGATGATGGCAAAGGTGGAAACCCGCGATCGCGACCGGTGGACGCGGAAGCGCCCCCCGTCACCCTGAGTCGCTCACTCCCACTCCTCCGGCGCGCTCTCCAGCTCCTCCAGCAGCACCAGGTAACTCTCCCAGCGGTCCCGCGCGATGGTGCCGTCGTCGACCGCCTCGCGCACGGGGCAGCCGGGCTCCGAGCGGTGGCGGCAATCGGCGTAGCGACAATTGCCCAGGACCGGCCGGAAGTCCGGAAAGCAGGTATCGAGCTCGCCGGGGTCGATCCCCCAGAGGCCGACCTCGCTGAAGCCCGGCGTGTCCACCAGGAACCCTCCCGCGTCGAGAGGCAGCATCACGGCGGACACGGTGGTGTGCTTGCCCCGGCGAACCTTCGCGCTGATGGCGCCCGTCCGGAGCTGGAGGCCGGGCTGGACCCAGTTGAGCAGGCTCGACTTGCCGGCGCCCGATGGCCCGGTCACGACCGAGATGCGGTCCACCAGCGCGGCGGCGAGCTCGGCCATGCCGGCGCCCGTGCGCACGCTCGTCGGATAGACGGCGTACCCGGCGTGCCGGAGCCGGGCGATGAGTGCGGCCCCCGCCTCGAGGTCCACCTTGTTGACGACGACGGCCGCGGGAATCTCGTTGGCCTCGGCCACGACGAGGAGGCGATCGATGAGCTGCGGGATGGGCGCGGGATCGACGGTGGCGGTGACGACGAAGACCTGATCGACGTTGGCCGCCACCGGGCGGGCGCCGCGGCCCTCCGGCACGCGGCGCTCGAGCAGTGCCGTGCGCGGCTCGACGCCGACGATGGCGTGGAGGAGGCCGTCGGGGTCGGGCTCGAGCCGCACCCGGTCGCCGACCACCACCCGCGCCGTGTCCCGCTTGGTCTTGCCGGCCAGCACCGCGCGGATCTCGCCGCCGGCCGTCGCCACGCGATACGTCGAGCCGTCGCGCTCGAGGACGGTGCCGAGGAGGGCGCTCACCATTCGGACGGCGCCTGGGCGATGGCCTCGTCCAGCGCGGCCTTGACGTCGTAGAGCGACAGCGCCTTGAGCCGGTCCTCGGCCTCCGCCTCGGTCCGGCCCCAGGCGAGCGTGTCGCTCTCGACATGCCCCACCGGCCGATCGCCGCCGCGGGACCACCGGACGAACAAGAGCGCCGCCCCGTGGAGGCCCCGCACGTCGGGCTCCTCATCGACGTAAATGGCCACCGAATAGGCCTGGCCGTCGCTCCCGCCGAAGGCCGCGGCCCGGTCATGCTTGGCCATGTAGCCGCCCAGCGTCAGCTCGCTCACCGGCCCGGCACCGACTCCCGGACGATGTTGCCGAGGAAGAACGCGATGTTGGCGGGCCGCTCCGCCAGTCGCCGCATGAGGTAGGGATACCACTGGGTACCGAAGGGGATATAGACCCGGAGCCGGAATCCGGCCTGCCGCAGGCTCTCCTGGAGATCGCGCCGCACTCCGTACAGCATCTGGAACTCGAACCGGTCGCTGGCGATGCCCTGGCGCCGGGTGAACTCGCGCGCGTGCGCGATGATCGCGCCGTCGTGGGTGGCCACGCCCGGATAGTTGCCCGCCAGCAGCAGTCGCTCCATCAGCCGGATGTAGTTCCTGTCGACCTCCGCCTTGTCCGGGAACGCCACCTCCGGCGGCTCGAGGTACGCGCCCTTGCAGAGCCGCACTCGCGCCTTCATGGCGATGAGATCCTCGATGTCCTGCTCCGACCGCCGGAGCATCGACTGGATGACGACGCCGCAGTGGGCGCCGAAGCGATCGAAGAGCCGGCGGCGAAAGAAGTCGAGCGTGCGCTCGGTGTAGTCCGAGCCTTCCATGTCGAGCCGGACGAAGCCATGGAGCGCGGCGGCCTTCTCGAGGATCGCGGTCGTGTTGGCGACGCAGAGCGCCTCCGAGATGTCGAGCCCCATCTGCGTCAGCTTAACCGAAACGTTCACCTCGGCGCCGCTCGCGGCCATCCGGTCCAGCATCCGGAGATACTGGTCGCGCGCGGTCACGGCCTCCGCCTCGGCGCTGACGCTCTCGCCCAGGAGATCGAGGGAAGCGGTGATGCCTCGCCCGCTCAGCTCGCGTGCGGCCTCCACCGCCTGATCGATCGATTCGCCCGCCACGAACCGCGACGCGAACCGACGTGCCAAGCCGTTGCTCCGGACGAAGTTGAAGATGCCCGGCTGCTCGGAGAGCCACAGCAGCCCCTGTCGCATGATCACGGTGACACCCCGAAAAAGGCTTGGCCGGGCGGCGGTCGACGCCCGAAAACGCTCCCGAAGCTAGCCCGGGTATGCGGTGGAGTGTAGAGGGGCGTCCGGCGCTGAATGTTTATGCAACCCTGTGACTGGCGTCACCTTACGCGCCGGCGTCCGGCGCTACAGTGAATGCCTATGCCGCGCCGCAAGCCGGAACCGTCGCCCGACCCCATCGAGTCCGCCCAGAGCGCCGGACTCCGCTACGTGAGTGACGGCACGCCCGGCATCCGGCGCCGCGGGGCCGGCACCGGCTTCAGCTATGTGGGAAGCGACGGCCGGGTGTTCCGGGACAAGGCGACCCTCGCACGCATCCGGAGCCTGGCCATTCCACCCGCGTATGCCGACGTGTGGATCTGCCCCACCGCGAACGGCCACCTGCAGGCCACGGGACGGGATGCCCGCGGCAGGAAGCAGTATCGGTACCACCCGCGCTGGCGGGAGGTCCGTGACGAGACCAAGTTCGGCCGGATGCTGGCGTTCAGCGAGGCGCTCCCGCGACTCCGGAAGCGGGTCAAAGCGGATCTCGCCAGACCCGGACTCCCGCGCGAGAAGGTACTGGCCACCATCGTGCGACTGCTCGAGTGCACGGGGATTCGCGTCGGCAACGACGAGTATGCCCGATCCAACCGCTCCTTCGGGCTCACCACCCTGCAGGACCGCCACGTGGAAATCTCCGGCTCGAAGCTGTCCTTCGAGTTCCGCGGGAAGAGCGGCAAGAAACACCAGGTCGCGCTCACGGACCGGCGGCTGGCCAAGATCGTGGCGCGCTGTCAGGCGGTGCCGGGCGCCGACCTCTTCCAGTACGAGGACCCGGAGAACGGCCGGATGACGGTCGACTCGGGAGACGTGAACGAGTATCTGCGGGAGATCACGGGCGAGGAATTCACCGCGAAGGACTTCCGGACCTGGTCCGGCACCTTGCTCGCGGTCACGGAGCTGGAGGCGCTCGGTCCCGCAGCGTCCGAGCGCGAGGCGAAATCCATCATCATCGAGACTATCGACCGGGTGGCCGAGCAGCTGAACAACACCCGCGCCGTCTGTCGGAAGTACTATGTGCACCCCGCCGTGGTCGACACCTACCTGGCTGGCACACTCCATGACACGCTCCGGAACGGCGGCCCGCCGAAACGGGCTTCCGCGTCGGGGCTGAGCCCGGAGGAGCGGGCGGTGGTGCGGCTTCTCCGGCACGTCACGGACTGACGCCCGCGACCTGAAGCTCAGGGTTCGTGCGCGCTTCCGTTCGTCCCCAGCTGACCCACCGCCCGCGCCAACGCCTCCGCCTGGATGTCGAAGTGAGACCGGTGCCAGGTTGCCACCCCGTTCCGAAGAACGATCGCCTGCGGCGACGCGTGGGCCACGCCGATCCGCTCGGCCAGCGCGCGCGACAGCGGACGATGGTGGACGACGTCCACGAGGTACACCGGAATCTCGGATCGCCCGCGGAACGCGAGCATCTCCTCGTAGGCGACGCCGCTCGTGGGGCAGATGGGACTGTGCTTGTACAGAACGGCCAGCGGGGCGGCGAGGAGCGGCACCAGGTCGGCCTCGGTGGCGATGACGTGCATGACCCAAGGTATACCGATCGCCTCTGCCGCTGCTATGCCAGGCGCATCCGGTGCCGGAGCCGAAGATAACGGGGATCGTCGCGCAGGCCGTCGAGCGTCGGCTCGACGTCGAGGTAGGCGAGCCAGCCGCGGCGTTCGTCGTATGCGCGATCGAGCCCGGCGAACGCCTGGTCGGCCTCCGCCAGCGCGGCGTGCAGCATGACGAACGCCACGGGCGAGACGTACTGCGTGCGTGCCCGCCCTTCGAGCTCCGCGAGGATCGCGCGCGCCTCCGCCTCCCGCCCGCGGCCGGCGGCGGCGACGCCGAGTCCGGCGAGGGCCATCTCGGGCGTGCGGGAGATGGCGATCGCTTCCCGGAAGGCGGCCGCCGCCTCGTCCCACTGCCCCAGCTGGGTGTAGGCGAGGCCGAGCAGCCGGTGATTCTCCTCGGCCGTGGGGTTCATGCTGATGGCGCGGCGCAAGTGGTCGAGCGCCTGCCCCCGCTGCCGCGCGTAGTAGTGCAGCCAGCCCATGCTCCGCCGGATGGACACCGATGCCGGATCGAGCGCCAGCGCCTGCCGCCCTTCGGACAGGGCCAATTCGGTCTGCCCCATGGCCATTTGGAACCACGAATGCCACTGCCGGGCCACCGAATACCGCGGGTTGAGCTCGAGCGCGCGCCGGAAGCGCCTAGCCGCGGCGGGCCAGTCCCAGTCGTAGATGAACGTGACCCATGCGAGCGAGGTGTGCGCCTCCGCGAGAGTTTCGTCGAGGGCCAGCGCGCGCGTGGCCTCGGCCCGGGCACGCTCCAGCCCCTCCTGCACCGGCAAGCCCCGGTAATCGATCTGCAGCGCATGCGAATCGGCCAGTCCCGTGTAGGCGAGCGCGTAGCCGGCATCCTCCGCGATCGCGGCCTCGAAGTAGCGGATCCCCTCGGCGATCGCCGACGGTGTCCGCCGGTTCCAGGAGTAGCGACCCTTGAGGTACTGGGTGTACGCGCGGAGATTCGCCGTGTACCGCACCGGCGTCGGATCGCCGAAATCCCGAAGCAGGGTGGCCCGCAGGGTATCGACGATGGTCCGCGCGATCTCGTCCTGGATCACGAAGACGTCGGCCAGCTCCCGGTCGAACCGCTCCGACCAGAGCGTGCGTCCGTCGTGCACGCTCGTGAGCTGCGCCGAGATGCGGAGCCGATTGCCGGCGCGCCGCACCGACCCCTCGAGGATCGTGCTGACCTCGAGCCGCGCGCCGAGGGCCCGGACGTCCTCGCGCGCCCCCTTGAGCGCGAACACCGAGGTCCGGGACGCAACCTGGAGGCCCTCGACCTGGGTCAGCGCGTTGATCAGCTCCTCGGTCATTCCATCGCTGAAGTACTCGTTCTCCGGATCCGCGCTCGCGTTGACGAACGGCAGGACGGCGATGGCCCGGGCGTCCCGCTCCGGCGCGGCCGGCGTCGGGTCGGCGACGGGCTCGGTCAGGGCGGCGACAAATTCCGTCATGCCGGGAAAGCGCTCGGCCGCCGACTTGGCCAGCGCGCGCTCGAGGGCGCGCTCGACGGAAACGGGGACGGTCGGGCGCCGGGTCCGGATCGGCGCCGCCGCCTCGATGGCGTGGCGGGCCATCGTCGCGCGCGCGCCCGTGCCGGCAAACGGCGGCTCGCCCGCCAGCATCTCGTAGAGCACGCACGCGAGGCTGTACTGGTCCGTGCGCCCGTCGAGGCCGCTCTCGGCGCTGGCCTGCTCGGGGCTCATGTAGGCCGGCGTGCCGACGGCATAGCCGCGGTCGGTGATGTAGATGCTCTCGCCGCCCGCGACCGAGATCGCCGTGGCCACGCCGAAGTCGGCGACGACGGGCTCACCCTCCTGCAGGAGGATGTTCTCGGGCTTGATGTCGCGGTGGATGACGTTGAGGCGGTGGGCGTAGGCCAGCGCTCCCGCCACCGCGCGCGTCACGCGGAGCGCGTCCTCCACGGGCAGCGGTCCCTCGCGCTCGAGGCGGTCCCGCAGCGTCTCGCCGCCGGCGTAGGGCATGACGAAGTACAGCAGGCCCTCGCACTCGCCCGAGTCGTACAGAGGCAGGATCTGCGGATGCGCCAGTCGGGCGGCGATGCGGATCTCTCGGAGGAAGCGCTGCGGCTCGTGCCCCACGGACGTGTCGGCCCGGAGCACCTTGACGGCCACCTTGCGGGCGTGCTTCACGTCCTCGGCGAGGTACACCGTGCCCGCTCCGCCCCGGCCGATCTCGTCGTGGAGCACGTAGCGGTCGCCCAGGGCGAAGCGCAGACGAGTGAGGATATCGGACACGACCGGCTCGGGTTCACGCTTCGTGATGGAGTGGCGACGGTATTCCTGAAAGCGAAACGCTCACTCCCGGATACACAAGTCGTCGGGCCGCCGCACCGCCATCGGCCTCACCGCTTCCGATAGCGCCCGTCGAAGGTGGTGGACCAGGTCGTCCCGCCGTCGCTCGACATTTCCCAGAGCTGTCGGACGCGGCCCGGGGCCATCCGCTGCCACGCGATCCGGTGCCGCGGCCCGCGGTGTCGACGGTCTCGCCCTCGAGCGTCATGCGCCCGTCCGCGAAGGTGCCCTCGAGCACGAACAGGTTGCCCTGGTCGTCCACCCACGTCTGGTGCCACCGGTGGCGGCCCGCGTCATAGGTGTTGTAGCTCGTGCCGTGGCCTCCGCCCGCCCCCGTCCAGCTCTCCTTGAGCGCGCAGCCGTTAAGAATCCGCTCGATCCGGTTCGCGCCCGCCGGCGAGCCGTCGGGCAGCGTCACCTCCCACTCTCCGATCCAGAAATCGAACTGCCGGTATTCGGCGGCGGTACAGGATTTCGGGCGGGGGGCGGTCTGGGCGTCGAGCGAGCCGACGAGAGGGAGCAGCAGCAGGCTCAGGGCGAGCGGCGATCGCACACGACGGGATGGCATGGCCGGCTCCGGTCAGGAAGAAGAAGAAGTGGATGGTTCTCCCTACGTGCGCGGCCGCGTGCGGGTGACGGATTCGGAGGGGGACGTGGCGCAGGCTCGAGCGCCGGCGCGGCTCAGGACCCGGGCGGGCCCACCGCGTCCGGCCGGAGAGCGCCGAGCAGCGCGGCCACCGCCCCGTAGTAGGCCGCCGAATCCGCGATGAAGGCGTCGCCGTGCCCACCGGCGAGGGCGACGAACGTCTTGGGCTCCGCCGCCGCGTCGAAGAGCCGCCGGCCGTGCGCCAGGGGAACGACGTCGTCGGCGCGCGCGTGGAGAAAGAGCTTGGGGCCGCCCACGCGACCGATCTTCTCGATGGACGCGAACCGGCTCCGAGCGATCCACCGCACCGGCACGTACGGGTACGCCTCCTGCGCCCGCTCCAGCACCGACGACAATGCCCCGTCCAGCACCAATCCGGCGGCCGGTACCCGAGTGGCCAGCTCCACCGCGACCGCCGAGCCGAGCGAATGGCCGAAGATCACGATCCGCTCGGGCGGCACTCCCAGGGTCTCCCGGAGGTAGCGATACGCCGCTTCGGCGTCATCGTAGAGCCCGCGCTCGGTCGGCTGCCCGTCGCTCTCTCCGTAGCCTCGATAGTCGAACGCGAGCAGGTTGAGCCCCAGCGCCCGAAGCCCGGCGTAGTGCGCCGGCCGTCCGGCGTCGGAGAGGTTCCCGGCGTTGCCGTGGCAGATGAGCATCCACCGACCGGCGGCCGGCCGGGACGCGCGTATCAGCCACGCGACGAGCGTGACGCCATCGGTGCTGGGGATCTCGACCCGCTCGGGCGCCAGGCCGAGGCCGGGCGGAGGCGGCACCAGTGCCCTGTTGCCGGGGGCATACACCAGGCGCGACTCCGCGAGCCGGAGGGCGACCAGCAGGATGAGGTACGCCGCGGCGACCACGACGACAACGGTGACGACCATGCGGCGAGCCGATCCCCCTGGCGGGTCAGGCAGGGTAGAAGCGTCTCCCGTGCGCGGCCATGTCGAGCAGATCCGCCGCCGGGTTGAAGCGGGGGCCGTGCACATCCGCGAGGTCGCTCAGGACGTCCACGACGCGGGTCGGCGTCAGATCGTCGATCGTGCGGAGCGGACCGCCACGGAAGGCGGGGAAGCCGATGCCGAAGAGCGCGCCCACGTCGCCGTCCCGGGAGCTCCGCACGGCTCCCTCATCCAGCGCCATCGCCGCCTCGTTGAGCATGGCGTAGACCAGCCGGCGCTCGACGACGCTCGTGTCCGCGTCCTCGACGGGGCGGACGCCGAGCAACTTGTTGATCGAGGTGTCCACGCCGGCCTTGTGACCCTTCTGATAGCGATAGAAGCCGCGGCCGTTCTTCCGCCCGAGCCGTCCGTCGCCGAGCAGGCGGGCCAGGGTCTCGGGGGGACGCAGCCGCTCACCGAACGCGGCGTGCATGACGCCGCCGGCCTTCTGCGCGACGTCGAGTCCGACCTCGTCGAGCAACGCGATGGGCCCCACCGGGAATCCCCAGTTCGTCATGGTGCGATCGATCACCTCGACCGGCACGCCCTCGGTCACCAGGATGGCGGCCTCGTTCAGGTAGGGCGAGAGGATCCGGTTGACCCAGAACCCCGGATGGTCGGCGACGACGATGACGGTCTTGCCCATGCGCCGCCCGAACCGGACGGCGGTGACGATCGTCTCGGGAGCGGTGGCCTCGGTGGGAATGACCTCGAGCAGCGGCATCTTCTCCACCGGGGAGAAGAAGTGCATGCCCAGCACCCGCTCCGGGCGCGCCGCCTGGGCGGCGATGTCCCGGATCGGAATGGTCGAGGTGTTGCTGGCGAAGATGGCATCCGGGCGGGTGACCGCCTCGACCTCCGCGAGCACCCGCCGCTTGAGCGCGAGGTCCTCGAACACCGCCTCGATCACGAGGTCCGCGCGCGCAAAGCCGCGATAGTCGGCGCCGCCCGACACCAGCGCGCTCAGCCGGTCGAACTGCGGGCGCGTGAGCCGGCGGCGCTTGAGGCGGTCGGCGAAGATGGCCCCGGCCGAGTGGAGCCCCTTTCCCACGCGCTCGAGGTCGGCGTCCTTGAGCCGGGTATCGACCTCGACGTTGACGGCCGCGGTGCCCGCGATGCCCGCCCCCATGAATCCGGCGCCGACGACCGCCAGGCGGCGGATCTGCCGCGGCACCGCGCTCCCGGGGGGGATGCCGTCGTCCTTCTTGAGCGCCGTCGTGGCGAAGAAGACCTGCACCAGCCGGCGCGACACCTCCCCCACCGCGAGCTCGCCGAAGAAGCGGTGCTCGGCCGCGAGGCCGGCGGTGATCCCTTCCTCCAGCCCGATGCGCACCGCCTCGAGCGCCTTGAGCGGCGCCGGGTAGTGGCCGCCGCTCTTGGCCCGCACCTGCTTCTCCGCGGCCCGGTAGACAACGCGCCGGCCGGCCGTGGTGCGGCTGAGCAGGAAGCCCCGGATTCCGCCCTTCGGCGGACGCCGCGGAATGCCCTCGCGGGCCAGGCGGTCGGCCGCGGCGATGGCCGTCACGCGGAGAATGCTCTTCGGCACCATCTCGTCGATCAGGCCCAGGCTGAGCGCCTTGGCCCCGCGCTGACTCTTCCCGGTGAGGATCATGTCGAGCGCGGCCTGCACTCCGATGAGCCGGGGCAGTCGCTGGCAGCCACCCGCGCCGGGAATGAGCCCGAGCTGCACCTCCGGGAGTCCGAGCTGGGTCTTGGGATGGTCCGTCGCCACGCGGTAGTGGCAGGCCAGGGCCAGCTCGAGCCCGCCGCCCAGGCAGGCGCCGTGAATCGCGGCCACGACCGGCGTGGGCAGCGTCTCGACCCGGCTCACCATCTCCTGTCCCTCGAAGCTCAGGCGCTCCGCCGCGCTCTCGGTGGTGAGCGCGGCGAACTCCTCGATGTCCGCTCCGGCGATGAAGTTGTCGGGCTTCCCGGAGATGAGCACCGCGCCCCGGACCGACGAATCGTCCCGGAGCCGGATGAGCAGCGCCTCGAACTCCACCTTGACCGCGTCGCTGAGCGTATTGACGGGCTCGCCGGGCAGGTCGAAGGTGACCACGGCGATGCCGTTCTCCACCTCGGTGGTCAGCGCCGACACTAGGCGCGCTCCAGCACGAGCGCGTGCCCCATGCCGCCCTGGGCGCAGATCGAGATGAGCCCGAACTGGACGTCGCGCCGACGCATCTCGTGCGCGAGCGTGGTGACCAGTCGAGCCCCCGTGGCCCCGAAGGGGTGGCCGATCGCGATCGACCCGCCCATCACGTTGGTGCGCTCCCAGTCGACCTCACCCACCGGCCCCGCCAGCCCCAGGCGCTCCGCCCACGCCGCCGACCCCCACGCCTGGACGTTCGACAGCACCTGCGCCGCGAACGCCTCGTGGATCTCGACCAGCCCCAGCTCGCCCCAGCCGATCCCCGCGCGCTCGAGCGCCCGGGGCACCGCGTAGACCGGACCCATGAGCAGCTGCCAGCCCGGATCCACGGCGGCGACGGCATAGCTCCGGAGGTAGGCGAGCGGTGTGTAGCCGAGTGCCAGAGCCTTCTCCTCGGCCATCAGCAGCACCGCGGCCGCGCCGTCGGTCAACGGCGATGCGTTCCCGGCCGTGACCGAGCCGTACCGGCGGTCGAACACGGGGCGGAGCTGGGCCAGCGCTTCGAGCGACGTGTCGGTGCGAATGCCGTTGTCGCCGGTGACGATCCGGTCCATCTCGGGCCCGCCGAACCAGGGAGCGATCTCGGCGCCGAGCCGCCCGTCCTCGGTGGCGGCGGCCGCGCGCTGGTGGCTCATGAGGGCGAGTCGGTCCTGCGCCTCGCGGGTGATCCCGTTCTCCTTGGCCATCTTCTCCGCCGACTGGCCCATCGTCTCGCCCGTGGACGGCTCGGCGACCGCCGGGGTCACCGGCACCAGGTCGCGCGGGCGGGCGCGGGCGAGCGCGCCGAGCCGGGCGCCGATGCTCCGGGCCTTGCCCGCCTCGACGAGGATCCGGCTCAGCTTCCGCGAGTGCAGCACCGGCAGGTCCGACAGCGACTCGACCCCGCCCGCGAGCACCGTGTCGGCGTGGCCCAGCGCGATCTGGTCCGCGGCGTTGGTGATCGCCTGAGCCGCGGACGCGCAGGCGCGGTTGAGCGAGTAGGCGGGGACGCTGGGCAGGAGCTGCGGCAGCAGGCTGACCTCGCGGGCCACGTTGGGCACGCGCACCGACGGCACCACCTGGCCGAACACCACCTCGTCGACCTCCCGCCCATCGAGCTCGCTCCGCACGAGCAGCTCCCGCGCGGCATGGCGCGCCAGGGCCGTCGCGCTCGCGTCCCGAAAGACGGTGCCGCTCTTGGCGAAGGGTGTGCGGAGGCCGGCCACGATGGCCACCCGCCGCCCGGGCCGGGAGTCGTGCATGTCTGCCTATCGATGAAATGGCGAAGGAGAAGCGGCTCGGACGACGGCGTTGTACTTTTCGGCTGTCCCGCTCATTCGCGACTGGCCATCACGCTCGCCACCGCGCGCCAGCACTCGGCGTCGACCGGCTCGAGCACTTCACGGCCGTGCAGGACCCTGAGCGGGCCCGCGAGGCCGGCGAGCTCGCCCGGACGCAGCAGGTGGTCGTCCGAGGTGGGCCCCCAGCCGAACTCGCGCTGGCTGGTCAGGAATGTTTCCATCATCAGAACTCCGCCGGGCGCGACGAGGTCAAGCATGTCCGGCATCCTCGCACGGTCAAGATAATTGAAGACCAGAACCGCATCAAAACGACCCAGGTCGGGCCACGCGGCTTCGAGGTCCAGGGACCGCCATTCGACCACCAGGTGGTGCGTGGCCGCGAGCTCGCGCGCCGTGGCCAGCCGCGATTCGTCCCGATCGATCCCGACGGCCTCGGCCCCGAGGGCGGCCGCGGCCAGCGCGTGCCGCCCTTCCCCGCACGCCAGGTCCAGCACGCGCATCCCGGGCCGAATCCGGTGAGCATGCCAGAGAAACCAGGTGCTGGGCCGGGACAGTCGGACAATGGGGGGCTGGCTCACGGCAGTCGTTCCTCGGTGCGTGCGACGCTCCAGCAGATGACGGCGGAGCCCGCCGACCTGCTCGTCATCGGCGGCGGCATCACCGGCGCCGGGATCGCCCGGGACGCGGCGATGCGCGGCATGCGGACGGTGGTCGTCGAGCAGCAGGACTTCGGCGCCGGCACCAGCTCGCGCTCGAGCCGCCTCGTCCACGGCGGATTGCGCTACCTGGAGACGGGCGACCTCCGGCTGGTGCTGGAGGCCAACCGCGAACGGCGAACCCTGCTCCGCATCGCGCCCCATCTGGTCTGGCCGTTGCCCTTCGTATTTCCCCTGCACCGCGGCGACCGGATTGCGCTGTGGCGACTGGCGGCCGGCATGTGGCTGTACGACGCGCTCGCGCTGTTCCGCAATGTGCGGACGCACCGCATGCTGGGCAAGCGGGCCCTGCTCGAAGCGGAGCCGATGCTGCGCGAGCGCGGCCTGCTGGGCGGCGCCCGGTTCTACGACGCGCAGTGCGACGATGCCCGGCTCACCCTGGCGACCGTCCGCTCCGCGGTGCATCACGGCGCGCTGGTGGCCAACTATACCACCGTGCGCGCGCTCGAACGCACGGCCGGCCGGGTGGTCGGCGCGCAGCTCGAGGACCGCCTCACGGGCGAGCGCGCCGTGCTCCGGGCCAGCGTCGTCGTGAACGCCACGGGTCCCTGGGCGGACCGGGTCCGGGTGCTGGAGGACTCGGGCGCGGCGCCGCTGCTGCAGCCCACCAAGGGGATTCACATCGTGGTGGACCGGAGCCGCCTCGACCACCGCGACGCGATCGTCTTCACCAGCCCCATCGACGGCCGGGTGCTGTTCATCCTTCCCTGGGGCGAGCTCTCCTACATCGGCACCACCGACACCGACACCACCGAGCCGCCGGACCAGCTCACGGTCTCGGCCGACGACATGGTGTATCTCCTCCGCTCGGCCAACGCCCGCTTCCCCAACGCCCGGCTCGGCGTGGAGGACGTGCGGGCGTCGTGGGCCGGGCTTCGGCCGCTGCTGGCCGACAAGGGCCGGAAGGCGGCCTCGAGCCGCTCCCGCGAGCACGCCATCGTCCACGGCTCCGGCGGCATGATCACGGTCGTGGGCGGGAAGCTCACGACCTATCGCTCGATGGCGGCGGAGGTGGTCGATCGGGCGGCGCGCGAGCTGCGCTTCCGGAATGGGCGCCCGCGCGGGGACACTCCCCGCACCGACGAGGAGCCGCTGCCCGGCGGCGAAGCGGCCGACCTCGGCCAATTCCGCGAGCGCGGGCTGGAGCTCGGCCTGGCGCCCGAGATCATCGACCACCTGCTCCGCCACTACGGCACCGAGGCGGCCGGGATCTACAACCTGTGCCTCGGGGAGCGTCGGCTGCTCCGGCGCCTGAGTCCGCCCCATCCCGCGGTCGAGGCCGAGGTGGTGCATGCGGTGCGGCGCGAGATGGCGCAGACCGTCGAGGACGTCATGGTCCGGCGGACGCACGTCTACTACGAGACGGCGGACCGCGGGGTGCAGGCGGCCCGGCGGGTAGCGGAGCTGATGGCGCGTGAGCGGGGGTGGGACGAGGCGAGAGTGGACCAGGAGGCCGCCAGGTACGTGACGTTCGCGGGCGGGTGAACAGCTCACCCGCCCGCGCGCGCGTCAGGGCTGGGCGGTGACGACGGTAACGGTTCCGGCCATCCCGATGCCGTTCCTGGCCCCGTGCGCCTCGCAGTAGTAGGCGTAGGTGCCCGGGGTGTCGAAGGTGTATTGGTAGGTGCGCGGCGCGGCCACCAGCGGCCCACTCCTGATCGGAATGGTGCCGTCGGGCGCGACGTTGTGATTCAGCGCTCCGGCCCACTCCCAGGTCACCGTCGTGCCCACGATCACCGTGACCGCCGCGGGCGTGAAGGCGAGGCCGTCGGCGCCCACCTGGATGATTGTGCCTCCGCCCCCGCCACCGGTCGCCGTCGCGGAGAAGCTGACGGGCGAGCCGACCCCTCCCGTCACGCTGGCGGTGGCCGTCTGCGGCCCGGGCGCGCTGCCCAGCGTCCAGATGCTGCTGCTGACCCCGTCCGCGTCGGTGGTGCCGCTGGCCGGCGCGAGCGCACCGCCGTCCCCCGTGGCCCACGCGACGGCCACGTCGCGCGCGGGATTGCCGTCGCGGGTGACCATGACGCGCAGCTCGGACGGCAGCGCCTCGCTGACGGTGCCGGTCTGCTCGTCGCCACTCTTGGTCGTCGCCTTGGCGATCGTGGGCGCCGTCTGGCTGGGACTGCTCCCGTCACTACCGCAACTCACCACGCCCACCAACATCACGGCAAGACCGAGCTTTCCTGCACTCCACTCCCAATGCCTATGCATGTCACTCCCCCTTGGATGGACCGGTCGGGTTTCCGACTCTGACCTTACCCGCCGC
>JBBQDU010000046.1:0-15367 GCA_038320055.1 Gemmatimonadales bacterium | reverse complement strand
CGTCGGCCCCACCACGCCGTCGGGCGACTCCCGGTAGAGGCTCAGGTAGCCCTTCACCTCGCGCCCCTCCTCCTCGAGGAGCATCGGGAGCAGGATCCCCGCGCCGACCTTTCGCGCCACCCACGCCCGGATCCGGGCGCCGCGAGACGGGGACGGGGCCTCGACCTGGTGGCCGTTCTCGGCCAGGAGCTTCCGCCACATCTCGACGTGGCGGTCCTCGACGTGGGCCAGCTTGAGGAACAGCTCGGCCTTGCTGGTGTCCTGCTCGGCCTGGGCCAGCTCGCGGTACAGGAAGGCCGCGTCGGCCTCGTCCTCGAGGTGATGGAGCCAGATGTGCGGGGCGGGGGTCGCGGTCGTCGGTGCGGTCATGGATGCAGTATAATCGGGCACGGCCTGCGACGATCCGGGCCCGTGCGGCATTCTCCAAAAGCCATGAATGGGACCCACATAATGGACTCGTACCTCCTCGCCAACGCCGAGTCGGTCGTCGCCCGGGCCCGGGCCGGGGAGGAGGCGGCCCTCGAGGAGCTCTACCGCGCCTTCGAGGCGCCCGTCTACAACCTCGCCCGCCGCATCTGCCGGACCACCGAAGACGCCGAGGACGTGCTGCAGGAGACCTTCTTCGAGGTGTGCCGCAGCATCGGGCGCTACCGCGAGGAGGGGAGCCTCTGGGGCTGGGTGCGAACGATTGCGTCCAGCAAGGCGCTGATGCGGCTCCGGCGGAACAAGTACCGGGACACCGACGAGCTGGTGGACGAGGTGACCGGCAACCGCCGCGAGGACACCGCCCTCCGGATGGATCTCGAGGCGGCGCTGGAGCGGCTGTCGGAGACGGCGCGGGCCGTCGTCTGGCTGCACGACGTCGAGGGTTACACCCACGACGAGATCGCGGGCATGATGGGCAAGACGCCGAGCTTCTCCAAGTCGCAGCTCGCCCGGGCGCATCACCGGCTCAGGCGCTGGCTCGGGGAGGAGGTGGAGGTATGACGCACCCGACGCTGGACACCCTGTTGAGCCTGCGCGAAGCGGGCGTGGAGCCGGGCGACGCGGCCGCCCGGGAGCATCTGGAGTCCTGCGCCGGCTGCCGGGCCGAGCTGGAGCGGCTGCACCAGCGGGTGGCCCGCCTGAAGGCCTTGCCCGCGCTCCGCCCCACCCGCGACCGGTGGCCGGAGGTGGCGCTCCGCGTCCGGGCCGAGCGCCGCCGGCGCCGGGTTCAGGTGGGCGGGCTGGTCGGCCTGGCCGCGGCGGCCTCCATCGCGCTCGGTGTGTTCGCGGGCCGTACCGCCGGCCCGGTCCCGCTGGGCGGCCAGGCCATCGAGGAGGCCATGGTCCGCTCGCAGGCCCTCGAGAGCGCGCTGAGCCAGTACCATCCGGAAAACCGGGTGCTGGACGGCCGCACCGCCGGGATCGCCCAGGCGCTGGAGAACCGGATCGCGCGGGTGGACCGGGAATTGGAGATGGCCGAGCTGCTCGAGCGTCAGTCGCGCGACGAGAGCCTGCTCAAGCTCTGGCGCGAGCGCGTCGGACTGCTCGACGCCCTCGTCGACGTCCACGTCACCCGCGCCAGCAACGTGGGGCTTTGAGCCCCGAGGAGTTCTGATGCGCTACCCCCTCGTTCTGACCGCCGCCCTCACCCTCGCTGGCCTCGTCGCCGGACCCACCCGTCCCCTTGCCGCCCAGGCCGATAGCGGCGTTGCCCGGCCCCGGCAGTCCGACCGTCACCTGGAACGGCACGACCGGCTCATGCAGATGGTCATGAACCGCCGCGCGCGGCTGGGGATCAAGGTCAATCTGCAGGCGAGAGATACCGATTCCCTCGGCGCGTACGTCGAGTCGGTGCTGCCCAACGGGCCGGCGGCCAAGGCCGGGCTCCGCTCGGGCGACCTGATCACCAAGCTCGACGGGCAGTCGGTGCTGGCCGGCGGGCGGGCGTCCCAGCGCGCCGACGAGCGGCAGTCGCTCCCGGGCCTCAGGCTCATCGAGCTGGCCGCCCGGCTGTCGCCGGCCGACACGGTACCGGTCGAGTTCATGCGCGGCAAGGACCGGCGCACGGTGTCGGTCGTGACCGAGGACGAGCCCGACAGCTTCGCCGACGGCCCGGGCGGCGAGCGGCCCTTCACCATGCGGTTCTTCGGCCGGGGCGACGGCCCTGACCGGATGTCGCTCCCCGCCGGGGACATGATGGACTTCGGGCCCGGCGAGCGGTTCGAGTTCCTGGCCGGCTCCCCCCTGGGCGACCTCGAGCTGGCCCCCCTCAACCCCGATCTGGGCCGCTATTTCGGCACCACGGAAGGCGTGCTGGTCGTCCGGGCGCCCGCCGACAGCGCCCTCGCGCTCAAGGGCGGAGACGTGGTCCAGGCGGTGGACGGGCGGAAGCCCTCCGGCCCCGCGCACCTGATGCGCATCTTGCGGAGCTACGATCGCGGCGAAACCTTCAAGCTGGACATCCTCCGGAACCGGAAGCGGGAGACGGTTTCCGCCCGTCTCCCCGGGCGCGGGTGACATGTGCGCCGCCTCACAGATGTCCTGACCGAACACTCTTATATGTTCGGCCCACTCCTTGGAGGACACTATGGGTTTCCTGTGGACGTTAATCATCGGCCTGGTCGTCGGCGCGATCGCGAAGCTTCTCATGCCCGGGAAGGATCCCGGCGGCATCATCGTGACCATGCTGATCGGCGTGGCGGGCGCGCTCCTGGCCGGGTTCCTGGGCCGGGCGCTGGGCTGGTACAGTGACCCGGGCCAGGCGCCCGGTATCATCGCTTCCATCATCGGCGCGATGCTCCTTCTGCTCCTCTATCGGCTGTTCACGGGCCGGCGCGGCTCCGCGATCCCGTAGCGGCCACGGATCCTGAAGACGGCGAAGGGGCCATGACGGCGTCATGGCCCCTTCGTCACGTCCGGGACGCGGGGATCGGCGCCCGGCCGGCTAGGCCAGCTGCACCTGCGCGCGCGCCGGCCGCTCCGGATGCACGTACCGCGCGAGCTCGGCGAACATGGGGATGTCGAGACTCTGGGCGCCGTCGCTCATCGCGCTGGCGGGATCGGGGTGGACCTCGACGATCAGGCCGCACGCGCCCACCGCCAGCGATCCCCGGCTGAGCGGTATCACCAGGTCGCGCACCCCCGCGGCATGGCTCGGATCCACGATCACCGGCAGGTGCGTCCGCTGGAGCACCATCGCCACGGCGTTGAGGTCCAGTGTGTGACGGGTCGCGCGCTCGAAGGTCCGGATGCCCCGCTCGCACAGCACGACGTTCGGATTCCCCTCGGCCAGGATGTACTCGGCCGCCATCAGCCACTCCTCGATCGTGGCCCCCGCGCCGCGCTTGAGCAGGATGGGCTTGCCGCTCCGGCTGGCCGCGCGCAGCAGGGTGAAGTTCTGCATGTTGCGGGCGCCGATCTGGAGCATGTCGGCGAAATGGCCCACCACCGCCACCTCCTCCCAGCTCAGCACCTCGGTCACCACCGGCAGCCCGGTGCGCGCCCGCGCGTCGGCCAGATAGCGGAGCCCCTTCACGCCAAGCCCCTGGAAGTCGTAGGGCGAGGTGCGCGGCTTGTAGGCGCCGCCGCGCAGCATGTCCCCGCCGGCCTGGGCCACCGCGTCGGCGGTCGCGAGGATCATCGCCTCGCTCTCGACCGAGCAAGGTCCGCCGATCAGCACGCGCTCGCTACCGCCGAAGGTCAGCGCGCCGACCTGAACCAGGGTGCCGTCGGGCGCGCGCCGCCGGTCGATGAGCGGGATGTCGGGCTTCTTGGTGTGGTGCGCCGGCGTCGGCGGCGGGGCGGAGAGCCGCGAGCCCTCGGTCCAGGCCTCGTAGCTTCCGAGCACGACGATGCGCGCCGCCAGCGCCTCGACCTCCTCGAGCGCCTCGGCCACCCGCGCGTCGGTCGTCGCGCCGTCGATGTCCACATAGAACCGGTAGGTCCACGGCGCCGAGCGCTCCGGCCGCGACTGCAGCGCCATCAGGTTCACGCCCCTCACGCCGAAGGCCTGCAGGGTGAGCGCGAGCATCCCGGGCTTGTGGTCGATCAGCACGATGAGCGAGGTCTTGACCCGGCCCACGCCCTGGACGCCGGCGGGGAGGGCCGGCGCGTCGGACGGGGTGAAGGTGAGGAACCGCGTCTGGTTGCTGGGGTCGTCTTCGATCCGCTCGGCGAGCGGCACCAGGCCGTGCGCGTCGGCGGCGTGGCGCGCGGCGATCGCGGCCATCGTCGGACTGCCTTCCTGCGCCACCATCTCGGCGCTCCCCGCCGTGTCCCAGGCACTCACCAGCTCGACGTCGGGAAGGTGCTTGGCCAGCCAGATGCGGCACTGGCCGAGCGCCACCGGATGCGAGAGCACGCGCTTGATGTCCTCGAGCCGGGCGCCCGGGACCGACATGATCGTATGGTGCACCGGGTAGAGGATCTCGTGTGTCAGCCGGAGGGTGCCGTCGCCGAACGCCTCCTCGAGCAGATCGTAGGTCGTGGTGACCGATCCGATCAGCGAGTTCTCGATCGGCAGGCAGCCCGCTTCGGCGTCGCCGGCCCGCACGGCCGCCACCACGTCGCTGGCCTCGCGGCAGGGGACGGGCACGAGGTCCGGCCACCGTCGCCGCGCCGCCGCCTCGCTGAAGGAGCCGTGGGTGCCTTGAATCGCTATGCGCATCGCTGTGCTCCAGGAGTGAAAAAGAAAACGCCCCGCCGGCTTCGTTCCGGCGGGGCGTCGAATGGGTCCGGTCGGCGAGCGCTACACCACGCTACCGACGCCGGACGCGCATCGAGCCGCGCCGAGGTTGGTAAAGAAGCCGTAGAACCACCCGCTGTTGGACCGGATCATGGGTCCAAGTATGGCCGGGCTCGCGGGTTTGTCAAGCTGGGTATCTTCCGCACCCGTGACTCGCGACCCCGTGACGCGCCGAAACATCGCCCTCCTCGCCGGGCTCCTGGTCCTTCCGCTCCTGCCGCCGTGCCCCGCTCTCGCGCAAGGGCTGCCGGCGTACACGCCGATCAACCCGGTCGCCGAGTCGCGGACCCCGCTGGGGTTCGAGCCATTCCGCCCGCCGCGGCCGGGGCGCTGGAGCACCGGCCTTGCGCTCGACTACGCCAGCGCCATCGAGCACGTGGACACGCCGGGCGTCGCGTATGACCTCGATGCGGAGATTCTCCGGCTCCGGCTCCGCGTCGCCCGGGACCTGAGCCCGGCCGCGTTCGTCGAGCTCGACGCCAGCGTCGGCGGGAGCTACGCCGGCTTTCTCGACGGGGTGCTCAATTGGTATCACAGGCTGCTGGGGATCACCCTCGAGGAGCGGGATCGGCGACCCCGCAATGCGTTCCTGTACCGGCTGGAACTGCCCGATGGCTCGGCCTTCGAGCGCGGGCCTAGCGACCTGTTCCTCGGCGATGCCCGCCTGGCCCTCGGGCTCCGCCGCGGCCGGTGGCTGCAGACCGTCGCCTCGCTCACGCTCCCAACATCGACTGCGCCGTACGGGTATGCCCGCGGCGTCCCCGCGGCGGGCCTCGTCACGACGGTGCGCCTCCCCATCGCCGCGCCGCTCACCTACGAGGGGAGCCTCGGCCTCGGCTACGCCCCGAGCCACGGCGACCTGGCCGAGTATCAGCGGACCGCCTTCGTGTCGGGAAGCTCGGGGCTCCGGTGGCGCTTCTGGGGGCGCCAGTCGCTCTACGCCAACCTGTTCCTCCACACCCCCTACTACCACGACACTGGAATCCGGGCGCTCGACCGGCGGGAGCTATCCCTCGATTTCGGCTGGATTCTGGCGACGCGGAGCGGGAGGGAGTGGCGACTCGGCTTGACGGAGGATCTCGAACCCGGGGGACCGGGTATCGATCTGGTGTTCAGGCTGGGCGTGACGCGCTGACGGTCAGGCGCCGACCTCGCCCTCCTTGAACAGGAACTGGGCCATGTTCTTGAACAGAAACTCCTTGGCCTTCGGATCGCGGGTGTTCAGGCTGTAGTGGTTGATGAGCTGCTGCTGCGTCTGGAGCCACTCCGCCCAGCACACACCGCAGATCTCCTCGTATGCCCGCTTCCCCAACTCGTTCTGGAACGGCTGAAACGCCATCGGCTCGCGGCTGGTGCCGCAGCGCACACACTGTACGGTCGTCATACGAGCAAGATAGACGTCTGCCGGAGTGTGATCCAGTGTACGGTCGGGCCTCGGATCCGACGTTATTTTGCACTCATGCGGTGATGCGCCGCCGTGTGCTGTCGGCCCTACGCACCAGCCGGGCCCCGGTGGCGGTCCCCAGCCAGGTACCCACTCCGAATACCACCGCGGGCGCGATGCCGAGCAGCGGCAGGAGCGCCAGCGGCCAGGTGACGAGGAACGCGACGAGACCCGCAGCGAGCGGTGTCCAGGGCGAGTGGATGGCATCCACGAACCTGAGCCGGTTCCGAACGAAGTTTCTGGACAGGACGTACCCGGCCAATCCGGCGGCGATCGTCAACAGTAGCTCGAGCATAGCGTTACCCTCGATGGGGGATATTCAGGCCGCGTTACAGTACGCAACGCCGAGAGCGAAAGATTCAGCGGACGACCGGCCGTACCGGGCACGGGAATCGCTCCTGACGAAGGGCGTATTGCGGATTCAGGTGATCGTGTCCTTGCCCCACGCTTTATCCGGGAAGGAGGCCACAGATGCTGATCCATCCGACGGTGCAGGTGCCCAACATCGGCCCCATGGACCACGCGTGGGATCTGTTGGGCGAATGGCAGGCCGAGCTCGACCTGCCGGAGGCGGAAGCGCCGGTCCACGGCAAGGTGACGTTCCAGTCGTGGACCGATGCGGAGCTGGCGCTCGACCCGATCGAAGCGGCCATCGCCGGCATTCCTTCGTCGGTGCCGCTCGAGCGGGCCAGCGAGATTCATCTGACCGACGCCGGCGGCGGCGCGCTCCAGTGGGTGCTGCACGCACCCTCGACCAACTGGTCGCTGCAGGCCACGATGTGGCCCGGCTCGCTCCACCTGTTCGTGAGCGACGCCGACGACGAAGAGGAGCAGATCTACCGGGCCCGCGCGGTGCGGACGCAGGATTACTACCTGCAGAAGTACCCGCTCGACCCGGAGTGACCACCCGGGACGTTCAGCTTCGGTTGCAGGGTTTCGGCGCACCGCCCGCGCCCGCGCGGGCGGTGGTCGCCGAGCTCTCGACGGCCGAGCGGATGAAGCGGGCCGCCGTGGTGTTCGGGGCGTTCGTGGCGGTCGCCGTGATCGCGCTGCCCATTCCCATCGTCCATTTCATCGTGGTGCCCGGCGGCCTGTTGCTGGCCTTCGGACTCGGCGCGCTCCGGCTCCGGGAGCGTGAGGTCTTCCAGGCCGTGGACGGCCGCTGCCCCTTCTGCGGCACCGAGCAGTCGCTGAGCGTCCGGGGCCGCTTCCGCCTGCCGCGGCAGGTGGACTGCGCGAAGTGCCGCCGCCGGCTGACGCTGGAGACTGCTGCCGGCGACTAGCCGGGCCCGGCGGCCTGGTACCGACACACCGCGCACGACCCACCTACCAGCGTACCACCGCACTGCCCCACAGAAATCCCGACCCGAACGCCGTGAGCGCCACCAGATCTCCCGGGCGGATCCGCCCCGACCGCGCGCACTCGTCCAGCGCGATCGGGATCGTCGCGGCCGTCGTGTTGCCGTACGACATGATGTTGTTGTAGACCTGATCGTCCCGCAGCTCGAGCGTCTTCTGCATCATCTCGGCGATGCGGAGGTTGGCCTGGTGTGCCACCAGGAGCCGGAGGTCGGCCGTCGTGTGGCCGGTGGCCGCGAGTGCGGCCAGCACCGACTCCGGCATCCGGACCACCGCGTGCCGGAACACCTCCTTGCCGTCCATCGCCAGAAAGTGCCGCCCCGCCTCGATCTGATCGGTCGACACGCGGGGATGGTAGATCGCCCCCGGGGTGTCCACCCAGAGCTTCTCCGCGTGGGTCCCCTCGCCGTGCAGGTCGAACGCGAGGATGCCGCGGTCATCCTCGCTCGGGCCCAGCACCACGGCGCCCGCGCCGTCGGCGAAGATCACCGCGGTGTTTCGCCCGCGGGTCGTCACGTCGAGCGCGGTGGACTGGATTTCCGCGCCGACCACGAGTACGTGGCGGAACTGCCCGCAGCGGATGAACGCGTCGGCGACCGAGAGCGCGTAGACGAAGCCGCTGCACTGGTTCCGGATGTCGATCGACGGAATCGTGCCGACGCCGAGGAGCCGCTGCAGGAACACGCCGTTCCCCGGCGCGAAGTGGTCGGAGGTGGAGGTGGCGTAGACGATCGCGTCGAGGTCGCCCGGGGAGAGGCCGGCCGCGTCGAGCGCGCGGAGCGTGGCCGCGTGGGCCAAGCCGGCGCCGGTCTCGCCCTCGGTCACCCAGCGGCGCTCCCGGATGCCGGTGCGCGTCCGAATCCACTCGTCGCTCGTGTCCATGAGCCGGGAGAGATCGTCATTGGTGACGACGCGGTCGGGAACGGCGAAACCGGTGCCCAGGAAGCGCGCTCGCGGCATGGTCGGTCCGGGTGGGAGGGGACGGTCAGGCACGGCGGGGCCGGCGGGCGACCCACGGGAGCCAGATCCACGCGAGCCAGGCGAGGGTGAGGACCCCGTTCAGGCCGCGCCAGGTCTCCCAGACGACGCCGAGCGGGGTGAGCCATCCCGGCCAGCCGCTGTCAGCACGAAGCCGGTGGCGCTCCACGATCCGGGACGACCCGAATCCCTGGCGAAGGCGCTCGAGCAGCCCGGCGCAGATGGCGGAGCGGGTAGCGGGTCCGGCCGGGAGCGGCAGGAGATTCCACACCATGCTGGTGGCACCCCAGCCGTGGCTGTCACTCGCGCCGACGACGAATCGGTTGGTCCGTCGCGCGAGGGCGATCACCGCATCGCGTCGCGCCCGCGGGAACTCATTGGCCTCGGGCGAGGCGTTGACGATCTCGAACCCGTCGGCGCCCGCCGCGACGAGCGAGTCGAGACGCGTCCGATGGTTGCGCTCGTATTCGGGGAGCGAGAGCACGCTGAGCGCGCCGTAGGCGGTATCGCTCTGGGAGAGGAGCGCGCGCAGGGCCGCGAGTGAGCCGTTGTATCGGGTGCGGTCCACCGGCACCGAGTCGCCCAGGAGGACGACGTGCGCCTTCCAGGCGCTGACCTCGATGCCGGGGCAGATCACGGGCTGGCCGGGTCCCGCCCGGAGCCCTGCCACGGTATTGTGATCGGTCACGAAGAACGCGTCGAACCCGGCTCGGCGGTGCCAGCGCCGGTTGGCCTCTGTGTCGAAGCCGCCCATGAGGGTGCCGCCCACGTCGTGGGACACGCTCGTGTGGCTGTGCATGTCGAACACGACCGTCCCGGCCCCCGCACCGGCCAGGGCGGCCATCGGCCGATGCCACAGCGCGCCGATCGCGACGAACAGCGCGAGTCCGGCAAGCGTCCCGAGGCCCAGAACGACCTCGCGCCGCACCGGCGCCCGGGGCGGCGGGGAGTCGCTCCAAGCCAGCCGCCACCACAGGGCACGGCCGCCGCGCCAGAGGACGTAGAGGACGAGGATCCCGACGAGGAAGCCGCGCAGTCGGCTCGTGCTGAGCATCGAGACGCCGTCCCACAGGCCGAAGAGGGGCGCGAAGCCGACGTAAACCCACGGGTACGCGAGATGCAGTGACGGCGGGAGCGGAGTGCCCAGCGGATCGCTGAGCGGCGGTGCCGCGGCCGCGCGGGCCACGAGCAGCGCGGCCGTGACGCCGAGCGGCAGAAGGAGTCCGGTGCGGGCCGAACGCTGGAAGAACCGGGTCGGGGAGTGAATGTTGGAGAATATACCCGGAGCTTCCGGGTCAGACACCCTACGGATGGACGCGTTAATGGCCGAGTACGACGAGCTGGACGAGGAGTTTCCGCTGGGCGACGGTACGGTTGAGACGGAGGCCACCATCCTCTGCCCCTACTGTGGCGAAATCAACGAAATCGGGCTGGATCCCGGTAGCGGTCGGCACCAGGAGTATGTCGAGGACTGCCAGGTCTGTTGCCGGCCCTGGCGGGTGGTGGTCAGCTACCTCCCCGACGGCGCCGCGGACGTGTCGGTGGAGGCCGAGTCGCTGGACTGACGAGCGGCCGGACTAGACGCCGCCGAGCCAGGGGTAGCCCTCGTCCTCCCAGTAGCCGCCCGGGCGCTCGCGTGTGAAGGTCATGGCCGTCAGGTACTTGGTGAGCTTGTAGCCGAGCTTGATGGGGGAGTACAGGCGTAGGGGGGCGCCGTGCTCCGCCGTCAGCGGGCGGTCGTTGAACGCGTAGGCCAGGATGGTCTGCGGGTGCATCGCGCTGGTCAGGTCCCACCCGTTCATGTAATCACTATCGAACGAGTTGAAGCGGAGATAGCGCGCCTCCCCGGTCGGCCGCACCATGTCGGACACCGCCGACACGGGCACGCCGGTCCAGGTGCCGATCGCGGTCCAGCCCTCGACGCAGTGGTGCTTCACGGTGTAGGTCACGTGCGGCATCGCCTCGAGCATCGCCCGGGTCAGGCGGACCGGGGTGCGCACGAGCCCGCCGACCTCGAGCGCCCAGTCCTTGCCGTTCGGCGGGTCGGGGAAGGCGTTGGTCCGGTTGAGCGTGATGGAGTACGCCGGAAACTGCGCCAGGGCCGTCCGCGCCGAGACCGGGTACTGCGGGGCCAGGCGGCTGGAGGAGAGCAGGATCTTCTCGCCCACCCAGTCGTTCAGCCGGCTGAGGGCCCGGAGCCGCGGCTCGATGACGGCGCCGCCGTCCCAGCCGCACGCGGCCACCAGCGAGGCGGGCCCCGCGACGACACCCAGGCGCATGAAGTCACGGCGGGTCAGACCCGGTGCGCGGTCAGTCATGGCTGGGAAACCTCCCTCGATACCATCCGGTGATCATTCCCCTCAGCGAGGCCGGGTCTACCAGGAGCACCAGGGCGACGTGGACCAGCGTGAAGGCGACGAAGATCCACACGGTCCAGAAGTGCCAGTAGCGCGAGAGCTCGTAGCCGCCGAACAGGGCCGTCAGCCACGCGAACTGCACCGGCTTGTAGATGGCGAACCCGGTCAGCGTCGCCACGGCGCCGATCAGCACGATGAAGGTGTAGCCGGCCTTCTGAAGCGCGTTGTGCTTGCCCTGCGGCGGGTGATTCTTCCGGAGCCGCAGGTAGTAGAGCTGCATCTGGACGGCCGGCCCTACGTCCCGCGGCCGGAACAGCAGCGACCGCCACTCTCCCGACCACGCCAGGAACGCCAGGTAGACCAGCCCGGTGATCACGAACGGCCAGGCGAGGGCGAAATGCCAGTTGAGCCCGCCCGCCAGCCAGCCGCCGAGTCGTGCCCAGGCCGGCAGCGAGTCGCCGTCGAGCGGGTTGGGGTACGGGGCGCCGCGCGGGCCGAAGTGGCGGAAGGCCCCGTAGATCTGCAGCCCGCTGGCGATCATGCCGAGGAGGACGATGGCGTTGAGCCAATGGGCCAGTCGAACCAGCCCGTGGGTGCGTTTGACGAGGGGTCGTGCAGCGTCCATCCGGCGCTCCGGAAGGGGAGGAGGATCCAGAATCTAGTCCGAAACGCTTCGGGCGCGTGGGCGGATCTGTGGCGCCGCGCGGGAGCGTGACTCGGACTGTCCTGGGGCGGGCCGGCCGCCGGTGACCCTCCCCCTACTCGTAACGCAGAGCGACGATCGGATCGAGGCGGGCCGCCCGGCGCGCGGGCCAGAGGCCGAAGAACAACCCCACCATCCCGCTGAACCCGAACGCCACGACCACGGAGGCCGGCGAGATGAGGGTGTTCCACTCCATCACCCGCGCGAGCACCACGGTCGTTCCCAACCCCACCAGGATGCCGACCACGCCGCCCAGAATGCACAGGGTGAGCGCCTCGATCAGAAACTGCAGCAGGATGTTGGCGCGGGTGGCACCGAGGGCTTTCCGGATGCCGATCTCGCGGGTGCGCTCGGTGACCGAGACCAGCATGATGTTCATGATGCCGATGCCGCCGACCACGAGGCTCACCGCCGCGATGCTGGCGAGCAGCGTGGTGAACACCTTCGTGGCCTGCTGCTGGGTCTGCAGCACGTCCTGCTGGTTGCGGACGGTGAAGTCGTTCGGCTCGCCCGCGCGGATGTGATGCTCGCGCCGGAGGACCCGCTCCAGGTCCACCATGCCCTGCTCGATCGGGACGCCGTCCTGCACCTCGATCGACATCGAGCGCAGGCGCTTGGTGCCGAACACCCGGTACTGCGCCGTCTGCAGGGGAATGAGGATCTGCTCGTCCGGGTTCTGGAAGCCGCCCGACGCGCCCTTGGCGCTCAGCACGCCCACGATCTCGAACGGGATGCCGCGGATGGAGATGGTCTGGTGGATCATGGCCGCGGGATTCCCGCCGAGCATCCCCGGCACCGAGGAGCCGAGGACGGCGTAGCGCTGCCGGGCCCCGTCGTCGCCGTCGGTGAACATGCGGCCGTAGGGCATCGTGTAGTTCCGGACCTCGGTGTAGTCGGCCGTCGTGCCGGTGATCTGCAGGCTCCGGTTCTGGTTCCCGTACACCACCTGCAGGCTCTGCTGCGCCTCGGGCACGACCGCGCTCAGCAGCGAGGCGCTCCGGCGCAGGGCCTCGTAGTCGTCCGTGCTGAGAATGGTGCGATCGGTGACCATGATGGCGCCGCTCCGCCCCTGGCCCGCATACACCGTGAAGACGTTGGCGCCGAGGGCCGCGATCCGCTCCTCGACCGCCCGCTGTGCGCCCGAGCCCAGCGCCACCATGGTGATGACCGCGCCCACGCCGATGATGATGCCGAGCATCGTCAGCAGCGACCGCAGCGCGTTGGACCGGATCGACGAGATGGCGACGGCGAACGTCTCTCCGAGCAGCATGGCTACCGCCCCGGGGTCGTGCTGCCCGAGCGCCCCGCCCCCGAGCCGCCGCCCTGCTGCTGCATCCCCGGCACTCCGCCGCCGCCGGTGACCCGGTTCATCCGCTCCCGCATGTCCTCCTGCGACTGCACCAGGCTCGCGCTCGGCAGGATGTACACCGAATCGTTCGGCTCGAGGCCGTGGAGCACCTCGCTGTAGTCCAGATCGGTGAGGCCGGTCCGGATCCAGACGGGTGTCGGGGTGCCGTTCCGCTTGGCGAATACGATGTACCGGCCGCCGGCCGCGTCGGTGCCTGCCGTTGCGCCGGTGCCGCCGGCGCCGTCCGTGCCGCGCGCCGCGCGGGCTCCGCCGCGGGCTTGCCCGGCACCGCGCCGTCGCGTCGAGTCCCCCCGCCCGGTGGGTTCGTCGCCGGTGCCGCGCGGGGACGCGCCGGCGGAGCTGGCCGACTGGCCGGCCGACGCGGCCAACTGCCGCTGGACGTCCTCGGGCGACAGCCCCAGCACCTGCGCGGCCGAGCCGACGTCGCGCGGCGTCCGGAGAGCGGCGTTGGGCACCGCGGCCACGTCCTCCCGCTGGCCGATGAGCACCTCGACTTCGGTGTTCATGCCGGGGCGGAGCAGCCCCTGGGTGTTGTCGATCCGGACCAGGACCGGGAACACGGTGACGTTCTGCTCCGTCTGCGCCTGCGGCTCGATCTTGAGCACCGTGCCCTCGAACGTGCGGTTCGGGAACGCGTCCACGGTGATCGTCGCCCGGAGGCCGGGCTCGATCTTCCCGACGTCGGTCTCGTCCACCAGCGCCCGCACCTGCACGAGGGTGAGGTCCGCCATCTTGAGGAGGGTGGTGCCGCCGCTCACGTTGGACGTCGCCGAGGCGATGACGGTACCGCGCTCGACGCTCTTCTCGATGATGGTCCCGGTGCTGGGCGCGCGGATGTCGGTGTCCTCGAGCTGGATCCGGGCGTTGTCGACCTCCACCCGGGACCGCACCACCTGCGCGCTCGCGTCGGCATGATCGAGCAGCGCCTGCTCGTGCTCCTGCTCGGTGATGGACCGGCTCTGGAACAGCTCGTCGGCCCGGCGCTTCTGGCTCGTCGAGTTGGCGAGCTTGGCCTCCGCGACGCCGAGGTCGGCCTGCGCCTGCGCCAGCGCGTTGCGGGCGTTGCGAGGGTCGATACGCACCAGCGGCGTGCCGCGCTTGACGAGCTGGCCGGTTTCCGCGTTGAGCTGGAGGACCTCGCCCGAGGCCTTCGACTTCACCTCGACCGTGGTGTCCGGCTGAATCGCGCCGGCGGCTCGGGCGGAGACGACGATGTCGCGGTGCTCGACGGGCACGGCGCGGTAGACGATCGGGGCCGTTTCCTGCTTGCACGAGGCGAGGAGTGCGGCGCCCGTCATCCCGAGCAGCGCGAGGGACAGGCGGAGGGAAGGGTTCGAACCAGGGGGGGAGTGGGTCCCTCGGTCGCTTCGCTCCCTCGGGATGACGGGGGGCGCGCTCGGGGTGAGGGTGGGCGCGCTCAAGCGCGGGTCCGCTCGGTGGTGAAGTCCCGCTCCACCCGGCCGTCGAGGAGGTGCACCTGGCGGTGCGCGTGCGCGGCGATGTCGGGCTCGTGGGTGACCAGGACGATCGTTTGCCCTTCGTCATACAGCGCCTCGAACAGTCCCATGATTTCCTGGCTCGTGGCGCTGTCGAGGTTCCCCGTCGGCTCGTCGGCCAGCAGGATGCTCGGCCGGTTCACGAGCGCCCGCGCGATTGCCACCCGCTGCCGCTGGCCGCCCGACAGCTCGTTGGGCCGGTGCTGCATCCGGTCGCCGAGGCCCACGCGGGTCAGCGCCTCCGTCGCCCGCTCTTTCCGCTCGCGCCCGCCGAGCCCGGCGTAGACCAGGGGCAGCTCGACGTTGTGGAGCGCCGTGGCCCGCGGCAGCAGGTTGAAGGTCTGGAACACGAACCCGATCTCCCGGTTCCGGATCCGCGCCAGCTCGTCGTCGCCCAGCTCGGACACGCGGTGGCCGTTGAGCCAGTACTCGCCGTTGCTGGGGCTGTCGAGGCAGCCGATCAGGTTCATCAGCGTGGACTTGCCAGAGCCCGACGGCCCCATGATCGCGACGAACTCGTTCTTCCGGATGACGAGATCGACCGCGCGGAGCGCGTGGACCACCTCGCCGCCCATGTCGTAGTCCCGTTGCAGGTGGCGGGTGACGATGACCGCGTCGCGCGGGGTGTCGGCCGGCAGGGCGGCCATCCGCTCGGCGGTGTCGCCCAGGCTCGCGGTCACAGGGTCCGTCCGATCAGCGCGTCGATCCGCGCCTTGGCGCGGAGGTAGTCGAAGCGGGCGTTCACCACGTCCACCTCCGCCTGGTTGAGGGCTTCCTGCGAGGTCAGCACGTCCACGATGGTCGAGACGCCGAGCCGGTAGCGCTCCTGCTGCACGCGAAGATCCTCGGTGGCCGCGGCAACGCTGGTGCCGGTGATGTCGATCTTCGCGAGCGCCGCGTCCAGCTCAGCCAGCCGCGCCGTCAGCTCGGCC
>JBBQDU010000045.1:0-15459 GCA_038320055.1 Gemmatimonadales bacterium | reverse complement strand
ACTAGCACCCTGGGAGATCACAATGACCTGGACCAAGCCCGAGGCCGAGATCGTCGCCGTCACGATGGAAGTCACCGCCTACGTCGCGACGCTGTAAACTGAAGAATTGATTCGAGGGGCTCGCGAAAGCGGGCCCCTCGGTCTTTTCCAGCCCGCTCACCCTTTCAGTGCACGTCGTCCTTCTCGGTACCGCCGCTGGCGGGGGCTTTCCGCAGTGGAACTGCTGGTGCCCGTCGTGCCGCGTGGCGCGGTCGGAACCCCACCGGGCCGTTCCCCGCAGTCAGTCGTCCGCTGCCGTCAGCGCCGACGGCGCCCGTTGGTTCCTCCTCAATGCATCGCCCGACGTCCGCGAGCAGTTGGCGCGGCTCTCCCTGCCGGACCCCGAGGGCGCCCGGCACGTGCCGGTCGAGGGCATCGTCCTCACCGACGCCGAGGTGGACCACACCCTGGGGATCGTGCTGCTGCGCGAGGCGCGGCAGCTCCAGCTCGCGGCCACCGACGCGGTCCGCCGGGTGATCGAGGACGATTCGCGCATCCTGGCCGTGACCCAGGCGTTCGCCGAGGTGACCGTGACGGAGCTGGTGCCCGATCGGCCCACCGGCCTCTGCTATCGCGACGGCACGCCGAGCGGGCTCACCGTGACCTGTTTCCCGGTGCCGGCCGGACCGCCCCGGTTCGCGCGCGAAGAGCGGCCTGGCCACACGGTCGGCCTGATGGTCCGCGACGAGCGCACCGGCGGCACCTGCGCCTTCGTGCCTGGCTGCGGCGGGCTCGACGACGAGCTCCTGGCCCGGCTTGGCGCCGCCGACCTGCTACTTTTCGACGGAACGTTCTGGACCGACGACGAGCTCATCGGCCTGGGCATCGGCGAGCGCACCGCGCGCCAGATGGATCATCTCCCGGTGTCGGGAGCCGACGGCAGCTTGGCGCGCTTGGCGCATCTGTCCGGCCGCGATCGGGTGTACACGCACATCAACAACACGAATCCCATGCTGCTCGAGGACGGGCCCGAGCGGGCGCTCGTCGAGCAGGCCGGTGTCCGGATCGGCGCCGACGGCATGCGGTTCACCCTCTGACCCGGCCATGACGACCACCTTCGCCGCCTCGCAGCTGGCCACCCCGCCACGCCCGCCGATCCCGGTGCTCGACCGCGCGCTCGATCCCGACGGGCTCGAGGAGGCGCTGCGCTCGTTTCACGGGTCGTACTACGTGCAGCACCCGTTCCACCAGCTGATGTACGCGGGGACGCTCTCGCAGCGGCAGTTCCAGGGCTGGGTAGCCAATCGCCTCGCGTACCAGCGGGTGGTGCCGCGGAAGGATGCGGCGATCCTGTCCAACTGCCCGGACGCCGACGTCCGCCGCGAGTGGATCGGACGGATCATCGATCACGACGGCACCGCGCCCGGCACCGGCGGCATCGAGCTCTGGATCCGGCTCGGCATCGCGCTCGGCGTGCCGCGCGAGGAAATGGACGACGAGCGGCACGTGCTGCCGACGGTCCGGCTGATCTGCGAGTCGTACGTGACGTTCTGCAAGAGCAAGCCGTGGCAGGAGGCCTGCGCGTCCTCGCTGACCGAGCTGTTCGCGCCGAAGATCCATCAGCAGCGCATCGAGGCGTTCCCGCGCCACTACCCGTGGATTCCGCCGGAGGGGCTCGATTACTTCAAGAGCCGTTTGGTGCAGGCGCCGCGGGACGTGAACCACGGCCTCCGGATCGTGCGCGAATGGGCCGTCACCCCGGAGCGCCAGCGAAAGGTGTTCGAGGCCCTGGCGTTCAAGCTCGAGATGCTCTGGGCCTTGATCGACACGATTCACAACGCGTACCGCGAGGAGTGACGGTGGCGCTCGCGCTCGACATGGTGCCCCGCATCTGGCGGCTGGCCCGCCTGGACTACGATCCCGCGCGGCAGCGCCCCGTCCTGCTCTACCCCGAGGGCGCGGTGCTGCTCAACGAGACCGGGCAGGCCATTCTCGAGCTGGTGGACGGGCAGCGGACGCTGGCCCAGATCGCCGCCGAGCTGAGCGCGCGATATCAGACCGACGTGACCGCGGATGTGACCGACTATCTGTCGCGTCTGGCGGAGAGGGAGCTGATTCAATGACGACCGAACGTCCGACGACCCTGCTGGCGGAGCTGACCCATCGCTGTCCGCTGCATTGCGGCTATTGCTCCAATCCACTCGACCTGCTCCGGGCCGACCGCGAGATCGGCACCGACGACTGGAAGCGGGTCTTCACCGAGGCCCGCGAGCTGGGCGTCCTCCAGCTCGGTCTCTCGGGCGGCGAGCCGCTGATCCGGAAGGACCTCGAGGAGCTGGCCACGCACGCGCGGAGCCTGGGGCTCTACTCCACGCTCGTCACCTCGGGCCTCGGCCTTACCCGGAAGCGCGCGGAGGCGCTCCGCGCGGCGGGGCTCGAGCACGTGCAGGTATCGGTACAGGACGCCGATCCGGAGGTGGCGGAGCGGATCGCGGGGGTGAGCTCGGTCAAACAGAAGCAGGCGGCCATCGCGCTGGTCAAGGAGCTCGGCTTCGCATTCTCGATCAACGTGGTGCTGCACCGTGCCAACCTCGACCGGATCGGGGAGATCATCGACATGGCCGCCGACGCCGGCGCCGACCGGCTCGAGCTGGCCAACACCCAGTACTACGGCTGGGGGCTCAAGAACCGGGGCTCGCTGATGCCGAGGCGCGAGCAGGTCCTGGCGGCCAAGGAAATCGCGCAGGACCGGATGCGGCGCTACAAGGGGCGGATGCAGATCACTTTCGTGCTGCCCGACTACTTCGAGGAGCTCCCCAAGGCGTGCTATGGCGGGTGGGGCCGGTACTACATCGTGGTGTCGCCCGACGGGAAGGCGTTGCCCTGCCATGGGGCGTATGCCATTCCGTCGCTCGAGCTGCCGAGCGTGCTGGAGCACTCGATTCACTGGATCTGGCACGAGTCGTCGGCCTTCCAGGCCTATCGGGGCGATGCCTGGATGAAGGAGCCCTGCCGGAGCTGCCCCCGGAAGGCCGTGGACTTCGGCGGCTGCCGCTGCCAGGCGCTCGCGCTCACCGGCGACGCCGCCAACACCGACCCCGTCTGCGCGCTGAGCCCCAACCGGCACATCATCGACGAGGCGCTCCACGAGCACGCGGGCGCCGACGAGTACGCCTACCGCGCCTACGCTGCCGAGCCGCAGGGCGCGTGAACCGGCGCGCGTGAGCGGGCCCGCGCCCGCCATCGTCGCCGACGGGCTCGGACGCGACTACGGCGGCGTCCGGGCCCTCGACGCGCTGACCCTGGATGTGCCTTCCGGCGCCATGGTCGGACTGCTCGGCCCCAATGGGGCCGGCAAGACCACGGCGATGCTCCTCCTCGCCACCCTCCTCGCCCCCACCCGCGGCGGCGCCCGCGTCTTCGGCCACGACATCGTCCGCGAGCGCACTGCCGTTCGCCGGCGGCTCGGGCTCGTGTTCCAGGAAACCAGCGTCGACGGGCTCCTCACCGTGGAGGAGAACCTGCGCTTCGCCGCGCGGCTGTCGGGGCTCGGCGGCCGGGAGGCGCGCGGGGCCGTCGCGGCGGCCATCGAGCGCGCGGGTCTCGGTCCGCGCGCGCGGCAGCCCGCGCGTCAGCTGTCGGGAGGCTGGCGGCGCCTGGTGGACATCGCCCGGGCGACGCTGCACCGGCCCGATCTCCTCATCCTCGACGAGCCCACGGTGGGCCTGGACCCCGAGCACCGCGAGCTGGTCTGGACCATCCTCGCCGCCGAGCGGCGCGAGCGCGCCACCACCATCGTGTTCAGCACCCATTACCTGGCCGAAGCGGAACCGGCCGACCGGGTGGTGCTGCTGTCGCGCGGGCGGGCCGTCGCCGACGATACGCCGGCGGCGCTTCGGGCCGCGGTCGGGACGGAGGTCGCGGAAATCGAGGGCCCTGGCGCCGAGCGGCTCGCGCGCGCGCTCCGGGGGCTCGGTGCCGCGGCGACCGTCCTCCGAACCGAGCGCGGCTTCCGGGTGGGGATCAACGGCGAGCGCGACGCGGTGCTCGAGCTGGCCACGACGGCGGCCGGTATCGAGCGGCTGGCGCTCCGGCCCGCCAGCCTCGAGGACGCGTATTTCGTCCGGACCCGGGCCGGCACCGAGGAGCCGGCGAGCGAGCGCGGGCCGGCGCCGGACCGCGAGGCTGGAGCGTGAGCGCCGCGAGCGCGATTTACGGCATCGTCGCCCGCGACCTCGCCCGGACGACGCGGCAGACCAGCCGCCTCCTTGGCGGCCTGGCCCGGCCGTTCATGTGGCTCCTGCTCGTCGGCACCGGCTACAACGCCATCGCCCGGCTCGAGGGCGGCGTGCCCTATCAGGCGTTCGTCTTTCCCGGCATCGTCGTCATGGCGGCCCTCTTCGGCGCGATGCTCACCGCCATCGCCACGGTCTACGACCGGGAGTTCGGGATGCTCCGGCTCATGCTGGCGAGCCCAGCGGGCGTCCCGGCGGTGCTGGCGGGCCGGGCCATCGCGGCGGCGTTGATCGGGGTGGTGCAGGGCGGGGTCGTGCTCGCCTGTGCGCCGCTCGTCATCCCGGGCTCGGCGGCGTGCCTGGCCGGCGCGCTGGGTGCGCTCGTGCTCGGCGCCGCCGTGAGCGGGATGCTGGGGCTGCTCGTCGCCGCGCGGCTCCGGTCGGTCGAGAATTTCGCCGGCGTGATCAACGTGGTGCTGTTTCCGCTCCTGTTCGTGAGCGGCGCGCTCTATCCGACCGCGGGGATGCCGGCGCCGCTCCGGCTGCTGGCGCGGCTGAACCCCGTCACCTATCAGGTCGATCTGATGCGGCACGCGTTCGGGCAGCCGGCGGAGTTCGCGCCCGGATATGACGTGGCAGTGCTGGCCGGCGTGATCGTGGGTGCGTTCGCCTTGACGGCGCTGCTGTTCGATCCGGAGCAGCGGTTCGTGGGCAGGCCGTCACTGGAGAGGAAAGGCTCTCCGGTCGAGGAGGCTGCCGGCACGGGGGACGGACCGGGCACTCGCGCCGGCTGAACGGCGGCCGCGGCACCCCGCAGCGACAACAGCTCCCTAGCGACAACAGCTCCCTACCCCATCCACAGTTCAGGAACCAGCCGGGCACTCCTCGTCCGATCGCACCAACTCGACATCCTGTTCCAGCCGCGATCTGAGCGGCTGCTTGAGTGGCCCGCTGGCCGGGACGAACGTATCCACCACCAATCGGCGCACCCGCCGCGCGAGCCCCGTCCCGGGATCCCAATCCACCTGCCCCTCCTCCACCGTGACCTGCCGCGCGGCAATCGAGATGGTGTCGCCTCGCACGGTCGCCTTGTTCGACTCCGTCCGGGACCGGAGCTTCAGCCGCCAGATGTCGCGCCCCGCCGCCGCGCTGTCCGGCAACCGGCGCAGCTCCAGGCCGCGGCCATTGGTCCACCGCTGGCCGACCGCCAGCGCGATCGGCGGGAGCGGAGGCAGCAGGTCGTCCATCGCGCCGCCGAGATCGGCGACTTCGGCGATCTCGTCGGGGACGAACGGCCGCACCTCCGCCGCGTAGCGCCCCGAGCTCGTCAGCCGCCCGCGGTAACGCCCGCCGAGCAGGCCGTCGGTGTCGGGCACCAGCGTGGCCTCGGGGCTTTCCCGGGAAAGCGCGAGCGAGTCGTACCACGCCTCGACGGCGAGGGCCGGGGCGGCGTCTCGCGCGCGCAGGCGAAGCCGCCCGTCGCGGCGCAGCGTCTCACGCCGCTGGCGCCCCGCCGTCTGCGCGTCGAGCGTGGCGTGGGAGTGTTCCAGAAAGGTGACACAGGCAAGTCCGGCGGCCGTGTAGCGAAACAGCGAGGGGGGAGAGGTCGGCGTCTGAGCCCCGGCCGGGACCACGACAGGGGCGGTGAGGCTCATGCCGCACAGGCACAGCGTCACGCCGAGGGACGCGGCGTGACCCGACCTCACGCCTCCGCCATGAACGGATAGCGGTAGTCCTTCGGCGGCACGAGCGTTTCCTTGATGCTCCTCGGCGAGACCCAGCGAAGCAGGTTGAGCACCGACCCCGCCTTGTCGTTCGTCCCGCTCGCGCGCGCGCCGCCGAACGGCTGCTGGCCGACCACGGCGCCGGTCGGCTTGTCGTTGATGTAGTAGTTGCCCGCCGCCTGACGAAGCGCGCGGTCGGCCTCGATCAGCGCCGCGCGATCCTGCGAAAAGACGGCGCCGGTGAGGGCGTACGGGCTCGTCCCGTCCACCAGCGCGAGCGTTTCGGTCCAGCGGGCCGCCGGGTAGACGTGCACGGTGAGCACCGGCCCGAAGATTTCCTCGCACATCGTGCGGTACGCCGGATCTTCGGCCTGGAGGAGCGTCGGCTGCACGAAATAGCCGACGCTGTCGTCGGTGTCGCCGCCCGCGATGATCTTCACGCGGGGGTCGCTTCGCGCCTGGTCGAGGTGCTCGCCGATCCGCGTGAACGCCCGATGGTCGATCACCGCGCCCATGAAGTTCCGGAAATCGGCCACGTCGCCCATCCGGATGTCCGCGATCATCGCCACCACCCGGTCGCGGACGGCGGGCCAGAGCGTGTCGGGGATGTACGCGCGCGAGGCGGCGCTGCACTTCTGGCCCTGGTACTCGTATGCGCCGCGCACCATCGCTACGGCCAGCGCATCGACGTCGGCGCTCGCGTGGGCGACGATGAAGTCCTTGCCGCCGGTCTCACCCACGATCCGGGGATAGACCCGGTAGCGCTCCAGGTTGCCGCCGATCGTCTGCCAGAGACTCCGGAACACGCTGGTCGAGCCGGTGAAATGAATGCCGGCCAGGTTGGGGCTGTCGAGCAGCGTGCGGCTGACGTCGATCGGCTCGCCCGGCAGGAAGTTGATCACGCCCGGCGGCAGGCCCGCCTCCTCCAGGAGCTTGTAGAAGTGCCAGTTGCTGAGCGCCGCCGTATGCGCCGGCTTCCACACCACCGTGTTGCCCATGAGGGCCGGAGCGGTCGGGAGATTGCCGCCGATGGCCGTGAAGTTGAACGGGGTGATCGCGTACACGAACCCCTCGAGCGGCCGGTGGTCCAGACGGTTCCACATGCCCGGCGAGGAGTCGGGCTGCTCGCGGTAGATCCGCTCGGCGAAATGGACGTTGAAGCGCAGGAAGTCGATAAGCTCGCAGGCGCTGTCGATCTCCGCTTGGAAGGCCGTCTTGCTCTGTCCCAGCATCGTCGCGGCGTTGATCCGCTGGCGGTACGTGGTGGCCAGCAGGTCCCCCGCCTTGAGGAAGACCGCGGCGCGATCCTCGAACTTCCACTGGGCCCAGTCGCGCTGCGCCTCGACGGCGGCCGCGACGGCCCCATCGATCGTGGCGTGGTCGGCCTGGTGGAGTCGGGCCAGCACGCGCGCGTGGCAGTGGGGAGAGACGACGTCCCGGGTGACCCCACTCCGGATCTCGCGGCCGCCGACGACCGCCGGGATGTCCGGCTGCTCGCCGCCCACCGCCGACAGCGCCCCCTTGAGCGCCGCCCGCTCAGCGCTGCCGGGGGCGTAGCTCAGGACCGGCTCATTCAGCGGGCGGGGGATGTTGGCGATACCGCTCATCGGGACGTCCGGGCTCGGGGAGCCGGAAAAATAACCCGATTACGCGGCGCTGTCGGCGAGGCCCGGGGCGACTAGAACGTCGCCGACCACCCCAGCGCCGAGCCCTCCGGCGCCGCGATGATCGAGGGCGGTCGGAGCCCGAAAATCCGCCAGCGCCCGGAGGCGAGCTTGGCGGAGGTGATCCCGACCAAGGCGCCGGCGGTGACGTCGGTCAGCCAGTGCCGGTTGTCGTTCACCCGCGACCACGCGACCGCGGTGGCCATGCCGTACAGCCCGACGGTAGCCCAGGGCCGGTGGATGTCGTCGGCCAGCGACGCGGCCAGGGCGAACGCCACCGCGCTGTGCCCCGAGGGCATGGCCACCTGCCCGGAGAACGGCGTGTAGCCGTCCGCATCGAGGCTCTGCTCGGGGCGGGGCCGCCCGAGGGCGTACTTCCCCGCCTGGGTCGCGGCCCCTGCCAGGACGAGCGATGCAGCCAGGCGGCCGCCGGCGCGCGCGACCTCGGGCCGATGAGCAATCAGGCCCGCCGCCACGAGCCCGACCGTCACCGCGCCGAAGACCTCGGGCTGGCCGAAATGGCGCACCACCCTGGCGACGTTGTCCGCCCCCGTCCCGCTGTTGTGCTGGGCGTAGCGCTGCACCGGATGGTCCAGCAACATGAGGGCGGACAGGCCGCCCACCGCCGCCGCGCCGTGCCACCAGCGGATGACGTGCGCGGAGGAAGCGGCAGTCGTGGCCACCGCATCCGGCAGCGTGTCCCGCGCCTGCGCGGCGAGGGACACAGGCGACACCCCGATGGCGAGGGCGAGCAGGACGAGGAGGCGTGGCATGGCACCCCGGTCAGTGGTTACTTTCGTTCGGATCTTGTCCACGATCTCGGCACCAGGGGAGCAGATGAACCGTCGCATCGTAACGGCGCTGGTGGTATTGGCGCTCGCATCCTGCCGCAGCTACCAGTACGAGAACAAGCTGACCGACCAGGACGGCCTCGTCCCGGCCGACCAGTTCGCCCGCTACGGCACGGAGCAGGCGGAGGCGGTCGCGATCGCCCGCGAATACGGGCACGCGGCCGGGGGCGACGACCTCGAGGCGCTGACTCGGAAGGCCAACGCCGCGATCGCCTACGCGCGGACGCTGCCCGATGTCGCCGATGTCAGCGCGGACCCGCTCGGTTACCGCCTGACCATCCGCTTCAAGAGCGGCTGGCGCCTCGGCGTTCCGCCGATCGACGACGGCAAGCGCGGGGCGGACACTCCGGGCCTCCGGCCGCCGTCCGGCGCGGCAAAGCCCTGACCCACACGCCGGGTCGCCTCCGGAACGCCTCAATATAGCGCGAGAGCGCGCCGGTCCGATGACGAGTCCCGCCACCTGTTGCCAGGTCACCACCACCCTCCCCGATCGCGCCGCCGCCGAGCAGGTGGCGCTGACGATGGTCGAGGAGCGGTGGGCGGCGTGCGCGCAGGTCACGGGGCCGGTGGACAGTACGTATCGATGGGAAGGGAACGTCGAGCGCGCCACGGAATGGTACTGTCACCTGAAGACCACGCTCGACCGCGCCACCGGGCTCCGCTCTCGCCTCCGCCAGCTCCATCCCTACCAGACACCCGAGATCATCGCCGTGCCGATCGTGGACGGCGATCCCGACTATCTCCTCTGGATCGAGGCCTCGGTCACGGTCCCGACCCCCTGACTCACGCTCGAATCGTCACTTGACGGTGACGCGCGCCGGGTGCACCACGGCTCCGGCCGCGGTCCGCACGGCGGCGTCCATCGAGTCGCGGTCCCACATGACCAGCGTGACGGCCAGCCGGGTGCCGGTGAAGGTCGCCAGATCCTGGGCGGACAGACGCCGCTCCTTGATGGGAAGATTCTGCAGGTCGGCGCGGTAGGGGTGCGTGTGCCAGGTGCCGATCAGCCGGGGGACGGAATCGCAGTTCCCGGTCACGGCGAGCTGCAGCCGCTTCATGTCCGCGGCCGGCACCCAGGTCTCGATCCGGACGGTGCGGCCGTCGCTCCGCCCCTGGAGGCAGCCGAGGAACTCGCGTTGGGTGGGCCGGATCGTGCCGAGCATCCGCTCCATCGTGTTGAGGTCGGAGAGCTCATCCCAATGCTCGTTCGACCGGCTGAACGCCTCGCTCATGGAGTCCCGCACGACGCGGGACAACAGGATGACGGGCGCGCCGTCGCGAACGGCGTGGGAGGTCGAGGCGTGCGATGGGATCAACAGCGCGGCGAAGAGCAGCGTGCGGGAGACCAGTGCCATGGAGGGAGTCTAGCCGTTCAGGTGGGTGCCCGCGAGCCGCGCGCGAATCGCTTGTCGCAGGGCGGCGGGCGCCGGACACGGGTGCTCGAGACTGCGGACCAGCAAGACCAGGAAGGCGCGATCGCATCGCGCACGCGGCCCGCAGCAGGAGCACATGCTCAGGTGGAGGTCGATGGCGGCGGCCTCTTTCGCCGCGAGCTCGCCATCCAGATATTCCCACAGCCGATCGGTGACCTCGGAGCATTCCATTCGCGTCGTCCCTCGTCCAGGGCGGCGGCCAACTCCGGCCGTGGGTACGCCCTGTTGAACAGCGCACTCCCCCCGGAGGTTCCGCCCGGATGACCGCCCGTACCCGGACCATCACCCTGCTCGTCCTGGCCGGCTTCGTGGCCTTCCTCCTCTGGACCACGCTCTCGAGCCAGCAGGTCGAGTGCCAGGTGGCGGTCGAATTCGAGGGACGACCGGGGTCCGGCACCGCGTCCGGCGCCTCCGAGGAGGATGCCGTCCGGGAGGCCCAGACGGCAGCCTGCGGGCCGATCACGGGGTCGATGAACGACCGGGTCGCCTGCGGCAACGCCCGGCCGGTCAGCCGGCGGTGCCGCACCCTGTGAGCGGACTGCGGCTCCGCTTTCCCCATCCGCTGATCCTGCTGGTCTTCTGCGTCCTGGTGGCGGCCGTCCTCACCTGGCTCCTGCCCGCCGGCCAATACGAGCGGCGCGACGATCCGGTCGCGGCGCGGGAAGTCGTCGTGGCGGGCACGTACCACGAGGTCCCGGCCGATCCGGTCGGGCCGTTCGAGGCCCTCGTCGCCATCCCGAAGGGAATGTCCGACGCGGCCTCGGTCATCTTCTACGTGTTTCTGGTGGGCGGCGCCTTCGCCGTGGTGGAACGGACGGGCGCGCTCGGACAGCTGGTCGGCGGGCTGGCGCGTCGGCTCTCGCGGCGCGGCCTCTGGGTCGTACCCATCGTGGGGTTCGCCTTCGCCTGGGGCGGGATCCTGATCCAGATGCAGGAGGAGCTGATCGCGTTCGTCCCCGTGCTCCTGCTCCTCACCCGAAGGCTCGGGTTCAACGCACTCACCGCCGTGGCCATGAGCCTCGGCGCCGCCGCAGTGGGGGCCGCCTTCAGCCCGATCAACCCGTTCCAGGTCGGCATCGCACAGAAGGTGGCGGGGCTCCCGTTGCTCAGCGGCTGGGAGTTCCGGTCGGTCTTCCTGGCGGTGGCGTGGCTCGTCTGGATCGGGGGCACCATGCGTTTCGCGCGGAGCACCCGCGTCGCGCCGGAGGCGGATCCTGCGGGGGCAGCGGTCGATGGCGCCGCCGCCGCGGGGTGGCGCCAGGGCGTCGTTCTCGCGATCGTGCTGGTGGCGTTCGCCGTCTTCGTGTTCGGCGTCACCAGGTACGGGTGGGACTTCGACCAGCTCTCCGCCGTCTTCTTCCTGATGGGCGTCGCGGCGGGGCTGGTCGGACGGCTCGGGGTGGGCGGAACCGCGGAGGGGTACGTCGAAGGCTTTCGGTCGATGGCGTTCGCCGCGCTCCTGATCGGCTTCGCCCGCGGCATCTACGTCGTCCTCGATCAGGGACATGTCGTGGACACCGTCGTCCACGCACTGTTCATCCCGATCGCCGCGCTGCCGACCACGCTCTCCGCGCTCGGCATGATGGGGGTCCAGGCGCTGATCCACCTGCCGGTGCCGAGCACCAGCGGGCAGGCGGTTCTGACGATGCCGCTGCTGGTGCCGCTGTCGGACCTGATCGGCCTCTCGCGGCAGGTGACCGTGCTGGCCTATCAGTACGGAGCAGGTCTCTGCGAGCTGCTGACCCCCACCAACGGCGCCCTGATGGCGATGCTCGCCGCCAGCGGCGTCCGCTTCGAGGAGTGGCTCGGCTTCGTGGTGCCGGTCGTGGCGGCGCTCGCCACCCTCGCGGCCGTTGCCATCGGGCTGGCGGTGGCCACCGGCCTTCAGTAGTCCGTCCCCCGCCCGCTCGCGGGCGGGGCCCACCCCGGCTGGACCCGCGGAAACGGAACACGCCGGGTGGCACCAGTGTTGCACGGGTGGCACCAGTGTTGCAAAGGAAGGTACGCATCACTCCCGGAAGGCAGGTGGTCACGTGAGCGAGCTCACCATTCGTGAGATGGGACAGGACGAGGATTTCTCGGCCTGGTTTACCGAGCTCCTGGACCAGGAGGGCGGTCACCCGGGCTCGCCCGGGGCCCTCGACGAGCATTACCTCATTCTGAGCAACGAGATCGGCGACTGGATCGGGGGCCTCCGCTACTGGCAGCGCGGCGGGGTGGCCCATCTGGTCGATGTGGTGGTGCTGCCTCAGGAGCGGCACAAGGGCCACGCTCACCGGCTGCTCGCGGCGTTCGAGGAGCGGGCCGCGGACTCCGGTGGACACATCGCCGAATTCTGGACGGACGACCGCCGCTCGGAAGGCCTGTTGGCCGCCTTCGGCTGGCGGCGTATCTTCCAGCGTGAGGATTACATAGGGCACCGAACCTGGGGCCTCATGGAAAAGCGCCTGGAGGCGGATGGCCGCTAGTCGGGTCCTCGATTGGCGCAGGCACGACCAGTCACTGTATCTTTGTGGCTGGTCGTTTTGTCGTGCGTGAGTGAAGGTTCACCGTCGTAAAAGGAAACACATGGGCATCGCCACCGACTCGGCGGGCGAACTCGCCTTGAAAATCGAAGTGCTCAGGGACCTGGAGGAGCCGGTGCGCGATCTCATGGAAAACCATGAGCGCAAACGGGAGCTGTGGTTCCCCTCGGACATCCTGGGCCCGGTGGCGGGAGACTGCCCGGACGAGTTCACCCAGAACCTCCGAGTCCAGGCCACCGGCATCCCCGACCCCATTCGCGCCGCGCTCGCCCTCAACATGCTGACCGAGGAAGGCCTCCCGCACTTCCATCGGCTCCTGGCGGTCTATCTGGGCGACGAGAGCCACTGGCGTGCCTGGAACAACCTGTGGACGGCCGAGGAAGACCGTCACGGCCAAGTGCTGCACGACTACACCCGTGATACCCGGCTGTTCGAGGCGCGCAAGATCGAGGAGATGCAGTTCGAGTATCTCCGGCGCGGGTTCCATCCCGAATGGGATCACGACCCCTACCGGGTCTTCGCCTACACGACCGTGCAGGAACGCGCCACCCAGTTCTCGCATGGCGAGACCGGGCGTATTGTGGGCGAGTACGAGCCACGCCTGGCCGAAGTGCTCGGGCACGTGGCCAAGGACGAGGCCCGGCACTACGCCTTCTACCGCAGCGTGTTCGACCTCATTCTGGAGCGCGACCCCAACGCTGCACTCCACTCCGCCTCGTTCATCCTGCCGGCCATCGACATGCCGGGTGTCACCATGCCGGGCTTCCGGGAGCTGGCCGACGTGATCCGCCGGGCGGGGATCTACGGTCCGCGCGACTATCTGCGCATCGTGCAGGAGCAGATCCGCTACTGGAAGATCGAGAGCGTGCAGGGGCTGAACGAGATCGGCCGGATGGCCCAGGAGAAGATCATGGGCATTCCGGCGCGCCTGAAGCGGATCGCCGAGGTGATGGAAACCCGGAGCCGGGCGAAGACCTTCATTTTCGAAGTCGTGTTCAACCGCGAATTTGCGATGGATTGATGCACCGGGGCGCGGCCGGAGCCGTGCTCGCGTGGGTGCTGGTGGCGGCGTGCGGCGCGAAAGACGCGGCCCGGCCTCAAGCCACGGACGCTCCGTCCACGCTTCCCAGCGACCAGCGGGACGCCCAGCTGCTCGGACGGGAGATCCTGGAGCTCGTCGATCGGGCCATCGATTACCGGGGATCGCATCGTGGGCGGCCGGCCGTCACGTTCCGCCAGATGGGCATCGATAGCCTCACCTCGATGACGGCCCGGCACCTGGTCAACCTCGCCCGCGAGCCGGTGGTGACGGTGAGCTTCCGCCGCACCGACGACCGGGCCATCGTGTCCTGCCGTGGCGACGGCCAGATTCTGGAGGAGGCCACCCTCCACGGCGGACGTTTCACCGTCATGTGTACCACCCGCTCGGGAGCGCAGCGCCCCATGAGCGTCGGCAACTGACACCCAGCCCGCATCCGTCCTCCATCCGCATGGGTTTCGCCACGCTCGATCTCGCCGCCCGGATAGTCGTCGTCGCCGCGCTGGTCTTCGCCTCCGCGGTGGCGCTGACCCATTGGGCGGTCCGCAACCGCCGGCTCACGCCGTTCGGGGCGTGGCCGCGTCTCATGCGGCGCGCCAGCGACCCGGTGGTGCTGCCGCTCGAGCGCCGGGTCGTCCGCGCGGGGGGCAGCCCGCAGGACGCGCCGCTCTGGCTCGTGGGAATCGTCATCGCGGGCGGGCTGCTGCTGCTGAGCCTGGTGCATTGGCTCGCGGGCTTCGCGGCCACGGTCGGCATGCTCGCGCATTCGGGACCGCGGGCCTGGGCACGGTTCCTCCTCAGCGGACTGTTCTCGCTCCTCATGGTGGCGCTGTTCGTGCGGGTGATCTCGTCGTGGTTCGGGATCTCGCCGTACCGGCCGTGGATGCGGCCGGTCATGTTGCTCACCGACTGGATGCTCGGTCCGATCCGGCGCGTCCTGCCACCGCTCGGCATATTCGATCTGAGCCCGCTGGTGGCGTGGTTCGCCCTGAGCCTGCTGCGCGGGTTCGTGCTCTCCCTCCTCTGACCGAGCTCCCGATGGCCAGCATCCGCCTTCGGCCATTGGCCCGGGAGGGGTCGACACATTAGCTTTCGCTCGTTGTCCATTCGATTCGTGGCGATTTGCGCTGCTTGCGGCCACGTTAAACAATCGCTAAAACGCGTCCCCTGAGGCGTTTTAGCCGTCAGGGGCTTTTTCGTTTCCGGAGTGCCCGTGCTCGTCGACCAGACCCCATCCGTCGGTTCCGCCACCCGTTTGACGCGGGAGGGGCGGCTCGCGCTGCTCGAGCCGCTCCTGGCTCGCCGCATTCTCGTGCTGGACGGCGCCATGGGGACGATGATCCAGACCTACGGTCTGGGTGAGCGGGAGTACCGCGGGGAGCGGTTCGCCGATTGGCCCCGCGAGCTTCGGGGACACAGCGACCTGCTCACGATCACCCAGCCGGAGATCATCCGCGCCATTCATTCGGCCTATCTCGAGGCCGGCGCCGACATCGTCGAGACCAACTCGTTCACGTCGAACGCCATGTCGCTCGCGGACTACGGCATGGAGGAGATGGTCTACGAGCTGAACCACGCGGCCGCGCGGTTGGCCCGGGAGGCCGCGGACGACTGGGAGCGCCGGACGCCGGACGCCCCCCGCTTCGTGGCCGGTGTCCTCGGTCCCACCAACCGGAGCGCCTCGCTCTCCCCGGACGTGAACGACCCGGGATTCCGGAATGTCACGTTCGACCAGCTAGTGGCCACGTACGTGGACGGAGCCCGCGGTCTGATCGACGGCGGCGCCGATCTCATCCTGATCGAGACGATCTTCGATACGCTCAACGCGAAGGCCGCGATCTTCGCCGTCGAGACGGTGTTCGAGCAGTTGGGCTCGCGCCTCCCGGTCATGATCTCGGGGACGATCGTGGACGCGAGCGGCCGGACGCTGTCCGGGCAGACCACCGAGGCGTTCTGGAACTCGATGGCCCACGCCCGGCCGCTCAGCATCGGGCTCAACTGCGCCCTCG
>JBBQDU010000044.1:0-15516 GCA_038320055.1 Gemmatimonadales bacterium | reverse complement strand
GCCTCGCCGCCCAGCTCACGGACGTCCACGCTGTCCAGGCCCCAGGCCTGGCGGGTGGCGAGGATGTGATGCCGGAGGTAGGGCGTCTCACGGGTCAGCTCGGTCGGGGCCACCACGAACTTCTGGATCGCCGTGGGCAGGAGACCTCTACCCACGATCGCCACGAGCAGGTAGCCGCCGATCGCCGGCAGCGCGTACCGGGCCAGTTGTCCCCGTATCCCGCCGACCACGACAGCGACCGCGGCCAGCACCGCCACCACGGCCGAGACGCGGAGCGCCGGCAGCGACGCATGGAGATCGGAATAGCTGGCGCCCACCAGCGGGCCGGTGGTCGAGTAGAGGAGTGCCGGCACGTCCACCAGCCACAGCCGGAGCGCCGTGAGCAGGAAGAGTGCGGCCAGGAGCGTCGCCAGGTGAAGCCCGGCGGACGGCTCGACCCGGAGGAGCCGCGAGCCGAAGACGACATCGCCACGCAGGCCGTAGAGCGGCACCAGCAGCATGAGCGAGATCACAACCAGACCCGACAGCAAGCCGAGCAAGGCGGAGAGCGCGGGCAGGGCGAAGACGTAGAAGCCGATGTCGCGCGAGAAGACCGGGTCCGCGATCCCGAACGGCGTCCGGTACATCACCTGGAGCACCACGTCCCACGCGGGCGTCGCCGCGAATCCCGCGAGCAGCCCGAAGACGAGCGAGACCGGCAGGCTCAGGCGGCGAAGGGCGGCCGTCAGATCCACCCGCGGAGACGTTTGGCCGAGCCGGAACACGAGCGGGTCCGGCACCAGTCCCCGCTGCGCCATGCGCAGGTTGAGATAGAGGACGCCCGCGGTCAGGCCGCCCACGGCCAGAAACAGCGCCACCTGCGTGATCAGCTGCCGGCTGAAGACGATCTGGTACCCGATCTCGCGGAACCACCACCAGTCGGTCACCAGCGTGATGAAGGCCGGGAAAAGGAACGACGCCGCGAAGGCGGCGATCAGCAGAATCGGGGTAAGCCGGCGTAGGGGCATCACGCAGCATGGCGGACCTGGCCGCGAAGTCAAGGGTCTCGGGGCCACTCGACACAACCCGCGCGCATCAGCCTAGTATTGTACTGACGCCCGGGTTTCCACCCCGGCGGCGTTCTCGATAGGCATCACGTCCAACCGGAATCGCACCATGACGGGACCGTTCCACCATTTGACCGACGCCATCCGCCGCTGGCCGGTCCTCCGCCAGCTCGGCGGCGCCGATGTGAACGCCGAAGCGGCGATGAGCGACCCGAGCCGCCAGCTCCACTCCCGCCTCCGCGATGCCCGCACCGTCGAAAGCGTCTGCCCGTATTGCGCGGTCGGCTGCGGCACGCTGATCCACGTGAAGGATGGCCGGATCGTGGACATCGAGGGCAACCCCGAGAGCCCGATCAACGAAGGGACCCTCTGCCCCAAGGGCGCCGACACCTTCCAGTACACCGTGAACCCGCGCCGGGTCACCCGGGCACGCTACCGGCGCCCCTACGGCACCGAGTGGGAGGAGGTGGACCTGGAGTGGGCCATGGACCGGATCGCCCAACTCTACCAGGAGACCCGGGAGCGGACCTGGAAGGAGAAGGAGGGCGACGGCACCGCCCGACACACCGAGGCGATCGGGTTCCTGGGCGGCGCCGCGCTCGACAACGAAGAGAACTACCTGATCAAGAAGCTGTGCGTCGGCACCGGCGTGGTGTTCGTCGAGAACCAGGCCCGAATATGACATAGCGCCACGGTCCCCGGTCTGGGGACGCCAATGGGACGAGGCGGGGCCACCACCTTTCAGATGGACCTGGCCAACGCCGACTGCATCCTGATCATGGGATCGAATTTCGCCGAGTGTCATCCGGTGGGGTTCCGGTTCGTCATGCGGGCCCGCGAGCGCGGTGCCGCCATCATCCACGTGGACCCGCGCTTCACCCGCACTTCCGCCGCCGCCACCAGCTACGTCCAGATGCGGGCGGGCACCGACATCGCGTTCCTCGGCGGCCTGATCAACTACGTCGTCAACAGCGAGCGCTGGCGCGACGACCCGTTCTTCCGCGAGTACGTCTCCCACTACACCAACGCCGCCGACCTGGTACACCGGGACTTCCAGGACGTCGCCGAGCTGGGCGGGCTGTTCTCGGGCTGGGAGCCGGAGGAGGGGTGCTACGACGGCGAGACGTGGCAGTACGAGGGGCACTGCCGCGTCGTCCAGGTCGACGGGAAGAAGCAGCCCATCTCGGGGCTCAAGTCCGGCCAGGCCCTGGGTCCGCGCGCCGGCTCCACCAGCGGGGGCCCGCCCAAACGGGACGACTCACTGGAGCATCCGCGCTGCGTCTTCCAGGTGCTCAAGCGCCACTTCGCGGCCTACACACCCGAGATGGTGGAGCAGGTGTGCGGCGTGCCGCGCGAACGGTTCGTGAAGGTGGCCGAATCGCTGCTCCGGAACTCGGGCCGCGAGCGGACCAGCGCGATCGCCTACGCCGTGGGCTGGACCCAGCACACCACCGGCCCGCAGATCATCGCGAGCGCCGCCATCCTCCAGCTGCTGCTCGGCAACATCGGCCGGCCCGGCGGCGGCATCCAGGCGCTCCGCGGCCACGCCACGATCCAGGGCTCCACCGACATTCCCACCCTGTACGACCTGCTGCCCGGCTACCTGCACATGCCGTCCTCGATGAAGATCGACGACACGCTCGAGGATTACATCAAGAACGAGGGTGGCGACGGCGGCGTGTGGGCCAACACCCGGCAGTACCTGGTCTCGCTGCTCAAGGCCTACTTCGGCGACGCCGCCACGGCGGAGAACGAGTTCGGCTACCAGCTCCTGCCCCGCATCACCGGCGACCACTCGCACCTCCCGATGTTCGTCAAGATGCACGAGGGCCAGGTGGACGGGCTCTTCCTGATGGGCCAGAACCCGGCCGTCGGCGGGCAGAACTCCGGCTACCAGCGCGAGGCGCTGGCCCGGCTCAAGTGGCTCGTCGTGCGCGACATCTTTCCGATCGAGAGCGCCACCTTCTGGGCCAACTCGCCCGAGGTCCGGTCCGGCAAGCTCCGGCCCGAGGAGATCGCCACCGAGGTGTTCCTGCTCCCCGGCGCGACCGTGGCCGAGAAAGAAGGCTCGTTCACCAACACGCAGCGGCTGGTGCAGTATCACGAGAAGGCGGTCCACCCGCCAGGCGACGCACGATCCGAGGCGTGGTTCATGTACCACCTCGGCGAGCGGCTCAAGCAGCACTACGCTGGCTCGACCGACCCCAAGGACCGGCCCATCCAGGCGCTCACCTGGGATTATCCCACCGAGGGTCCGCACCGCGAACCGGTCGTGGACTACATCGTCCGGGAGATCAACGGCTACACCTGGGCGCCGACCTGGGACGCGCGCAATCAGCTGGTGAGCTACAAGCAGCTCGAGGCCGACGGCTCGACCGCCTGCGGCTGCTGGATCTACTGCGGCCTGCACGGCGGCCAGAACTACGCCCGGCGGCGGGAGAAGGGTGACGGGTACCTCTCGACCCGCTGGGCCTGGTCCTGGCCCTCGAACATCCGGATGCTCTACAACCGGTGCTCCGCCGACCCGGCGGGCCGCCCCTGGTCCGAGCGCAAGAAGTACGTTTGGTGGGACGAGGCATCCGGTCGGTGGACCGGGATCGGCGATCGCCCCGACTTTCCGGCCGACAAGCGCCCGGACGATCCCGGCGATCCGGCCGAGCGCGGGCTCGCCCGCCTGGCGGGCGATTCGCCTTTCATCCTCAAGCCCTGGGGCAAGGCGTGGCTCTTCTTCCCGTTCGGGATGAAGGACGGCCCCATGCCGACGCACTACGAGCCGTGGGAGACGCCGGTGCACAACCTGCTCTACGAGAAGCAGGAGCGGAACCCGATGACGCAGCGCTGGGACGTGCCAGGCAACCCGTATCACCGGATCGCCGACCCTGACTATCCCTACGTGCTGACGACCTATCGCCTGACCGAGCACCACACGGCGGGAGGGATGACCCGGTTCAACAGCTGGCTGTCGGAGCTGCAGCCGGAGGCCTTCGTCGAGCTGAGCCCCGAGCTGGCCGGCGAGCTCGGCATCGAGAACACCGGCTGGGTCACCGTCACGACGGCGCGCGGCGAGGCCGAGGCGCGGGTGCTGGTCACCCGGCGGCTCCGGCCGCTCACGGTGGCCGGCGAGACCGTGCACCAGGTCGGCTTCCCGTGGCACTTCGGCTACGAGGGCCTGGCGCGCGGCGGCATCGCCAACGATCTGATCCCGCTCGTGGCCGACCCCAACGTCACCATCCACGAGGGCAAGGTGCTCACCTGCAACCTCCGCCCGGGCCGCGCCCGCGCCGATGGGAGCGCCCGATGATCACGCCGGGCCGGGCCTACGGATTCTTCACCGACACCACCGTCTGCATCGGCTGCAAGGCGTGCGAGGTGGCCTGCAAGCAGTGGAACCAGCTCCCGGCCGATGGGCGCGAGCTCACGGGCCACTCGTACGACAACCCCTGTGAACTGTCGGCCACGACCTGGCGGCACGTCGCCTTCATCGAGCAGTTCGACCGCGACCGGTTCGAGGGCCTGGAGCCACCCGCGATGGTCGAGCCGTGGGGCAACCTCACCGGCAGCGAGGAGTGGTCGCTCCCCGGGCAACGCTGGATCTTCATGTCCGACGTGTGCAAGCACTGCGTGAGCGCGCCCTGCCTCGAGGCCTGCCCCACCGGGTCGATCTTCCGCACCGAGTTCGACAGCGTCTTCATCCAGCAGGACGTCTGCAACGGCTGCGGCTACTGCGTCGCGGCGTGCCCGTTCGGCGTGGTGGACGTGGACAAGGAGGGCGACGGCAAGGCGCACAAGTGCACGCTCTGCTACGACCGGCTCAAGGATGACATGCAGCCGGCCTGCGCCAAGGCGTGCCCCACCGAGTCGATCCGGTTCGGTCCGGTGGACGAGCTCCTCGACCGGGCCACCGACCGGGTGCGCGAGCTCAGGCAGCGCGGCATTCCCGCCTATCTCTACGGCACCGACGGCGTCATGGAGGAGGACTGCGACACCAGTCAGCTCGACGGCCTCAACTGCTTCTTCCTGCTGCTCGACCGGCCCGAGGTCTACAACCTGCCGCCGGTTCCCGCGCGCCCGTCGGTCAACACCGGCCGTGGCCTGCTGGCGACGACCGTGGCGGCCCTCGGCCTCACCGCCGCGGCCTTCCTGGCGTTCGCGAGCGACCGCACATGACCCAGCCTCCGGGGCCGGCGCGGCACCAGCTTCGCCCGGTCGAGACCCTGCCGGTCGAGCGCGAGTCGCGCGAGCTTCGGCGCCGCCCGCCACAAAGCACGCCCCCCGCCCCACCGATCAAGCCCGCCACCTGGGAGTGGTACATCCCCATCTACTTCTGGCTGGGCGGTATCTCGGCCGGCGCCTGGCTCATCGCCGCGGCGGAGGACGTCGCGGGCGAGGGCGATCGTGCGGTCATCGGGACGGCCCGGTACATCGCGGTCGGGAGCCTGCTGGGTGGCACCGGGCTGCTCATCGCCGATCTCGGCCGCCCCGACCGCTTCCTCAACATGCTCCGGATCGTCCGGCCGCGGTCCGCCATGAGCCTCGGATCGTGGGGGCTCACCGCCTACGGCGGCGTCACCGCCGCCGGAGCGCTCCTGCAGGCGGCGGAGGACGGGCTGCTGGGAAGGCGAAGCTCGCTGGCTCGAATGTCACGCGGGTGGGTCGGGCGCGGCGTCCACCTGGGCGGGCTGCCGCTCGCGCTGTTCGTCGGCGGCTACACCGGCGTGCTGCTCGCGTCCACCAGTACCCCGAGCTGGTCGCGGCGCACCGGGACGCTGGGGCCGCTGTTCCTCAGCTCCGCCGTCTCGAGCGGGGTGGCCGCCGTCGCCACCGCACTGGAGCTTCGCGGCCGCCTCGGCCCGCGAGTCCAGCGCCGGCTGGCGCGGGCGGAGGCCGTGGCGCTCTCCGCCGAGCTGTTGCTGGCCCTCCGCGGCCGCGCCCACGTGGCGGACCTGGCCTCGACCCGCGCCGAGCCGCTGAGCGACCGTGCTGCACGCGCCCTGACGCTGGGCGCGGGAGTCGCCCTGCCACTCATGCTCGAGGGTGGCTTCGCCCGCGGGTGGGGCAACGGCACGGGGCGACGCCGCAAGCGCCGCGGGCGGCTCGCCTTGCGGCAGCGGCCATCCCGCCGGAAGCTCGGCTTGGTCGCCTCCGGGCTCGCCCTGGCCGGCGCCCTCGCCCTTCGCTTCCTCACCACGCGCGAAGGAATCCGCTCGGCGCGGACGCCGGCCGACACCTGGAGGGCTACTCGCCCTGACGAGGCGGAGGGTATATACTAGCCGACTAGCCCGAGGGTAGATCGCGTGGAAGAGCTCGCTGAGCGCCTCTCCTCCGCACTGGCCGGCCGGTATCGCATTTCGCAGACCGTCGGCGCCGGCGGCATGGCCGTGGTCTTCCGCGCCGACGATCTGAAGCACGACCGCCCCGTCGCCATCAAGATCCTGAAGCCGGACCTGGCGTCCCCCCTCTGGTCCGACCGGTTCCTCCGCGAAATCCAGATCGCCTCGCGGCTCCAGCACCCCAACATCCTGCCCTTGTTCGACTCCGGCGAGGCGGCCGGCCTCCTCTACTACGTCATGCCCCTCGTCGCCGGGGAGTCGCTCCGGGCGCGGCTGACCCGCGAGGGCCGCCTGCCGATTCCGGAGACCATCCGGCTCGTTCGGGAGATCGCGGAAGGCCTGGGCTACGCGCACGAGCACGGCGTCGTTCACCGCGACATCAAGCCCGAGAACATCCTGCTGTCGAGCGGCCACGCGCTCATCTGCGACTTCGGCATCGCCCGCGCGCTCACCCTCGCCAGCGCCAACACCCCCACCGAGCACGGCCTCGTGATTGGTACGCCGGCCTACATGAGCCCGGAACAGTTCGCCACCGACATCGAGCTGGACGCTCGAAGCGACATCTATTCTCTCGGCTGCGTCCTGTACGAGCTGCTGGCCGGCATCCCGCCGTTCCGCGGGCCGACGGGACTGTCGCTCATGGTGCAGCACAGTACCGCCCACCCCCCGTCCCTGCGCCGGATCCGGAGCGACGTGTCCGCGGCGCTCGAGGGGACGATCGCGCGGGCATTAGCGAAGATCCCCGGAGAGCGCTTCGCCACCGTGGCCGAGCTGACCGCGGCGCTCGACCGTTCCTGGGGCACGTCGCCGCTCACCGGCAAGCGGTCGGCCGGAACGGCCGTGGCCGTCCTGCCGTTCGCCAACCTGAGCGGCGCCGGGAGCGAGTATCTGAGCGACGGCATCAGCGAGGAGCTGATGCAGGCGCTGACCGAGATCGAGGGCGTGCGGGTGGTGGGCCGAACCTCGTCGTTCGCCTTCAAGGGCAAGCGGGACGACGTCCGCGAGATCGGCGCCCGTCTCCGGGCCGACGTCGTGGTGGACGGCAGCGTACGGGCCGAGCGCGACCGGGTGCGGATCTCGGCGCAGCTCGTCGACGCCGCCGACGGCTACCAGCTCTGGTCCGCGCGCTACGAGCGGCCGGCCGGGGACACCTTCGCCCTGGAAGACGAGATCGCGCGGACGATCGCCGGCGTGCTGCGAAGCCGCCTGTCCCCTGGCGGCGGGGTAACGGCGACCGGGGCCCCGACGGCGCCTCCGGCCGCGCGGCGCGACCCGGTGTCCCACGAGGCCTACCTCAAGGGGCGCTATCACTGGAACAAGCGCACCGGCGAGGGCATCGCGCGGAGCATCGCGTGGTTCGAGCAGGCGGTGGCACGCACACCGGACGACGCGGGCCTCCACGCCGCGCTCGCCGACGCCCATCTGACCCTGGCGCTCTACGGCGCCGTTCCCGCCCCCGACGCCATGCCGAAGGCGAAGGCGTCGGCCGAGCGGGCGCTTGCGCTCGAGCCCGGGTCGGCCCAGGCGCACGGGGCGCTCGCGTCGGTGACCGCGCTGTATGACTGGGCCTGGCGGGATGCAGAGGACCTGTTCCGGCGTTCGGTCGAACCCGCGTGCGCGTACCCAACCGCGCACCAATGGCGCGCGATGCACCTCCTGGCGCCGCTCGCGCGGTTCGACGCGGCGCGCGGTGCGCTCGCTGAGGCGCGCGAGCTCGATCCGCTCTCGCCGGCGATCCTCACCAGCCTGGCCGTGCTGTCCTTCTTCCAGCGCGACTGGGACCGCGCCGCGCGCGAGCTGCACGAGGTGCTCGACCTCGAGCCCGGATTCGCGGCCGGCCACTACTTCCTGGGTCAGACCCAACTCTGGGGCGCCGGTGGCGAGGGCTCCGAGGCGGCAATGGAGCGGGCGGTTGCGCTCGCGGGACAGAGTACCGAGACGGTGGCGGGGCTCGCCTACGTACAGGCGGTCCGTGGACGTCCCGGCAAGGCACGTGCGACACTGGAGGAGCTCATCGCGCGCGCCGGCGACGCCTACGTCTCGCCCGCGCGCGTCGCCCAGATTCATCTCGGGCTCGGCGACCGCGGCCCCGCGCTCGACTGGCTCGAGCGCGCGCTCGAGCAACGCTGCCCCGAGCTGGTCTGGCTGGGTGTGCACCCGATGTTCGACCCCCTGCGAGGCGAGGCAAGGTTCCTGGCCCTGCTCGAGCGCACCGGGCTGTCCGGAACCACCCCGACCACTCGGGTCGGCACCGAGATCCGCCCCGCCGCCGTGGCGTCACCCTCATGAGATCGCCTGGTACGGCGCCCCCGGCCGTCCTGCTCGTCAACATGCCGTTCAGCACCGTGCGGCCCGCCCTCGGCGTCAGCCTCCTCAAGGCGCACCTCGCGGAGATCGGCGTGCCCGCGCGGGTCGAGTATCTCAACATGCGGTTCAGCAAGCTGCTCGGCGGGGCGCCGTACTTCCATATCTCGGAGGTGACGCCCTCCGAGCTGCTCACCGGCGACTGGATCTTCGCCCACTGCCTCTCGCCGGGCGCCGCCGCGACCGCGGACGAGTACCTCGCGATGGTCCGGAGTCGAGCCCCACGGGCCTTCACCGACAGTCTGACGGCCGACATCCGTCGCGCGCGGAGCCTCGCCGAGCCCTTTCTCGACGACTGTCTGCAGCGGATCGACTGGTCGGCGTACGGTCTCGTCGGGTTCACCAGCACGTTCGGTCAGAACGTGGCGTCGCTCGCGCTCGCCCGCCGGGTGAAGGAACGCCATCCCCACATTCCGATCGTCCTGGGCGGCGCCAACTGCGAAGGCCCGATGGGCCTGGCGCTCCACCGCTCGTTCCCCTTCATCGACTTCGTCTGTGCGGGCGAGGCCGACCTCAGCTTTCCCATGCTCGTCCGGCGGGTGGCAAACGGCGGCCGGGTGGACGACATCCGCGGTGTCGTGTCGCGCCGCGACGGGTCGAGCCACTGCCCGGATCTCCGGCCCGAGCAGCCACACGATCTGGATGCGCTGCCGTACCCGCTGTTCGACGACTACTTCGAGCAGTTGCGCGAGGTCCAGCCGGAGATCATGGCGGACGAGGCGGACATCTCAGGGCTCCCATTCGAGACCTCGCGCGGCTGCTGGTGGGGTGAGAAGCACCATTGCACGTTCTGCGGCCTCAACGGCCTCTCGATGGCGTATCGCGCCAAGAGCGCCGACCGCGCCCTGCGGGAGATCGTGGACCTGACCGAGCGCTACGGGGTGGCCGAAGTGAGCGCGGTCGACAACATCCTCGCCATGGAGTATTTCCGGCACCTCCTCCCCGCGCTCGAGGCGCGCGGAATCGGTCTCACGCTGTTCTACGAGACCAAGGCCAACCTTACGCACGAGCAGGTGCGGCTGCTCCGGGTGGCGGGCGTCCGCACCATCCAGCCCGGCATCGAAAGCCTGAGCACGCACGTCCTCTCCCTCATGCGGAAAGGGACGACCGCCCTCCAGAACGTGCAGCTGCTCAAGTGGTGCAGAGAACTCGGCGTGTCCACCATCTGGAATCTCCTGTACGGGTTCCCGGGCGAATCGGCGTCCGACTACGAGCAGTCGGCCCGGCTCATGGACGCCCTCCACCATCTCCCGCCGCCGCTGGGCGGGCTGGTGCCCGTGCGCGTGGACCGCTTCAGCCCGTTCTTCACGACGCCGGAGCACCTCGGGCTCCGGAACCTCCGGCCGGATCGAGCCTACCGGCACGTCTACGATCTGCCGGACGCGGCGCTCGCAGACCTGGCTTACTACTTCGAGTTCGAGTACGCCGAGGAGCGCAGCGCGGACGAGCACCTCGCGCCGGTCCGCCGCGCGATGCAGCGATGGGCCGACTCGCGAGGCAACCGCGGTCTGGCGTTCACCGACGACGGCGCCAGAGTCGGCATCTGCGATTTCCGTCCCGGTGCCGACCGCCTGTGGACGCCGCTCACCGGCGTCCGACGGGAGATCTATCTCTACTGCGACCAGCACCGCTCCTGGGCGCAAATCGGCGGATTCGCGGAGGCGCGCGGATTGGCGCCGGGTGCGGCGCGGGCATTTCTGAAGGAGATGGTGGAGCAGCGGCTGATGGTCACCGCAGACGAGCACTTCCTGAGCCTCGCCATCAATGCGGCCGGGGAGCGGGACGAACCGGCCGAGGCCGTCGCCGCGGCTACTTGTGGCCTTCGGAACTGAACGGTACGTTCGCTCCACTCGTGTGGGAGGAATCGTTCCTCGTTTTGATGTCGCCGATGGTTTCATGCTGCATGAGAGGAGGTCGCCATGAACGGACAATCCAATGTCGACAAGCTTCGGGAAGCCAAGGTGCTCCCGGAGGGGATCGTCCTGAAGCCGGCTCACGAGAAGTCGATCAACGATCTGACCACGGCCGAGATGAAGGCCGTGCTCGATGTTCACGCGAAGGTGGGCACGGTGGAGCTGAGCGATCCGGTGGGGCGGCTCTTCATCTTCTAGCGGCCGCGACCGCGGCCTGCATCGAATGGCGGAAAGGTCGAGCACCATGGCCACGCTCACCCACAGCGAGGAGTTGGCCCTCAAGATCTCGCTGGTCGATCCCCGCCTCGGTGCCTCCTGCCGGGCGCTCCTGGCGCATCCTTCCCTGCCCCGGCTCTTCCCCGAATACCTGTTCCGCCTGTACTGCGCCGTGCGCGCCATCGTGCCCCTGATGGACACAGCCCGCTCCCGTGCCCGCGAGCTGGCGGGGTCCTGCCCGGTGGCGGCCCAGCTGGTCCCCTACCTGACCGAGCACATCGAGGAGGAGACCGGACACGACGAATGGCTGCTCGAGGACATGCAGACCCTCGGCCTGACCCGTGACGAGGTGCTCGCACGGCCGCCGGTCCCCGCCGTGGCGGCACTGATCGGCTCGCAGTACTACTGGGTTCTGCATGCGCATCCCGTGGCCCTCCTGGGCTACGTGACGGTGGTCGAGGGCACGCCGGTGACGGCCGCCACCGTGGAGTACCTGGCCTCGACCGTGGGGATTCCCCGTGCCGCGCTCAGGACGCTGGCGCTCCACGCGGAGCTGGACATCGGCCACGGCGCCGCTGCCGACCGCTTCCTGGACGGCCTGCCGCTCACGACGGAGCACTCCGCCCTTGTAGGTCTCAGCGCCCTGCAGTCCGTCGGACAGTTGAGCACGATCCTGGACGAGCTCGTCGAGTCCTCGCCTCCGGGATGAGCCTGACCGCTGGGTGCGCATGAGCGACACGTGAGTCCTGCGGCGGAGGTGAAGACCCTGCTGGTCTCGGACTTGGTGGACAGCACCGGGCTCGTCGAACGGCTGGGCGACGCGCGCGCGGCCGAGCTCTTTCGCCGGGTCGACGCGCGGGCGCGCCGGCTGATCCAGCAATGGGACGGCCGCGAAATCGACAAGACCGATGGGTTCCTCCTGCTGTTCGATCGACCCATCCATTCGATCCGCTTCGCCACCGCATACCACGCGAGCCTCGGAGAGCTGTCCTCCGAAGCGGGCACGGAGCTCAGCGCCCGGGTCGGCATCCACCTGGGCGAGGTGTTCATCCGGGAGAATGCGCCCGAGGACGTCGCCCGGGGCGCGAAGCCGTACGAGGTGGAAGGGCTGTCCAAGGCGGTGGCCGCGCGACTGATGTCGCTCGCGGAGGGCGGGCAAACGCTGCTCACCCGGGCCGCCTACGACGTCGCCCACCGGAGCACCGTCGGGAGCCTCGAGGACGGCGGTCCGCTGGAGTGGCGAGCCCATGGCCGCTATCGCTTCAAGGGGGTCACGGAGGCGCTCGAAGTCTTCGAGGTCGGCAGTCCCGGGTTGGCCCCCCTGGCCGCGCCGGCCAACTCGGACAAGGCCCGCCGGCTCGGGAGCGAGAGCCGCCCGGGCATCCTGGTGCTGCCGTTCGTGGATCTCTCGCCCGATGCCGACACCGAGTACATCAGCAGCGGCCTGGCCAACGAGATCACCACCAGCCTCTCCGCCCTCCGGGGCCTGCGGGTCATCTCCCGGACGTCCGCCGCCCAGCTCAAGGACACCACCCGCGACCTGCGGGCGCTCGGCGCCGAGTTGGATGTGCAGTACGTGCTCGAGGGCAGCGTGCAGCGCATCCGGGAGCGTCTCGTGACCACGGCCCGACTGAGCCGGCCCGAGCACGAGGAAGTCGTGTGGGCGCAGAGTTTTCGCGGAGAGATGCCGGCACTGTTCGAGATCGAGGAAACCATTTCTCAGAGCGTGGTGGCGGCCCTCCAGGTGCGCCTCACGGAGGCAGAAACCGAGCGGCTGAAGGCCCGTCCCATCCCGGATGCCCGAGCGTACGAGTACTACCTCCGCGCCAAGCAGCAGGTGTACGCCTTCAGCGAGGAGGCGCTGGATCGCGCCCTGGATTATCTGAGGAAAGGCGCGGAGCTCATTGGGGAAAACGTCGAGATCTACGCCGCCATGGGCTACGTCTACTGGCAGTACGTCAACCTCGGCGTCACCGAGGACCCCTCGTACCTGGAGAAGGCCCGGGAGTGCGCCGAGCATATTCGCGCCCTGGACCCGGATTCCGCCGAGGCGGACCGTCTGCTGGGCCTCGTCACCATCCACGCCAGGGGTGATATCCAGGACGCCGTCCGGCACCTGAAGCGCGCGCTGGCCGCCAATCACAGCGATCCCGATGCCCTGTTCTGGCTGGCCCTGCTCTACGGTCTCGTCGGCCGGGCCTCGTCCGGCTATCCGCTGGCCGAACGGCTGCTCGAGATCGATCCGCTCACGCCGGTGATCCACGCCATCCCCCCGACGCTCGCCGCGCTGGACGGCGACTTCGATCGGGCCTGCATGCTGTTCGGCAAGGCGCACCGCATGGAGCCGGACAACCCGGCCATCAATTTCGTGTTCGGCCAGGCGCTGGCCATGGCCGGCCGGAGGGAAGAAGCGTGCGCCATGCTCGACCTGATCCAGCGGGGCGCCCCGGGAAGCTTCTACGCCGGCCTGAGCGGCGTGCTGGAAGCCGCCTACCGCGGCGACGAGGCGGCCGCCCTCGCCGCCCTGGTGCCGGCGGTCGAAGAGGGAGCCCGGAACGACATGCAGTATTCCTGGAGTCTCGCGCAGGCGTTCACCCTCCTGGACGAGCCGGCGCGGGCGGTGGCATGGCTGGAGAATGCGGTCGGCCGCGGGTTCTCGAACTACCCGCTGATCGCCGACTTGGATCCGCTGCTGGAGGGCATCCGCGAGGACGCGGACTTTCAGCGGGTGGTGCGGGCGGCCAAGGCCAAGTGGCAGGCCTTCGAGGTGTAACTCGGGGATCGGGTAGCGCCACCAGAGACGAAGCCCGGCACCACTCACCTCGCTGGTGCCGGGCTTCGTCACTCTAGTCGTGGCGCGGCATCACGCCATCGCCGGCTCGGCCTCCCGCTCGAAATGCCGGTGCTTGCCGAGCGCCACCACGAAGGCGTCGATGGCCTCTCCCACCTCGGCGGAAGATCCCAGGACCAGGCCCGGGTCCGCGGCCCCCGACGCCAGCTTCAGCGGCACGTCCGCCTCGTCCAGCAGCTCCGCGGACGCGCCCAGCGCGAGGATCGGCTTGCCATGCCGGAACTGATCCTTGATGAAATCCATCAGGTGGCCGTTGGCCGCGAGCGCCGGAATCTTGTCGCCGTCCGGAAGCACCAGCCCGTCGAACAGCACGGCGGGCGCCGTTTCCAGCGTCACCTCGATGCTGATCTCACCTCCCGCCACCGGGACGACTCCGAGCTTCGTGCCGACGAACCGCGGCGTCGCGCCCGCGTTGGCCAGGGCGCGGTACACCGCGAGCACCGACTTCCCGTCAGCGCCGGCAGCCACCACGACGGCCACGCGCCGCGTCCGAATCCCGCCGTCGCCGGGGCGCGCCATCAGGGACAGGGCGGGCGACACCTCGACTTCCGGGGCCATCGGCTTCTCGAGCGCTCGGGGCATGGCCGCCGGTACCTCCATGCCCAGCCCGTCCGCGAGGGCGGCCACCAGCCGGTCATCCACGTTCGCCAGCATCGAGAGCATACGCGTGCGCACCGCGTTGGTCTGCACGCGGGTCAGCTCGAAGCGGAACGCCGCGATGATGTGCGCCTGCTCCACGGGCGACTGGCTGTTCCAGAAGAGCCGCGCCTGGGTGAAGTGGTCGGCGAACTTCTCCGGCTTGCCGCGCAGCGTGTCCTCGCGCACCGGCGCCGGGAACGACATGAACCCCTGCGCACCCGCCTGGAACGGACAGCCGCCTCCGAGCGAATTCGGCTCGTAGGCGACCCGCCCGCGCGGGATCGCCTGTCGATGGATGCCGTCGCGTTGGTTGTTGTGCACCGGGGCGAGCGACGCGTTGATCGGGATCTCGTGGAAATTGGGGCCGCCCAGCCGCGAGAGCTGGGTGTCGTGATAGGAGAAGTTGCGGCCCTGCAGCAGCGGATCGTTGCTGAAGTCGATGCCGGGCACGACGTGCTGGGTGCAGAACGCCACCTGCTCGGTCTCGGCGAAGAAGTTGTCCGGGTTGCGGTTGAGCACCATGCGTCCGACGGGCCGGAGGGGAACCAGCTCTTCGGGAATGATCTTCGTGGCATCGAGCACGTCGAAGCTGAAGCGCTCCGCCTGTTCCTCGGTGAAGATCTGCAGCTGCAGCTCCCATTCGGGGTAGGCACCGGCCTCGATCGCCTCCCACAGATCGCGGCGATGGAAATCGGCATCCGCGCCGCTCAGCTTGACCGCCTCGTCCCACACCAGCGAATGCGTGCCGGCGAGCGGCTGCCAGTGGAACTTGACGAACACGGACTCACCCTCGGCGTTGACCAGGCGGAAAGTGTGGACGCCGAAGCCCTGCATCATCCGGTAGCTGCGCGGAATCGCGCGGTCGGACATGACCCACATCAGCATGTGGGTGATCTCCGGCATCAGCGACGCGAAGTCCCAGAAGGTGTCGTGCGCGCTGGCGGCCTGCGGCATCCCGTGGTGCGGCTCGGGTTTGACCGCGTGGATGAGGTCGGGAAACTTCATCGCGTCCTGGATGAAGAACACCGGAATGTTGTTGCCCACCAGATCCCAGTTCCCCTCGTCCGTGTAGAACTTGACGGCGAAGCCGCGGACGTCCCGGGCCAGATCGGTCGAGCCGCGCTCGCCGGCCACGGTGGAGAAGCGGACGAACACGG
>JBBQDU010000043.1:0-15909 GCA_038320055.1 Gemmatimonadales bacterium | reverse complement strand
ACGCGCGAGATTCATGCGTCCGGCGCCGCGGGGGCGATCGTGTTCGCCTGGCTGGACGAATGGTTCAAGAAGAACTGGATCGTGATCGACTACGAGCTGCCGGGCGACCACACCCCGCGCTGGCACAACATGATGGATGCCGAGCAGAACTATGGGATCCTCGGCCAGTACGCGGGAGACGGGCGAACGACCCCGCGGCTGGGCGGCGACCCAACCCACTGGCGTGCCTTGTCGCTCTTGCAGCACGGCGCCGGCACGGGACCGGCCGGGCTCGGGACGTCCCGCGCAGGGGGCGACGAGAGCTACCTCTACCTGGCCGTGGAGCTGAAGGCCCGGACGTTCCCCTGGGGGTCGGAAGGGTTGCAACTTGCCCTCGACACGCACCTGCCTGCCGTCGGTCAGCATCGGCTTCCCCGGACCGGAATCCAGAGCGACCTCGGCTTCGAGTTCCTGATCGATCTCGCGGCGCCGGACAGCGCGTCGATTCGGGTGACCCCCGAGTACAATCGGCACACGCCGTCACCCGACTCCCGAACAGGGGACGATGCCGGAAGCTTTGCCAGGCGCCCGGTCATTGCAGCGAATCGGCAGGACGGACGTTTCGACTCGCTGCTGGTGGTAACGAACCGCGCGCGCTTCGGGCGCGACGGCACCTTTTTTCGGGCCCAGGTCCACGACCGCGGCCGGCTGCGGTACGCTACGGAAACGGCGTCGACGCTGGGGGACTGGTATCTGGACGAGCGGGCGGGGCTGCTCGAGCTTCGGGTTCCGTGGGATCTGCTCAACGTGACCGATCCGTCCTCCCGCACGGTGCTGGCCGATCGCGCCACGACGGGTGATTTCGGCACCGCGGAAACCGCGGGGTTTCACGTTGGCGTGGTGGCCTATCGGAAGGACGACGGCGGCGGGACGGCGACGGGCGCACTGCCCGACCTCGACGAGGGTGCCTGGCGGGCCGACCGATTTCAGGTCTGGCGCTGGCCGACGTGGACCGAGCCGCGGTCGCATGCGCGGCTCAAGCCGGTGTACGACAGTCTCAGGGCACTGTGGCGGCCCGCTGCAGCAACCGGTCGACCCGGGCGGCCAGCTCCTTGAGGCTGAACGGTTTGACGAGATAGTCGGCCGCGCCGGTGTTCAGGCCCTCCACTACGTCGCGCTCCTGGCCCTTAGCAGTCACCAGCATCACGGGAACCGACGCCAGTTCCGGGTCGGCCTTGAGCCGCCGCAGCACCTCGAAGCCGTTCAGCACCGGAATCATCACGTCGAGCAGCACGAGGGATGGTCGCCGAGCGGCCGTCAGCTCGAGCGCTTCGGCGCCGTCCCGCGCCCGGACGACGTCGTGCCCCCCGTTGGTCAGCTTGAAGCTGATCATGTGGGCGATGTGGTCCTCGTCCTCGACGAGCAGGATGGTGGCCATGACCGGTGCCTCGGCTCCGCTAGGCCGCCGCCCACGTTCCGGCGATCGCCGGTTCGTTGGCAGGCAGCGTGATGTGAAACGTGGTGCCCACCCCGGGACGGCTCTCCACCGAGATCCGGCCTTCGTGCTGCTCCACGATGGCTTTCACGATGACCAGACCCAGACCGGTCCCGCCGGCATCGGCCACCACGGGGTGCTGGGCGCGGAAGAATTTCTTGAAGAGCTGCGCCTGGTCCTCCCGGCCGAGCCCGATGCCGGTGTCCCGTACCGTTACCTCGACGCCGTCGGCCGTGCGCGCGGCACGGATACCGATCTCACCGCGGGGCGTGTACTTGACGGCGTTGGAGACGAGGTTGCTGAACACCTGAACCAGGCGATCGCGATCGCCCGAGATCGGTGGGAGCGCGGCCTGGATGTCGTGATGGAACGCCAGACCCTTCGACTCCGCCACGAGCCTGAAAGTGTCCGCCACGTCCCCCAGCACCCCCGCCAGATCCACGGCATCGCGGCGCAGCTCGATCCGGCTGGACCCGATCCGCTCCACGTCCAGCAGATCGTTGATGAGGAGCACCAGCCGATCGGTGTTGCGCGCGGCGGTGTCGAGAAAATCGAGCTGCGTCGGGGTCACGGGGCCGGCCTCGCCATCGGCGACGAGCTCGACGAACCCCTTGATCGCGGCGAGCGGCGTCCGCAATTCGTGGGACACCGTGCTCACGAAATCCTGCTTGAGCCGGTCCAGCGCATTCCGCTCGGTGATGTCCCGGGCGATGGTGGACACGCCGACCACATGGCCGTGCCGGTCGAGGACGGGTGAAATGGTCAGCGACACGTCGACCTCCAGCCCGTCCTTGGTCAGGTTCACCGTCTCCACCTGCCGCATGGACTGGCCCTGGCCGATGCGTTGGAACAGGTCGTCGCTGTCCAGGTGGCGGCCAAGCGGCTGGAGGAACGACACGTGCCGACCGCACGCCTCGGTGCGGGTGTACCCGAACAGTCGCTCGGCGCCCAGATTCCAGGAGTGGAGCACGCCATCCAGCCCGGTGGACAGGATGGCATCGTCGCTCGACTCGACGATGGACCCCAGCTGGCGAAGCGCCTCCTCGCTCCTGGCCCGGCGCTCGCCCTCCTCGAACAATGCCTGGTTGGCCAGGCCGAGGGACCGCGCCCGGCTCCGGGACATGTCGCCCAACCGGATCAGCCAGGCGAGGAGCAGTGCCGCGATGAAGCCGGTCACAAGCACCACCTGGGGAAGCGCCGAGTGGGCCTGTGCGACGAGGTCCGCGGTCGGGACCAGCTCGAGGCGCCAGGTCACGCCCTGCAGATCGAGCGAGCGGACCACGGCTCGAGACGAACCGGCCGCCGTGGCGGTGGCGTAGATCTCCTCGTCGCCATCCGTGAGCCTGAGCGCGTAGCCGCGCGACGCCTCGCGCCGGACGAGGCGATCCACCAGGTGCTCGACGCGGAGGTGGCCGAGGATCAGGCCCAGGAACCGGTCGCCGTGGGTGATCGGGGCCGAGACCAGCAGTCCGTGTCCCCCATGCTCCAGCCGCACGGTGCGGAGGACGCCGACGCGGTTCGCGCTGTCCACCGCAAGCGTGTGCCGCCACGGCTCGGCGGCGCGGGTCGGGTCGAGGGCGCCATCGCCGCCGCCCCCGGCCACGACCCCGCGAACGTGCAGCGTGGAATCCGCCCACCCGATCGCCTGAAACCCGGACAGCTGCTCGAGAAACTTGGTGGCGTCCGCCTCCCATTCCTGCCGGGGCATCGAACCTCGCACGCTCCATCGCGACGCCATCCGATCCAGCGCGAAGACGCGTACCTGGATCCCCTCCTGGAATCCGGTGGCGACGTTATCCGCCGCCGCCTCGACGGTACGCTGAAGATCGCGCCGGTCCTGGCTTTCCAGCGCCTGCCAGATCGCGAGGGTGAAGGCGCCCAGTCCGATCGCCACCACCGCCGGGAGCCAGTCCGGCATGCCTTCGCCGCGTTCCCGACCCGCGGCCCAGGCGAGCGCCACGTCGCCGGCGCCGAGCCAGACCAGCCCGACCGCGGTGAGGACGGCCATCTGAGTGTAGTGGCCCCAGCCATACGCCTCGGGAATGCCGCAGACGTATCCGAACAGGGCCACCCCGCCGAAGGCCGCGACGACGGAGCCGATGCACGCCATGACGGCTGTTCGCCGGGAGCTGCGGCGGCCGCCCAGGGCGAGCGCCGCGGCGCCCAGCAGCAGGGCCAGGGAAGTATTCGGCGCCATCCGAAGCGGCCGCTCCGCCAGCGTTCCGCCCGCGGACAGTGCCAGCCGGTCGATGCCGAGATCGACCCCGAGGAGATACTGCAGCAGGGTCAGGCCGCTGATCAGCATGGTCGCCGTCGCCAGCAGTCTCGCCGGGCGCGAGAAGCCTCCCGCGGCGGCGAGCAACCCGGCCCCGGCCAGCATGAGCGCGAGAGCGGTATTGTACGACATGGACGGCAGTCCCTCCCGGACGACCAGCAGCCGCTCGATGTCGGCCAGCCATCCGGTCACGCCAGCGGCGCCGAGGATCGCCGTGGCGACCCCCGCCGCGGCGGCAGCGAACAGCACACTCCGGAGCGGAGGCGAGGTGCGACCCGGCATTCCACTCATGCGGCCCCCACGCCGCGCCGCTCCATGGCGCCCCAGGAGAGGTCTCCGCGCCAGAACTCCCAGAACGCGCGGACGCGCCACCAGACGGTGAGCTGGCGGTAGCCCAGATTCTCCAGGATGGCCGCGGCGACGAGGAGGGCGAGGTCGTGGGTGCGCGGGTAGCGCCGGAACGTGATATCCTCGAGCAGCACCGCCACCACCGACACGAGGACGCCGTACAGGACGGCCAGCACGAAGAAGTTCAGCGCGAACGCCGGCGCGAGGAGGCCCAGCGCGGCGAGGACCGGCAGCACGAGGTACCCGGTGAATTCCGCGATCGGGCTGAGCATCTCGAAGAGTGCGAAGCTCGGCATGGCCAGGAGCCCGATGCTCCCGTAGCGCGGACGTCCGAGCATGGCGCGGTGGCGCCACAAGGTATCGATCAGTCCCCGGTGCCACCGGGTCCGCTGGCGCCGGAGCACGCGCAGGCTCTCGGGCACCTCGGTCCAGCAGATCGGATCCGGCACGAAGCCGACCCGGTAGGGGCGGCCGCACTCGCGCAGATGGCGATGCATGCGGACGACGAGCTCCATGTCCTCACCGACCGTGTCGAGCGCGTACCCGCCCGCGGCGAGCGCGGCGCGCTTCTCGAACATGCCGAATGCGCCGGAGATGATCAGCAGCGCGTTGCCGCCGCTCCAGGCCATGCGGCCGAACAGAAACGCGCGAAGGTATTCCACGATCTGCATCAGCGGCAACGGGCGCCGCGTCAGCTTCACCCCGCGCACGCGGCCCGCCCGGATGTCGCAGCCGTTCGCCACGCGGACGATGCCGCCGGCCGCGACGGTGACACCGGGGAAGTCCACGAACGGCCGGACCAGCCGGAGCAGCGCGTCGGACTCCAGGATGGAATCGGCGTCGATGGCGCAGAACAGCGGGTACAGCGCCAGGTTGAGGCCCGCGTTGAGCGCGTCGGCCTTGCCCCCGTTGGCCTTGTCGACCACCACGAGGTTGGCGTATTCCTCCGAGTCGTACACCTGCCGGATCGGCCGGCACGGCACGGCATACTCGAAGCTGCGGGCGCTCGGCCTGAGCCCGAACTCCCGGATCAGGACCTCGAGCGTGCGATCCTTCGAGCCGTCGTTGACGACGACGACCTCGAAGAGCGGATAGTCCAGCATGAGCAGCGAGCGTACGTTCTCGACGACGTTGGCTTCCTCGTTGAAGGCGGGCGCGAGCACGCTGACGGGCGGTGTCAGCGGCGACCCCAGGAGCCGCCGCTGGTCGGATCGCTGAATCTCGCGCATCATGCGGCGGGTCTGCCGAAAGCCCAGCAGGACCAGCGCGAGCTGATAAGTGTTGATGGCGAAGAGGGCCACCAGGATCGCGTGTCCGTACCAGACGAGCAGCGTCACGGGAGCGCGGGGACCGCGTGGCCCCGGTCGAGGAGATAACGCGCCATCCCGGCCACCTTGGGCTCGGGGTCGGCGAGCGCGCCGATCAGGGCCGCCTCGCCGGTCGCGCCGATCTCGGCCAGCGCGGCCGCCGCGTAGAACCTGACCCACCACTGCTCGTCCCGGAGCGCCGCCTCGAGGTGGAGCACCGAGACCGGACTGCCCAGCACGCCAAGCCCCTTGGCCGCCTGGCAGCGGACCTCCCACTGCTCGTCCCGCAACCGCTGGTGGAACGGGTCGAGGAAGCGGGGGTCGCCGATGGCCGCCGCGGCCTTGACGCTCTTGATCCTGGTCTCGGTGTCGGGAGAGTCGATCAGCCGAAGGAGCAGCTCGACGCCGGCGGCGATGCGAAGCCAGCCGATCAACTCGACGCCGGCCAGCCGTCCGGCGCGGCTTTGCGTGAGCGCGACGAAGTCGACGATCTCGTCCTCGACTTCGTGGCCGCGCGCCGCGATGACCTCCTGGGCACGGCGCCCGACCAGCTCGCTGGGGTCGCCCAGGCGCGTGACCAGTGCGAGGAGCGCCTGGCGATCGCCCGCCTGCCCCACCGCCCAGACGGCGGCGAGACGCACCGGGAGGGCGGGGTCGTCGAGGGCGGCCATGATCGCGGGGAGCACGTCCCTGGCCCCGACGAGCCCGAGATCGGCAGCGGCACGCGCGCGGCGGGTGGCCCGCCCGGAATCGAGCCCGGCCGCATCGGCGGCGAGCAAGCCCAGGTCGCGATACACTGTACGGATGGCGTCCGCCCCGTCGCCGCGGATATCGAGCGACAGGCGCAGGAGCGCATCACGAACGATGCCCCGGTCCATGGAGGTCAGCGGTCCGAGGCGGGTGGAGTCGGGAGTCGAGGACTGGAGGAGGTCATACAGGAGTGGAGCGAGTACCGCTTCGCGCCGGCGCATGCGGACCGCCGTCAGCCGCGCCCAGGCGTGCTGGCACAGGACGGCAGCCAACAGCAGCGCGACACCGCCGGCCACGGCGAGGACGACGATCCGCAGGAGCTCGATGACGCGCGAGTCGGGCATGGGATCCGAACTGTGAGCGCGAGTGCGGGGGAGACGCAGGGCGCTGATATTGCTCCGGACCAGCGCAAGAGCCGTTCCCGGGGTGGACGCCCACATCGTCGCGGCTAAATACTCAACTTGCAAAGGCTTATGACCAACGCTCGGCCCGCCATCGAGGTCACGGCGCGCACCGAAGCCGCGCCACGTCGGCGTGGGCGGCGCGCCGCGCACCCCGCGGATTGCGGCCGGCCCCGGCAATATGAGAGGTGCGCATGGCAATGAGCGGGCGACTGCTGGCGGGCGTGGCACTGGCCGCGGTCACAGCCATGCCTGCCGCCGCTCAGCGCTGGGCCGGAGACGACGCGTGGTCGGCCGGCCGGTACGAGGAGGCGCGCAGAGCGTATGATCGCGTGCTGGCCGAAGATCCTCAGGACGTGCGGGCCAACCTCCGTTTGGGCATCCTGCTGTCGTGGGACGGCCGGCTCGACTCGTCGCTGGTCCTGCTGACCCGCGCCCGCTCGGCCGAGCCCGACGACGCCGACATCGGCCTCGCGAAGGCACGGGTCCTCGGCTGGCACTCGCGCTTCGAGGAGGCGGTCGCGCTCTACGACAGCCTGCTGGCCGGCCAGCCGGCACTCCGCGAGGCGGCCATCGGGCGAGCCCGGACCCTGAGCTGGTGGGGCCGTCTCGACGAGGCGGAACGTGGTTACGCGGACATCCTGGCGATGGATTCGACGGCGGCGGAGGCACGCCTGGGCCTGGCGCAGGTGAGCGCGTGGCGCGGCGCGCTGGCCGACGCCGAACGACAGTACCGGAGGGTGCTCGCAGCGGACGCCCTCAACGTGGACGCGCTGGTCGGGCTGGGCTACGTCTACCAGTGGCAAGGCCGTAACAGCCCCGCCGCCCGTCTCGCACGCGAGGCCCTCGCGGCGGACAGCGCGAATCCGGGAGCCCGGAAGCTGGACCTCGTCGTCCGCCGGGCCACGCGGTCCACGGTGGAAACGGGAGGCAACTGGAGCAACGACTCCGACCGCAATACCAATTTCTGGCAGACGGTCAACGGCAGCGGCCGGGTGAGCGACGCGGTCCGTGTCTTCGGCTCGGCCGCGGCTCTGGAAGCCGCCGATCCGATTCGCGACGCGACCCGGATCGGCGGCGAGGCGGGCCTCACGGTGACCATGGGCAACGTACAGCTCACCGGTGCCGGGGGCGCCCGGCGGCTCACCCCGGATACCGCGGCCTCGCGAACAGCCGGGACCTACCGCGCACGCGGGAGCTGGCGGCCGGTGCCCCGGCTCGGGCTCAACGCCGGATACGCACGATACCCGTTCGACGAGACGGCATTGCTGATCGAGCGCGACCTGGATCTGGAGTCGCTCGAGGGCGGGGCCGACGTCAGACTCGCCGACGGTCTCAGCGTGTACGGAAGCGCGGGCGGCACCTGGCTCAGCGACGGCAACTACCGCTCCAATGCAAGCGCGGGGGTGGTGCGGACCTTCCGACGCCGATTCTCTATCGCGGCGTCCGGGCGGACGCTGGGGTACGATCGCCGGGGCGTGGGTTACTTCTCGCCGGATCGCTTCCGATTGCTCGAAGGCGTGGTGGGCTACTCGCTCGAGGGCGAGCGATGGGACGGCCACGTGAGCGCCGGGCTGGGCGCGCAGCAGATCGGCCAGGACGGCGTCGCGCAGAGCGAGTGGCACGTGGAAGCCCGGGTGGGCCGCCGGTGGGGGGCGGGCAACCGGATCGAGGGTTTCGGCGGCGTCACGAACAGCGCGCTCAGCTCGACGAGCGGCGCGTTCCGGTATCGGACGGCGGGAGTGGCGCTCAAACTGGGGTTGTAGGCGTCCGGTCAGTCGAAGTGTCGGTCATAGATGCGCGGCATCTATCTGGTGCGGTACGTCTCGAAGAAACCGTGGCCACTGTCGCTAACCTGAGCGCCGGCGACCCGGCCCCGAAGCACGAACCGGCCGCGCATCTGCAGGAAGTGTCGCCGGAACGAGGCGGCGCCCATCTCCGTGGCCAACGCGTGCTCGACTGTCACGACCAGGGTCACGCTGTCCGCCTCCCGGGTGCCGGTCAGCGTGAAGCGGCGCGGCGCGGCAGCTCCCGGCGCGCCGGCGGCGGGTTGATCGCCCTCGTAGGTCACGCGCCCAAAGCGCAGCACCTGGCGGACACCGAGCGAATCCACGACCGCAAGAAAGAAGGGCGACGTCAAGGCGCCGCCAGAGCCCTCGGCCGCCCGCTCCGGGCCGTACACCCCTCCGTAGAGCAGGCTGAGCGTCTCGCCGCGCGCCGCACCCCATTCCCAGGTCACATCCCGCCAGACGCCCCAGTTGTGGTCGTGATACGCCGAGGCCTTGGTCACCCGGCTGCAGCGACCGCCGACGCAGATGGTGCCGCTGGCCGCCGCCGCAAGACCGGGCACCACGTAGCCGGAGACGAACGCATCGTCGCGGAGCTCGACCGGCGGGAAGTAGCGATTCGGAGCGGGATGCACCTGCAGGTCGAGGCGGACCGCACCGCCGCTGCCTTCGGCACGCGCGTGGAGGTCATAGACGCCGTCGCGCTGGCGCACGGTGCTCGGTCCGATCGTGAGGTCGGCGCGCGCAGTGTCGAAACGGACGGCGCCGGCCGGCGCCTCCGCGGTAAAGCGCTCGTAGCGGCCGTCCGCCCGGCGATGCGTCACCAGCACCCGCCCGCCCCAACGCGCGCCGGAGGCGGCATCCGTGGCGCTCACCTCCCCGCCGACGAGGCCGCCGATGAGATAGGTGATGTACCACCACTCGTTCGCGCCCGTGGTGACGTTGAAATAGTGCCACTCGCCCCAGGAACTGTCGGGCGTCGGCGGAACGTGGAACCGGTCGAGCTCGTCGTACAGCTGTTGGGTGGTCGGCGCCACGTACGCGGAGTCGGCCGGCGAGTCGCGCCACGCGCCCTGGCGCACGTCGAGTCCGGCGCCGAGGGCCGCCGATCGGCTCGGGATCTCTCCGCCCGCCCGGACCGGAGACGGCCGACACTCCGGCCCGGTCCGGCAGAGATAGAGCAACTTGCCCTCGATGGCGGGCGCGACGGTGCGGACGACACCGGCCTCGCGCGGACCACCGAGCGTCTGGCGGGTGAGAAAGCGCGCGCGGTCGATGCCGAAGAACATCCCGCCCAGTCCGCCGGTGCGCATGGCCTCGACGTCGATGCCGAGGGGCAGCACGGTGATCTGGCCGCCGCCGACGAGCGAGACGTCCCGGCTCTGATCGACCATCGCCTCGCCCACGGAGAGCAGCACGACCATCACGCCGACGCCGATCGCGAAGCCGGCCAGCAGAAACAGCGAGCGCAGCTTCCGCACCCACAGGTGACGAAACGCCAGGGTCAGCAGCATCAGTCGCGGATGGTTCCGTCGAGCATGTGGATGACCCGCCCCGCTTCGGCGGCGAGCCGGTCGTCGTGCGTCACGACCACGAGCGTGGTGCCGTCGGCGTTCAGGCGGCCGAAGAGCTCGAGGATCTCGTGGCCGGTGGCCGCGTCCAGCTCGCCGGTGGGCTCGTCGGCGAGCAGGAGCGCCGGGCGATTGGCGAGCGCCCGGGCGATCGCCACCCGCTGCATTTCGCCGCCCGAGAGCTGGGTCGCCCGATGGTCGGCGCGGTGGCCGAGCCCGACGTAGGCGAGCAGCTCACGGGCGCGCTGACGCCGCTCGGCGCCGGCGATGCCCGCCTCCGCCATCGGAAGCTCGACGTTCTCCCGCGCCGTGAGCACGGGCAGCAGGTGAAAACGCTGGAAGATGAACCCGAGCCGGGTGAGGCGGAGGCGGGTGAGCCGGCGGTCGGAGAGCGTGTCGAGGCGGGTGCCCAGGATCTCGACGACGCCTGCCGACGGAGTGTCGATGCCCCCGAGGAGCTGGAGGAGGGTGGACTTTCCGCTGCCGGACGGACCGACGATGGCCGCGTACTCGCCCGCGTCGACGCGGAGGGACACGCCGCGGAGGGCGTGCACCGTCTCCCCGTTCATCGGGTAATCCTTGCGCAGATCGCGCGCGAGCAGCGGTGGAATCATGTCGCCTCCGAGCGGAGCGTAGCCGCGATCGGCGCGCGCGACGCAAGCCAGGCCGGGTAAAGACCGGCCAGCGAGCCGGTCGCCAGCAGCACCAGGGCCGCGAAGCCCAGCGAGTCGGCCCGCGGCACGAAGAACGAGAAGGACGCTGGCAGGCCGGGAAAGCTGGTGAGGATCGCGTCGAGGTAGCGCGCCGTGACGAGACCGAGGACGATGCCCAGTGCCGCGCCGACGACGGTCAGCGCGGTCCCCTCGGCGAGCACCTGTCCCACGATGGTGGCCCGACTCACGCCGATGGCACGGAGGGTGGCGATCTCGCCCAGACGCTCGTTGACGGTAATGGTGAGGAGCGTGGCGATCAGCAGTACGGATACAACGAGGCTCATGCCGCCGAGGATGTAGGAGAGCTGGCGGAAGTAGACCAGGCGCTCGCGGAAGTGCACCACCAGGTCGGCCACGCTGTTGACCTCGAGCTGCGGGTACCGGGTCCGGAGGCTGGCCGCGAGCGCCGGCACGCGGCCGTCCTCGCGCACCTTGACCAGGATGATGGAGGCGCGATCGTCGGCGGCCCGCCCCGCCAGACGCTGCATGACCGGGAGCAGGGTACCCACCGACGGCTGGCCGCGGTAATCGTAGATCCAGTGCACCATCCCACGTACCACCGCCCGGCGGCCCACCGCGGCGGTGGCGACCTGCGGGTCGAGTCTGCCCAGGAGAGTGACGGTGTCACCGACGGCGGCCCCCAGCAGCCGGGCGGCGGGCTCGCCGAGCAGCACGGCCGCGGTGTCGTCCGCCATCAGGTCCCGGCCGGCCGTGAGCTGGTAGAGCGATTGCGACTCGGGCTCGATCCCGTAGCCGAACAGCGTCACCAGCGTGTCGGCCGCCCGGCCGTAGAGCGAGGTGCCCAGCACCGCCCCCGCCGCTTCGACGTCGGGATCGCGCCGCAGCGCGGCCACGATGCCAGTGGCACCGGCCATGGTGGCTTCGGTATCGAACGGCAGCGTGCCCTTGGGTGTCAGGCGCATCTGATAGCCGCGCCGGAGCAGCAGGTCGGAGAACGACTCGTCGATTCCTCCGCTCAGCATCACCATGTCCAACAGCATCGCCGCGGCCACCGCGATGCCCGCGAGCGAGAGAGCCGTCCGAAGCGGCTGCCGGCCCAGACTCTTGAGCCCCCACGCGACGGCCCTCACCCCCGGCCCCAGAGCACCATCGGCCGGGTGTGCACCAGACGCCAGGCGGCGGCCGCGCCGGCACAGAGTCCGAGCGCGAGCGAGAGCGTCACGCTGAAGAGCACGATGCCCGGCGTGATGAGCGAGAAGGTGAGGGCGGTATCGAAGAAGCGGCGGTAATACGCGTTGGTGGCGGCGCCGGCGAGGAACGCGATCGCCGTGCCCACGAGCGAGCCGACCACCGCCACCAGGGCCGCCTCGAGCAGGAGGGCGCCGAAGATCGTGCGGCGCCGGACGCCCACGAAGCGCATGACCGCCGCGTCCAGACGCCGTTCCTCGACCTTGAGCAGCATGATGCAGAGCAGGAAGACCGCGCTCGCGACGATGGTGATGACGGCGATGGCGCGGTGGAAGCGACTCACCACGAGAAAGGTCTGGGACGACTCGGACGCGATGGCGGCCGAACTATATGCCCGATACCCGAAGGCGCCGCGCTCGAGCGCGGCCACGGCCTCGTCGACCGGAACGCCCGGGGCAACCCCCACCCCGAACCGATCCACCCGGTCGGGGGCTCGGAGGAGCGCGGCCAGGTCCGGCAGGTGCATCCGCAGGTGCCGCTCGTCCTTGGTGATCGCGGCGGGATCGGGGCGCGGCTCGTAGAGGGCCCCAACGGTGGCGAGGGTGCTCATGGAATCGGGGGTGGTGCCGAGGCGGACGGTGTCGCCGATGTGGAGGGCGAGGTCGGCGGCGAGGCGGCGCTCGACGGCGATCGCCGGCATCTGGGCCTGGAGGCGGCCGGCCGCCGAGGCCAGCACGAGGCCGACGACCAGTGCGCCCCGGCGAATGCAGGGGAAGTCCATCAGGAAAGAATCACCGGGAACGCACCAACCACACAGAGGCTCACGGAACTTGGTACCCGGAAAGTTCCCTGGTGTTCTCCGTGCCTCCGTGCCTCGCGGCGACGCGCGCGCTAGCAGCTAGCGTCCGAACGGATGCTCGAAGCTGAGATACAGGAAGAGCCCGTCGTCCCCCTCACTCGGCCCAAGGCCGATGGTGTACGCGACACCGGGTACGACTTGGAGGCCGCTATCGAAGTCGAGCGCCCAGCGAACTCCAGGGTTGAGGAACGCGCTCTCCTCTCGGACCGTCGTTCCTGCGCCCGCCGGCGTTTCGGTGCTGAACCACACCGCCTCCAGCATGAGATTGACCGCGCGGCGCAGCCGCCAGATCACGCTGCCGCCCAGATTGAAGTCCGTCGTCGTGGCCTCCCGGCCGAGGAGACCCTTGGCCGATGGCGTGAGCGTCGCTCCGGCGTTGCCGTGCAACGCCACGGCCGGAGCCACCACCCAGCTCACCGGTAGATTTCCCTGCACGCCCACCGCTCCGGCCCCGCGACCGCGCGCCTCGTTGCCGGTTGGAAGGAGCAGGCTCAGCCGAGGGGAGACGTGGACCAGGTCGTCCTCGTCGCCCACGAGCTGGTAGCGGTAATTCAATGCGATGTCGCCAACTCCGGTCCCGGCGCCGTCGGCGCGTGCGACCGGAACCGTGTAGCCGATCTGGTGGCGGATCCCGCCGAGCGGCCATTCCTGGGTGAAGGAATACTCCCACGCGCCGCCCCCGTCGGCACGGGCGAAGGTACTGATGTGCTGGACGACGCCCGCTTCCTGGTTGTACGCCTCCTCGATCAGGAAGCTGTTGTCCGCGATCGGCGCTCGCTCCTGCGCCGTGAGCGGGCCGGTCGAGAGGAGGAGAGCGGCGCCCGCGGCCCCCATCCGGCCAGCCCGGGCCGCTCCGATGGGCCGGCGACCTTCGAAGCAACCAGCGCTCATGCCGGCACCCACAAACCCGTCGCGTACATGATTGCCATTCCGAGGAGTAAACCGACCGCGTTGCGCGGAGCGGTGAAGCCGGCGCCTGCGCGGCGCTTGAACAGCCGCCACAGCTCGTAGACCACCTGGGCGATCGCCCCCGCGCCCACGGCGAAGAACACCGTGGTCCATACCGCCGAGGACGTGAATCCTCCCAGCCACGCGCCCAGGACGGTGGGTACACCAGCGATCGCGCCCAGCAGCAGGAGCCGCGGGAGGCCAGGCCGCTGGTCCGCGAGCGGCGAGACGATGCCGAGCCCTTCGGTGGTGTTGTGCAGCAGGAAGCCGACCACCAGGAAGGTGCCCAGCGCAATCTCGCCGGTGGCGTAGGAGGTGCCGATGGCCAGCCCTTCGCCCAGGTTGTGCAACCCAATGCCTACCGCGATCAATCCCGCGACGTAGAGTGGTGACCGCTCATGCCCCCGGCTCGCGCGCCACTGGCCGAGCGCGCCGATCGCCAGCGGCGTACCCACCAGTCCGAGCAGCACGAGCCCCGTTCCCTGGAACGCGCCGGGCACGCGGGCGGCCGTTGCGATGGCCTCCTCGAGCGCGTCCACCCCGAGGAAGACGAGCAGGCCGACCGTGAGACTCAGCAGGAAGTCCACCCACCGCCGGTCGATCGCCCGCACGAAGGGCAGCCAGAGGAGGCCGATGAACACCGGGATGACCCCGGCGTAGAGCCCCAGGAGCGCGAACATGCCGAGATACCGGCCGTCGATCGGCGGGGACAGCGTGGCGACCGGCACCTCGCCTGAAAAGGTCAGGCCGCTGCTGGTCACCAAGGTGACGGTGTGGGGCTCACCTTCGACCCAGGGATACGGCACGGAGATCAGGCGGGCCTCGAGCCGGTCGAGGGTGCGGGTGCCATCGAGCTGGTGGACCCAGTTTGCGTCGTCGACCATCACTTGGGCGATGGTCACCGGTGCGGGTCCGCCGTTGACCACCCGCACCTCCAGCAGGCCGGGCCGGGGCAGCCGGATACGCTCGACCGTCAGCTCCTCGACCGGCGGAAATGCGCGGAGGAACACGCCGGCCGGCCCGTACCGCAGGAAGATCCCGACCAGGGCCGCCAGGAGAATCAGCGGCGCCACGCCCTTGAGCCAGAGCGGCAGGCCGGTCGCGCGGCCCGGGGCGCCGGCCCCGGCGAGAGGGAGCCCGGTCTCAGACATGGGGCGGCTGCACCAGAAACACGCCGCTCCAGCCGAGCTCGGCGAACTCGCTCTGGTGGGCGTGGAACATGAAGGGCCCGGGGTGCTTGTAGGTGAACTCGAGGATCGCGCGCTCCCCCTGGCAGAGGGCGACCACGTCGGTGAGCTCGTACCGCTGGAGATCGGTGCCCGTCCGGTACAACCGGAAGAGATTCCCATGGATATGAAACGAGTTCAGCAGATCGAACTCGGTGACGTTGACCACGTAGAGCCTGGTGAGCTCGCCCTGCTGAAGCCGGATGGGGTGATGCTGGTAATGGAACGCGACGGTGTTGACCGCGTAGACCTCGTTCTTGCCATCGAGATTGGTGTCGAAGCCGTTCATCACCATCACCAGTTCCCGCGCCGCCGGGCGGCCCTCCTTGGGATCCACGATGAAGGCGCCGTACAGTCCCTTGTGGATGTGCCGCTTCACCGGCACGGTGTGGCAATGATAAAGGTGCAGGCCGTACGGCTCGGCATCGAACTCGTAGACGTAGCTCCGGCCCGGATGCACCGGCTCGAACGCGCCGTCCATGTCGGCGGGATGGACCCCGTGAAAGTGCACGCTGTGGGCGTGGCTGCCCCCGTTGTGGAAGCGCACCCGGATCCGATCGCCCTCGGTGCAGCGGATGGTGGGGCCCGGCACCTGCCCGTTGTAGGCCCACGCGGAGTAGAACACGCCCGGCGCCACCTCGATCTCACGGTCCTCGGCAACGAACTCATACTCCCGCAGCATCTGGCCCGATGGGAGACGGGAGACCTGGCCGCCATCGAACCGCGTGAGGAAATCGCTGGGGTCGAACGAGCCCGGTGCCAACCGGCCCACGGTGGCCATGTCGTGATGCGAGGCTTGGATCGGCAGCGCAAATCGGGGGCGTCCTGTCGGGGGCAGTGCAAGCGCGCCGCCGCCCGCGGCCAGGCCCACCGAGCCGAGGGCGCCGGCCCTCAGCGCTTCGCGACGGGAAATGGGGCGATCGGTCATACGATGCCTCCTCAGGCCAGCCACTCGCGGAATGTGCCGACGAGGAGCCAGGCATTGAGCCCCAGGATCACGGCCGCCACGGACCACGCGACGCCCGCGAGCATCCGCGAGTTGGCGAACCGGCCCATCTTGGTGCGCTGCCCGGTGAAGTGGACCAGAGGAATGACGGCGAA
>JBBQDU010000042.1:0-15925 GCA_038320055.1 Gemmatimonadales bacterium | reverse complement strand
GATCTCGGCATGACCGCGCTGCTCCACGATGTCGGCAAGGCGCGGGTCCCGGTGGACATCCTCAACAAGACCACGGGGCTCGACGAGCGGGAATGGCGCATCATGCAAGGCCATCCCTGGCTCGGCGCGCTCACGCTGTTCGCGATGCGGACGCACGACGAGTTGCCGTACCGCAGCATTCTGGTGGCCCACGAGCACCACATGAAGACCGACCTCACGGGTTATCCGAAGAGCGTGCGGGAGCGCTCCCTCGGCATTTTTTCGAGGATCGTGGCCGTGGCCGACGGCTTCGACGCCGCGACCACCCGGCGGAGCTATCAGACCGTTCCGATCGAGCCGGACCAGGTCCTCCGGGAGATGTGGCAGAACCCCAAGCGCGGCTACGACGAGATTCTGGTCAAGGCGCTCATCAACCTCATCGGTGTCTATCCCGTGGGCACCTGCGTCATCCTCGATACCTTCGAGGTGGCCATCGTGGCCGCCCCGAATCCGGAGGGGCAGCAACTCAACCGCCCCATGGTGCGCATCGCCGTGGACGTGGACGGCAGCCACGTGCCGCCGCCGGGCGAGTACGTCAGCCTCGCCGAGCAGGACGACGGCGGCGCCTATCGCCGGTCCATCGTGAAGGTCACCACGCCGTCCCGCTACGGGCTCACGGTCGGCGACTATTTTGTCTGAGTCGCGGCTCGCGCCGGTCTGGGCCGATCTGCGGGCCCGGGGCCGCACCGCGCTCATTCCGTACCTGACGGCCGGCTATCCGTCCGGTGCGACAAGTCTCGCTGCGCTGCAGGCGGCGGCCGAGGTGGCGGACATCGTCGAGGTGGGGGTGCCGTTCAGTGATCCGCTGGCGGACGGTCCCACCATCCAGCGCTCGACCTTCGACGCGCTGCGCGAGGGGATGACCCTTGCGGGCACGCTCGCGCTGATCGAGCGCGCCCGCCTCGCCACGCCGGTGGTCGTCTTCAGTTATGTGAACCCGATTCTGCGCTACGGTCTCGAACGGTTTCTCCGCGACGCGGACGCGCTCGGCGTGGCGGGCGTGCTGCTGACCGATTTGCCCGCCGGCAGCGATCCGGGCCTGGAGCGGACCATCCAGTCGAGCCCGATCGACCTCATCCGCCTGATCGCGCCGACGACGCGGGTCGAGCGGCTGGCCGCGGCCGTCGACGGCGCCCAGGGGTTCGTCTACCTGGTCGCCAGGCTCGGCGTCACGGGTGCCACCGCGGCGCTTGCCGAGGGGCTCGAGACGTCCATCGCCCGGGTCCGCCGCGCTACGGCGCTCCCCGTGGCGGTAGGGTTCGGAATCTCGACGCCGGAGCAGGCGCGCACACTGGCTGGGCAAGCCGACGGGGTGGTGGTGGGGAGCGCGCTCGTCGAGGTGCTTGGTGCCCGGGGCGTCGCCGCGTCCCGGGACTTTCTCGGCTCGCTCCGCGAGGCGCTCGATGCGCCTCGCGCGGGCCACTGAGGGCCAGCGGATGAACGATCGCGTGCAGCAGGTGGTGGATCGCTACGTCCAGGTGGTAGGGATTGGCGGCTTGGTCGTCGCCCTGGGGTCCCTCGCGATCGACCGCCGCTGGATGGACCAGCCGGTCGCCACGCTGGTCCTGCTCGCCAGCGTCTTCGCGCTCCGGGCTTCCCCGGTCCGCCTCAGCAAGTACTCGTATCTCACCCAGACGGGCGTCGCCGTCATCGTCGGCGCGCTGACGGTGGGCCCGGCAGCGGTGGTGCTGGCACTCTGGGCCGGCGTCTTCACGTCGGACGTGGCTTGGCTCCGGAAGCTGCCGCGGGCCGGATTCATCAACGCCGGCCGCGAAGTGCTGGGCTTCACAGCGGCCTATGGGCCGTACGCCGCGGTCCTCGCGCTCACCGGGTGGCCCGGTCTGTCACTCGACCTGCTGCCCGCGGCCGCGATCTTCGTATGCATGTACTTCTTCGCCACCCGCTCGCTCTTCTATTTCACGATGCTGCTGCGGGACAAGCTCGAGTACGCCGAGAAGATTCTCATCCTCCGGTGGGAGATCATCTCGTACCTGCTCACGCTGATCACGGCGGTGGTCGTGATCGCCGCGCTGCACGCGCTCTCGCCCGTAGGGTGGCTGGCCGTGGCGCTGGCACTGAGTGTGGTCGGCGCGCTCACCCGCCGCATCCTGGAGGAGGCGATCGGCGCCGAGGATCTGAACAAGGTGCACCTCATGGAGGTGGCGATCGCGAGCAACGCCACCCTGCAGGGCTCGTTCGATCAGATCGAGCGCCTGGCGTACCGCCTGCTCGACTGGGGCGACTTCCGCATCTACCGGGTGACCGACGGTGTCCCGATCCTCGCCTACCGCGGCGCGCTCGGCCGGCCCGACCGCGCGGCGCCCCCGGAGGGCGCGGCCCCGTTCCGGGCGGAAGCCATCGCCGGGGGGCGGGTGGTCGAGGTGAAGGACGCCCGTGCCGACCCGCGCGTCCGGCTGCCGATGCCCGAGGTCGGCAGTCTGATCGTGCATCCGATCCGCTTCGGCGACGAGCTGCTCGGCACCGTCGAAGTGGATCACCCCAAGCGGCACACCTACGGCGCCAAGGACCTAATCGCGCTCACCACGCTGGGCAACCAGATCGCGACGGCCATTCACATCGCCGAGCTGCGGCGGCCGTTGCTCGGCACCGTCGAGCAGATCGGCCATCAGGTGACCGCCCTGACGCGGGTCACGGACTCGCTGCGCGCCTCGGCGCTGGCGATGGCCGATGCGTCCGAGGGGATGCGCCAGGGCGCCGGCGAGCTGCGCACCTTCGTGGCGGGCGGGCTCCTGGCCACCGACTCGCTGGGCGCCGCGTCGCGGGCCATGGCCGACCAGGGTGCCCTCGCCGCCGAGGCGAGCGGCACCGCCGCGGAGGTCGCGGCGCTCAAGCGGGCCGTCATCGGGGAGGCGATTGCCCGTCTGGTCGAGCTCAACGGTTTCGTCTCCGCGAGTGCGGATCAGGTGGCGGGCCTCGGGGCCATGACCACGCGAATCAAGGGGTTCATCGGCACCATCCGCGAGATCGCGGATCTGACGAACCTCATCGCTCTCAACGCCGCCATCGAAGCTGCGCGGGCCGGCGCGGACGGCCGGGGTTTCGCGGTGGTGGCCGACGAGGTCCGGGATCTGGCGGCGCAAAGCCTCCACGCGGCGGGCGAAGCGCGGGTGCTGCTCGAAGAGGTCGCCAGTCAGGTCGCCGCGGTGTCGGGGCAGATGGAGCGCGGGCGCCAGGCGGTCACCGGCGTCGAAGGGCTGAGCGCCGACGCCGCCCAGGCACTCGACGCCATCGTGGGCACGACCGGCGAGGCCGGGCGGCATGCGAGGGCCATCGCCGTGACCGCCGCCGAGCAGCTGAGCGCCGTGGATGGACTCACCGGACAGATCCGGCGGGTGGCGGCCGGCTCCGCGCGCACCCTGGGCGATACGGAAGCGCTGGCCCAGCGCGCCACCGAGGCCGCGGCGGGGCAGGCCGATCTCGAGCGCGCCATCCGCGAGCTGGGCGAGGTGTCCGCCGACCTGCAGCGCATTGCCCGGCACTTCGTCGTGGCCCAGTGACGTGGCCGATCCGCGTGCGGAGCGTGCCTACGTGGCGCTAGGCAGCAATCTCGGCGACCGGGCGGGACATCTCGCCGCGGCCCGCGACGCATTGACGCACCTGCCGGGCACGACGCTGGTGGCGGCATCGACCGTCGAAGAGACGGCACCGCTCGCCGGGATGGCGCAGCCGCCCTACCTCAACCAGATGATCCTGCTGGAAACCCGGCTCGGCCCTCGCGAGCTGCTGGCCGCCTGCCAGGCGATCGAGCGCGCCGAGGGCCGCGTCCGGGCGGAGCACTGGGGGGCGCGGACGCTCGACCTCGACATCGTGCGCTACGGGCGGCGGCGCGTGGCCGAGTCCGACCTTATCATTCCCCATCCCGAGTTACCGAACCGCGACTTCTGGCAGCGCGAGCTGGCGGAACTGGATGCCCATGGACAGTGAGACGCGGCCGCTGACGGTACCGGACCTGCTCGTGATGAAGGCGTCCGGCCGACGAATCGTGATGCTCACCTGCTACGACTCGGCCTTCGCCCGGCTGCTGGAGACGGCCGACGTAGACGTCCTCCTCGTCGGCGATTCCGTCAACCAGGTCCTTGCCGGCCAGGACACCACGCTGAGCGCCACGCTCGACCAGATGATCTACCACGCGGCCAGCGTGCGGCGCGGTGCCCACCGCTCGCTGCTCTTCGTGGATCTGCCGTTCCTCACCTATCAGGTGTCCGTGCCCGAGGCGATCCGGAACGCCGGCCGCGTGCTGCAGGAGAGCGGCGCGCACGGCGTGAAGCTCGAAGGCGGCCGGCCGATGGCGGAGACGGTGCGAGCGCTGGTCGATCGGGGCATTCCGGTGCTCGGGCACCTGGGGCTCACGCCCCAGTCGGTCCACGCGCTGGGCGGCTACCGGGTGCAGGGTCGAGAGGAGGGGGCCGCGGACCGATTGCTGGAGGACGCGCGGGCGCTTGAGGCGTCGGGCGCGTGCGGCGTGGTGCTCGAGCTGCTGCCGTCGGCGCTCGCCCGGACGATCTCGGCCGCCCTCACGATCCCGACGATCGGGATCGGCGCGGGCGCCGGCTGCGACGGACAGGTCCTGGTGTTGCACGACATGCTCGGCCTCAACGAGGGGTTCAACCCGAAGTTCCTCAAGCGCTACGCGGAACTGGGCGAGGCGGTGCGCGGGGCGGTCCGCGCGTACGCCGCCGACGTCCGGGACGGACGCTATCCCGGGCCCGAGCACAGCTTCGAGTGATTCCGCGATCCCGTCCCGCATGATCGAGCTTCAGACCATTCCCGATCTCCGCCGCTGGGTGCGCGGCGAGCGGGCGGCCGGCCGACGCGTGGCGCTGGTTCCCACGATGGGATGGCTGCACGAAGGGCATCTCCAGTTGGTCGATGCCGCACGACGGCAGGCCGACGCCGTCCTGATGAGCATTTTCGTGAACCCCTTGCAGTTCGGCCCGGGCGAGGACCTCGCCCAATATCCGCGCGATCTCCTCCGTGACCGCGTGCTCGCGGAAGGCCGCGGGGTGACCGCGCTGTTCGCGCCCACCGATGCCGACATCTACCCGCCGGGCGCCGAAACGCGTGTCGTGCCGGGGTCGACCGCGGCCCGCTGGGAAGGGTCGGCCCGGCCGGGGCACTTCACGGGAGTGCTGACGGTGCTGGCCAAGCTCTTTCACCTGGTCGAGCCCGACGTCGCCTGTTTCGGGCGTAAGGATATCCAGCAGGCGGTGCTGGTCCGACAGATGGTACGGGACCTCGACTGGCCTCTCGAGATCGTTGTCGTCCCGACCGTTCGCGAGGCCGACGGCCTGGCACTCAGCAGCCGGAACGCCTACCTCGCCCCCGACGAACGCCCGCGGGCGTTGGTGCTGAGCGGCGCGCTGCAGGCAGCGCACACGGCGTTCCTGGCCGGCGAGCAGCGATCGGCCGTCCTCCAGGACGCCATGCGCGCGGTCTTCGCGGCAGAGCCTTCGGTGGCGGTCGAGTACGTCGCCATCGTGGCGCCGACCACGCTCGAACCGGTCGAGACGGTGGACGCGGAGACGGTGGTCGCGCTGGCGGCGCGCGTCGGCCGCACCCGCTTGATCGACAACATCGTGCTCGGCCAGGGACTCACCGGATGAGGGCAGAGGCCACGCACGGCCTCCCCGACTGGGCCGAAGTGTCGCCGGAGCGGCGGTCGCACATCGGGCGAGTGGCAGCACTCGCGGAGCGGTGGGCCCTACGGATGCGGGTCCCGGCCCAGGAACGTGGCCGGTGGCTCAGGGCGGTCTGGCTGCACGACGCCCTGCGTGATGCTCCCACGGAGACGCTCGAGCGGTGGGCCCCGGACGCCGCCGGTCCCCACGAGTTACGCCACGGCCCCGCGAGCGCCGCGCGCGCCGAAGCCGAGGGGGAGGCTGACCGCGGTGTCCTCGACGCGGTGCGCTATCACTCCGTCGGCCATCCGGCATGGGACATGGTGGGGCGGGTGCTCTACTGTGCCGACTATCTGGAGCCCGGTCGCACCTTCAAGCGCGAATGGCGCGCGGGCCTCGCCGACCGCTTCCCCGACGAGACGGCGGCCGTCCTCCGGACGGTGGCCGCCGACCGCCTCCTTCATCTCGTCAGCTCGGGGTGGCCGATTCCCGAACCCACGGTGCACTTCTGGAACAGCGTCGTCGAGCCGTCCGGATCGCGATGATCGCGGCGGCGGCGTTCGCGCTGGTCGGCGTCGTCGCGCTGCTCCTGCAGCCTCGGCCGGAGCACGTGGCCGGCCACGCGTATGCCGTTCCGGGCCCAGGCCAGCGCGTCGAGGTCGAGGTGTTGAATGGGACGGAGCGGCCGGGGCTGGCGCGCACTGCCACCCGCGCGCTTCGGCAGCGGGGACTCGATGTCGTCTTCTACGGAAGCGGGCCGGCGACGGACTCGACTCGCATTCTCGTCCGGCGTGGAGCCGCGGAGCAGGGAGGGGCGGTGGCTGAGGCGCTCGGAGCCGGGCGGGTGTCGGTCGAACCGGATACGCTGAGACGGGTCGACGTGACGGTGCTGATTGGCCGCGACTGGCACCCGCGCCTGCCGCTGCGCCCCTAGCCGCCATCGGCCCCGCTAAACCAGGCCGATCACCACGTCCATCACGTTGGTGCCGGTGAGCCCCACCTTGAGGAGGGCGTTCGCCGCGTCCAGGGCGCGGTAGGCGTCGTGCGCGACCAGGTCGCGCGCGGGGTCGCGACCCCCGCTCGCGACTGCGTGCCAGGTGCCGCCGTCCACGATCGCCCCGGCCGCGTCCGTCGGGCCGTCCCGGCCGTCCGTCCCGGCGGCGAGCAGGACGACGCTCGCGGGGGCGTCCGCCAGATCCCGACTGGCGGCCAACGCCAACTCCTGGCACCGGCCGCCCAGGCCCGGGGGCGCGTCGCCCAGAGTCACCGTGGTTTCTCCACCCCAGATGAAACAGCGCCGCGGGTGCGCTGGTTGCGTGATCTCCGCAGGACCGCAATTTTGTAGGAGCATAGCGGCTACACTCGCCCCGGTCGCCGACGCCTCCCCGGCGAGCGGCATCTCCGCCACTTCGGGATCGAGGCCCAACGCTGCCGCCCGCTTCGCCGCCGCTTCGAGGGCCAATCTATTACTGGCGATCAACTCGAGGGTCACCCGCGCGAAGGCCTCGTCGCCGGGCTTTGGCGTCTCCGGCATTGTCCCCGCTTCGGTGGCCGCGATGACGCGACGGATGGAGGGCGCGACGCGATCCCAGAGTCCCGCCGATTCGAGCGCGCGACGCACGTCGCCGGCGGTGGCGGGATCGGGAACGCATGGGCCGGAGCCGATCGACGCCAGATCGTCGCCGATGACGTCGGAGACGACGAAGCCACGCACCCGCGCGGGTGCCAGTGCGCGTGCGAGGCGGCCGCCGCCCCAGCGCGACACGCGCTTCCGGATGCGGTTCATGGCGGTGATGTCGAGGCCCGAGCCGAGCAGGAGGGCGTAGAGCGCGGTCAGCTCGGCCGGGGTCACCTCCGCGACCGGCGCGCCCAGCAGGCTGGTGGCGCCCCCCGAGAGGAGCACCCAGACCTCGTCGTCCTTCTCGACCCGGCCGGCCGCCGTGGCGAGCGCCTGGGCCGCGGTGAGCGAGCCCGGGCCCGGTTCCGGATGATCTCCGGCCACGACGGAGAGCGCAGGATGCGGTGGCGCCGCCTCGGCCGGTGTCACGACCAGGCCGCCGGCGGGCTCCAAACCCCACGCCGCCAACGTCTCGACGGCCGCTCGCGCCATCGGCGACGCCGCCTTGCCGAGCGCGAGGATCCAGCGTTTCCGGTTGGCGGCCCGGTCGAGCCGTTCGAGCCGGGCGGCCAGGGCCGGGGCCGGATCAACGGCCGCCGTGGCAGCGGTAAAGAGGTCGGTGAGGAGCGCGCGAGCGCGCGGATCGGGGCGGAAATCGGCACCAGTCAGGGGACGTCCCTCCGCCTTGTGAAAAAAAGCACAAAGTAGTATACATGGGATTGACGCATAAAAATACAGCAGGCGGCGCCTGCAAAGGTAGCCAGATCCGGCGGAGGCGTGTCGCCCTCGCCGTCACCTATTCCTCATACCGAGGGAGCCGCGCATGGCCGGCCGCAACTTTCTCTTCGTTCCGGGACCCACGAATACACCCGACCGTATCCTCCGCGCCATGCACATCGCGATGGAGGACCATCGGTCGTCCGACTTTCCGTCGCTCGCGGCCCCGGTGCTGAACGACCTGAAGAAGATCTTCAAGACCGCCAAGGGACAGGCCTACATCTTTCCGGCCAGCGGGACCGGCGCATGGGAGGCCGCGCTCTCCAACACGCTGAGTCCGGGCGACCGAGTTCTCGCCGCGAGCTTCGGCCAGTTCAGTTACCTCTGGATCGACATGGCGCAGCGCCTCGGTCTCAAGGTCGACGTGCTCGACACCGAATGGGGCGAGGGCGCCCCGATCGAGCGCTACCACGAGGCGCTGGCGGCCGACAAGGGTCACGAGATCAAGGCCATCCTCTTCACGCACAACGAGACCGCGACCGGCGTCACCAGCGACGTGGCCGGGGTGCGAAAGGCGCTGGACGACGCCAAGCATCCGGCGCTGCTCATGGTGGACGGGGTGAGCTCGATCGGCAGCATCGACTTCCGCATGGACGACTGGGGCGTGGACTGCGCGGTGACCGGGTCCCAGAAAGGCCTGATGCTCCCGGCCGGTCTCGGCATCCTGGCGGTCAGCCCCAAGGCCGCCGCGCTGTACGGCTCGGCCAAGCTGCCGCGGGTCTTCTTCGACCTCGGTGACATGAAGAAGGCCAACGCCACCGGCTACTTCCCGTACACGCCCTCGCTTCCCCTCCTGTACGGGCTGCGCGAGGCGCTGGCGATGCTGTTCGAGGAGGGACTCGAGCAGGTCTTCGCGCGGCACCACCGCCTCGCCGAAGGCACCCGGGCGGCCGTGAAGGCGTGGGGCCTGACGCTGGCCGCCAAGGAGCCGCGCTGGTACTCCGACACCGTCAGCGCGATCCTGGTCCCCGCCGGCATCAATGCCGCCGAGGTGATTGACATCGCGTATCGCCGCTACGATCTGGCCCTCGGTGCCGGGCTGGCCCGGATGTCGGGGAAGCTGTTCCGGATCGGCCATCTGGGCGACCTGAACGAGTGCATGCTGCTCGGGGGCATCGCCGGGGCCGAGATGGCGATGCTGGACGCCGGCATCAAGATCAAGGCAGGCAGCGGCGTGGGTGCGGCCGAGGAATACTGGCGCAGCACGGCCGCTCCGCTGGAGAAGCGTGAGCTGCCGCCCCGTGCACCGGACGCGCAGCCCGCCGCCTCCGCGGCCAAGGAGAAGGCCACCGCCGGCGCCGGACGATGAGTCACACGCGGGTCGAGCCCGCCCGCCAGCGACTGCAGCGGAGTGAACTGGCGGTGCCGGGCTCCAACCCCGGCATGTTTGCCAAGGCCCTCGAGGGCGAGGCGGACTACGTCTTCCTGGATCTCGAGGATGCCGTGGCCCCGGGGGACAAGGAAGCGGCGCGGAAGCACGTGATCCAGTCGCTCCTCGAGCACGACTGGCGCGGCGGGGGCAAGACGATCTCGGTGCGCATCAACGGCATCGACACCCACTACATGTACCGGGACCTCGTCGACGTGGTGGAGCAGGCCGGCCATCGCCTGGATACGATCCTCATTCCGAAGGTGGGAGTCCCGGCCGACGTATACCTGGTGGACGCGCTCCTCACGCAGATCGAGGAGGCCAAGGGCATTCCGCACCGGATCGGCATCGACGTGCTGATCGAGACCACGCTGGGCATGGCCAACGTCGAAGCGATCGCCCAGTCGAGCCGGCGGCTCGAAGCGATGCACTTCGGGGTCGCCGACTACGCGGCCAGCTGCCGGGCGCGCACGGTGGTGATCGGCGGGCTCAACCCCGACTACCCGGGCGACCAATGGCACTCGGCGCTCTCGCGCATGATCGTGGCGTGCCGTGCCTACGGGCTCCGGCCGATCGACGGCCCGTTCGGCGACTTCAAGGACCCCGACGGCTACCGCCTGGCGGCCAAGCGCGGCGCCGCGCTCGGCATCGAGGGCAAGTGGGCCATCCACCCCTCACAGATCGCGCTGGCCCACGAAACGTTCAGTCCCCCGCCGGCGGAAGTGGACCGGGCCAAGCGGATCCTCGTGGCGCTGGAGGAGGCGGCCCGCGAGGGCCGGGGTGCGGCCCAGCTCGACGGCCGGATGATCGACGCGGCGTCGGCGCGCATGGCGCAGAACGTCGTCAACATGGCGGAGGCGATCGAGACACGGGGCTCGCGCGCGCCGGCCAAACGCGCGGGGTAAGGCCGGAGTCCATCGTCGGCGGTCGCGGCACTCACGAAGTTCAGGGAGAACCAGCGTGGACATCCACGAATACCAGGCGAAGGAACTGCTGGCCGGCTTTGGCGTGGCGATCCCGCGGGGCGGAGTCGCCTACAGCCCGGAGCAGGCCGTGTATCGGGCATCGGAAATCGGCGGCTCGCGCTGGGCGGTCAAAGCCCAGATCCACTCGGGTGCGCGCGGCAAGGCGGGCGGCATCAAGCTGTGCTCCAACGAGGACGAAGTCCGGCAGGCGGCCAAGGCGCTGCTCGGAAAGCGTCTCGTGACGCACCAGACGGGCCCCGAGGGCCGGACGGTCCACCGCCTCTACATCGAAGCTGCCGTTCCCATCGAGCGCGAGATCTACCTCGGCTTCGTGCTCGATCGGAAAAGCGAGCGCGTGATGATCGTCGCCTCGGCGCAGGGCGGCATGGAGATCGAGGAGATCTCGGAGAAGTCCCCCGAGGCGATCATCCGCTCGACGGTCGAGCCTGCGGTGGGACTCACGTCCTTCCAGGCGCGTGAGATCGCGTTCGCGCTCGGGCTCGACTCGGCCCAGGTGACCCGCGCCGTCACGGCGCTCCTTGGCTGCTACCGCGCCTTTCGCGACCTCGACGCCACGATGGTGGAGATCAATCCGCTCGTGGCCGCGACCGACGGCCAGCTCCTCGCGCTCGACTGCAAGATGACCTTCGACGACAACGCCCTCTTCCGCCGGCCCAACGTGAGCGAGCTGCGCGACTACGCCGAGGAAGATCCGCGCGAGTCGCAGGCGGCGGAGTACGGGATCAACTACGTGGCGCTCGACGGCGAGATCGGCTGCATCGTGAACGGCGCCGGCCTGGCCATGGGCACCATGGACCTCATCAAGCACGCGGGCAGCTCGCCGGCCAACTTCCTGGACGTGGGCGGCGGCGCGTCCCCGGAGAAGGTCTGCAACGCGTTCCGGCTCGTCCTGGCCGATCCCAAGGTCAAGGCGATCCTCGTCAACATCTTCGCCGGCATCAACCGGTGCGACTGGGTCGCCCAGGGCGTGGTGCACGCCGTCAAGGAGTTGAAGCCGACCGTGCCGCTGGTCGTGCGCCTGGCGGGCACCAACGTGGAGGCGGGCCGGGCCATCCTGCAGGAAAGCGGACTCGAACTGGTCACCGCCGACACCCTCACCGAGGCGGCCGACAAGGTGGTGGCCCTCCTCAAGGCCTCGGGCACCCCGGCCGGGAACGGAAAGCCATGAGCATCCTGATCGACGAGCGGACCCCCGTCATCATCCAGGGCTTCACCGGGGACAAGGGCACGTTCCACGGCAAGGAAATGATGGAGTACGGCACCAACCTCGTGGGCGGGGTGACGCCGGGGAAGGGCGGGCGGCAGCATCTCGACCGCCCAGTGTTCAACACGGTCAAGGAAGCGGTGAAGCACCTGGGCGTCGAGGCGACGATCATCTTCGTACCGGCCGCCTTCTGCGCGGATTCCATCATGGAGGCGGCGGACGCCGGCGTGCGGCTCATTTGCGCCATCACCGACGGCATTCCGGCGCAGGACATGATGATGGTGAAGCGCTATCTGCGCCGCTACCCGCGGGAGAAGCGGTCCACGGTCGTCGGTCCCAACTGCGCAGGCATCATCAGCCCCGGCAAGGCGATGCTGGGCATCATGCCCGGGCACATCTACCAGCGCGGCGTGGTCGGGCTGGTGACGCGCTCGGGGACGCTGGGCTACGAAGCGGCGTCGCAGATGAAGGCCGTGGGCATCGGCATCACCACCAGCATCGGCATCGGCGGTGACCCGATCAACGGCAGCTCGTTCGTGGATATGCTCATGCGCTTCGAGGAGGACCCCGAGACTGAGGCGGTCATGATGATCGGGGAAATCGGCGGTCCGCAGGAGGCGGAAGCGGCGTTGTTCGCCAAGGAGCACATGCGAAAGCCCGTGATCGGCTACGTGGCGGGGCTCACGGCACCCAAAGGCCGGCGAATGGGCCACGCCGGCGCCATCATCCGCGCGTTCGGTGAGAGCGCGGCCGAGAAGGTGGAGATCATGAAGGAGGCGGGGCTGACGGTGGTGCACAGTCCGGCCGACCTCGGCGCCGTCGCCGCGGAGGTGCTGGGCGGTCTCTCCAAGCGCGTCGCGGTCGGCACGTGAGCGCGCGTCCCGTGGTCATCGTGACCCGCCGGCTGCCGGAGCCGGTGCACGAGGCACTGACGCGGGCGTTCGATGCGCGACTCAACCCGGACGACCGGCCGCTCACGGCCGACGGTCTCCGCGACGCGCTCCGGCAGGCGGCCGCGCTCCTCACGACTGTGACCGACAAGGTCACGGCCGACGTGCTGTCGGTGGACGGGCGCCGGGCGCGGCTGGTCGCCAATTTCGGCGTCGGCTTCAACAACATCGATATCGAGGCGGCCAAGGCGCACGGCGTCGCCGTGTCCAACACGCCGGACGTGCTGACCGATGCCACGGCCGACCTCGCCATCACGCTGCTCCTGATGGTGTCCCGGCGGACGGGGGAGGGCGAGCGCCATCTGCGGGGCGGCCAGTGGACCGGCTGGCGCCCCACCCATATGCTGGGGACCCAGGTCTCCAGCAAGACCCTCGGCCTGATCGGCATGGGGCGCATCGCGCGCGCGGTGGCGCAGCGGGCGCACCAGGGGTTCGGGATGAAGGTCATATTCCACGACCCGTACCCGCCGTCGCCCGAGGTGGCCCGGTCGCTGGGCGCGGAGCCGCGGGGCAGTCTCGAGGAGGTGCTCCGCGAGGCAGACTTCGTTTCGCTCCACTGCCCGGCCACCCCCGAGACCCGGCATCTCATGAACCGGGAGCGGTTCGCGCTCATGCGGCCGGAGGCGTTTCTGATCAACACGGCCCGCGGCGACGTGGTCGACGAGGCGGCGCTGGTGGAGGCGCTGCGGGCGGGTCGGATAGCCGGGGCCGGTCTCGACGTGTTCGAGCGGGAGCCGCAGGTGACCGGCGCGCTGTTGGCCATGGAGAACGTGGTGCTGCTGCCGCACCTCGGGAGCGCCACCCAGGAGACGCGGGTCGCCATGGGCATGCGCGCCTTCGAGAACCTCACCCTCTTCTTCGGCGGAAAGCCGCTTCGAGACCGCGTCGCGTGAGCCACGTGGCGCTCGAGCCCTTCGCGGCCACCGAGCTTCCCGAGTCGGCCGATCCCGCGGCGATCAGCGCGGCCCATTATGCGAATGAGGTCGTCGAGCTCCTGAGCGAGCTGATGCTGCAGCTCGTGCGGGAGCGCGCCCCGGATCTGGAGCCCGTGCTCCGCGGCGAGCGTCCCGCGGGCGAGCTGAGCGCCGAGTTGCTCGCCCGGACGCTGCAGGTGCAGGGCATCTGGTTCCAGCTCGTGAGCATCGCGGAACAAAACGCGGCCATGCGGCGACGGCGCCAGATCGAGGCCGAGCGCGGGCATGAGATGGTGCGGGGGACCTTCGCGCAGGTCATCGCGAACGCCGCGGCGGCCTCGGTACCCGCCGCCGAGGTCCGCGCGTTGCTGGAGCACCTCCGCGTCCGGCCTGTCATCACGGCGCATCCCACCGAGGCCAAGCGGGTCACCGTCCTGGAGAAGCACCGCCGCATCTACCGCCGTCTGGTGGACCTCGAGTCGCCGCGCTGGACCCCGCGCGAGCGGCAGGCGCTCGTCCACGGTCTCCGGAACGAGATCGAGCTGCTGTGGCTCACCGGTGAGCTCCGCCTGCAGAAGCCGACCGTCCCCCAGGAAGTCTTCTGGGGGCTGCACTTCTTCAACGAGACACTGTTCGAGGCGGTGCCCGATCTGCTGGACAAGCTCGAGCGGGTGCTGGCCCAGTACTTCCCGGGCGAGACGTGGGTGGTACCGCCATTCTTCCAGTTCGGCTCCTGGATCGGCGGCGATCGTGACGGCAATCCGTTCGTCACCAACGAGGTCACCCTCACCACCCTGCTCGAGAACCGCCTGACGGTGCTCCGCCGCTACCGGCGACGGATCGACGAGCTGGTCCGGACGCTGAGTATCACCGAGAAAGCGGTCCCGATCACGGACCGGTTCCGGACGGCGCTCGAGCGCGAGCTCGGCGCCAGTGGCCGGGCCGAGGAGATGGCCACCCGCAATCCGGGGGAGGTGTTCCGCCAATATCTCGGGATCATGCTGGGGCGCATCGAGGTCATGATCGAGCACACCGAGCGCGGCGATACACGCCCCGACCCCGCGGGCTATTCCTCCGCCGATGCGTTGCTGGCCGACTTGCGGATGCTCGAGGACGAACTGAGCACCGCGGGCCGGCGGGAGCTCGCGGCCGCGATCGTTCGGCCGGTACGGCGCGAGGTTGAAACGTTCCGTTTCAGCACCGTTCGGCTCGACGTACGGGAGAACACCACCAAGCTCGGGGCCACCCTCAAGGATCTGTGGCGCTCGACCGGCCAGGCCGGCGATCCACCTGACATTGGCTCCCAGCCGTGGCATGCGTGGGTGGCGGGAGAGCTGGCGCGACCGCTTCCGCCCGACGCCCCGCCCCTGGAGCTGCCGGCGGAGTCGGCCGAGACGCTCGGCATGTTCCAGCTGGTCCGGCGCCTTCGCGCGGAAATCGACCGAGAGGCGTTCGGGGCCTTCGTCCTGAGCATGACCCGGAGCGTGAGCGACGTTCTGGGCGCGTATCTCCTGGCCAAGACCGCGGGTCTGTTCGCCGATCGACCGGGCGTCGAGAGCTGCACGCTGCCGATCGTACCGCTCTTCGAGACGATCGAGGACCTTCAGCGTGCCCCAGCGATCATGCGGGAGCTGCTCGCCGTGCCGCTCGTCAAGCGCAGCGTGCGGGCGCAGGGTGGGGTGCAGGAGGTCATGATCGGCTACTCCGATTCCAACAAGGACGGGGGCTTCCTGACGTCGAACTGGGAGCTGTACAAGGCCCAGATCAAGCTGACGCGGGTCGGGCGGGATAGCGGGGTGCCGATCGCCTTCTTCCATGGGCGGGGCGGCTCGGTGAGTCGCGGCGGCGCGCCGACCGGCCGGGCCATCGCGGCCCAGCCGGCGGGGTCCATCGGCGGCCGGATGCGCATCACGGAGCAGGGCGAGGTGGTGTCTTTCAAGTACGCCAATCGCGGCACGGCCCAGTACCAGATCGAGCTGCTGGCGGCCAGCGTGGTCGAGCACTCGCTCAAGTCGGAGCGAGAGGAGGCGCTGGCGCCCACGGCCGAGTTCGACGAGGCGATGGAGGCGCTCTCGGGCGCGGCGCAGGCGGCCTATCGGAAGCTCGTCGATCATCCGGAGCTGCTTCCGTACTACCAGACCGCCAGTCCGCTGGAGGAGATCTCGCTGCTGAATCTGGGCTCCCGTCCGGCGCGGCGGTTCGGCGCCCGCTCGCTCGGCGACCTGCGGGCCATTCCGTGGGTCTTCGCGTGGTCGCAGAACCGGCATTTCGTGCCCGGCTGGTTCGGGGTGGGGAGTGGCATTCTCACGTTTCTGCAGGTGCGCGGTGAGCGCGGCGCCGCCCTGATTCAGCGGATGTTCGCGGACTCGCGGCCCTTCCGGCTGATCGTCGACGAAGTCGAGAAGACGCTGTGCTACGTGGATCTCGAG
>JBBQDU010000041.1:0-16309 GCA_038320055.1 Gemmatimonadales bacterium | reverse complement strand
GGTCGGTGTTCGGGACGATCTTCGTGGAGGTGGACAACCTGCCGCATCTGGGCAAGGTTCTGAAGGCAGTGCGCAAGGTAAAAGGCGTCACCGACATCGAGCGGCGGGACATCCCCGGGAATTGATGGCCGCTCCGGGGGGCGTTCTCCCAGCAGCATTCACCTGGAGGTAGCATGCCGGACAGCAAAGACCCCAGCGCGGACTTCAGCGACGTCGAGGGCGGAAGCTCGTCGACCGCGCCGCCGTCCGAGGGCATCGCCCCCACGGGTCCGGCCGCCACGGAATTTCACATCGCGAAGGGCAGCGCTTGGCCCGCCGGGAAATACAAGGTCGAGATCGCGGTGGATGGTACGCCGGCGGGCACCAAGGATTTCGAGATCAAGTAGTGCCCGGCTACTGGATCCTCAAGACCGACGCCGATTCGTACACGTTCGACCAGTTGGCACGCGAGGGTCGGGCGGTCTGGGATGGCGTTCGGAACGCCCTCGCGCTCCGGCACATCCGCGCCATGGCCAAGGGTGACCGCGCCTTCATTTATCACTCCGGGAACGAGAAGGCGCTGGTCGGTCTGGCGAAGATCGTGTCGGACCCCTATCCCGACCCCAAGGCGGACGATCCCAAGGTGGTCGTGGTCGATGTCGAAGCGGGGAAGCGGGTGGACCGGCCGGTGACCCTCGCGTCGATCAAAGCCGACCCCGCGTTCGCCGACCTGGGACTCGTCCGCATGTCTCGGCTCAGCGTCGTGCCGGTCCCGGCCGGCCAGTGGACGCGCCTACTGGCCATGGCGGGCGCCCGGTGACCGCCGTCACGGCCCACTGAGCCCGAATATCGAAGTATGTGATGGGCGCCCCGGCACAGGGTTGGGGCGCTCGCACGTTCATCCGCAGGTCATTGGGAGGACCACCATGGGGCTCGTACGGATGCTGCCGTTCATGTTCGCAACCGCTTCGCTCGTGGCCTGCGGCGGAGGAAACCGGGGTCAGGGCGCGGAGACCGCGTCGGCCGACAGCGCAGCGATGACCGCCGACTCGGCCGCTCGCGCCGCGAGCACGGGGGCCGTCCGCGTGGCCAACGTCATGATAGGCAAGCGGCTCGGGTCGGAAAATCGGATCGCCGAGCCCACGTTTCAGTTCGCGCCGGAGGACACGGTGTTTCTCTCGGTGGGCGTGCAGGGTGCACCGGCCGACGCCAAGCTCGCCTCGCGCTGGCTGGCCCAAACCGGAAAGACGCTCGACTCGACCTCGCAGCCGATCGCGGTCGGCGACAGCGGAAACAAGGAGTTCCACCTGGCGCAGGAGAAGGGCTGGCAGCCGGGCACCTACCTCGTCACTCTGTATCTGAACGATGATTCCGTGGACGCGAAGACGTTCGCGGTCAGAAAGTCACCATGATCGTCCCCTCGGGCCTTCCCGGGTGAAAACGACGGGGGCATGACCGAGGTCATGCCCCCGTCGTTTCACCGCCAGCTGCCGCCAGTCGGCGGCCCGCCCCCCACATTGACATTCCGCCGCCCGGCGGGCAGACTCCCTCGGACATCTTCGGCGCCTCCCTTTCCCCACCGGGGTGAACCGTGACCACCATCGATACTCGCAGCGCCGCGCCCCAGGACCGCGGGGCCGCTCGCGCGCATCCGGATGTCCGCCACTGGATCGGCGGACAGGGCGTGGCCGGCGGACCACGGTTCCTCGACGTCCTGAGCCCGTCCACCGGCGCCGTCATCAGCCGTGTTCCGCTCGGCGGTCCTGCCGAGGTGGATCAGGCGGTCGCCGCCGCTCGACGTGCGTTTCCTGCGTGGTCCACCACGCCCATCAAGGAGCGGGTGCAGGTCTTCTACCGCTACAAAACCCTGCTGGAGCGGGACCTCACCGAGCTGGGCGCCCTCATTACCGAAGAGCACGGCAAGGTGAAGGGCGAGGCCGAGGCCGAGATCCTCAAGGCGATCGAGCTGACCGAATTCGCCTGCTCGCTGCCGCAGATCGCGGTGGGCGAGGTGATGGAGGTGAGCCGGGGCGTCGAGTGCCGGCTCGAACGGCATCCGCTGGGCGTGGTCGCGTCGATCAACCCGTTCAATTTTCCATCGATGGTGCCGCACTGGTCGTTCCCCAACGCCATCGCGCTCGGCAACACCTTCGTGTTGAAGCCGTCCGAGCAGGTGCCGCTCAGCGCCGGCCGGATCGCCGACCTGCTCCGCGAGGCCGGGCTGCCGGACGGCGTCTTCAATGTCGTACACGGCGGCCGTGAGGCGGCCGAGGCGATCCTTGCGCATCCTGGGATCGAGGCGGTCAGCTTCGTCGGTTCGACCCCGGTGGCCAAGGAGGTCTACCGCCGGGGAAGTGCCGCGCTCAAGCGGGTGCTGGCGCTCGGCGGGGCGAAGAACCACGTCATCGTCATGCCGGATGCCGACCCCGAGATGGCCGCGGGGGGCGTGCTCGCGGCGATGAGCGGCTGCACGGGTCAGCGCTGCATGGCGGCGTCGGTGATGGTCGCGGTCTCCGAGACCGATCATATCGTGGAGCGGCTGGCCGCACAGGCCCGGACGCTGGTGGTCGGCCGCGACGTCGGGCCGGTCATCACCCCGGAGGCACGGGAACGGATCGAGCGGGCCATCACCGAGGCCGAGGCGGCCGGCGCCCGAGTGCTGGTGGACGGGCGCAAGGCGGTCGTGCCCGGCCGGGAGGGCGGCTTCTATGTGGGACCGACGGTGATCGACGGGGTCCGCCCCGAGATGCGGCTGGCCCAGGACGAGGTGTTCGGGCCGGTGCTGGCCATCATTCGGACCCGGGACCTGGACGAGGCGTTGGCCGTCGAGAACGCCTCGCCCTACGGCAACGCCGCGTCGATCTTTACTGAGAGCGGCGGCCTGGCGCGCCGCGCGATGGAGGAGGCCAGCGCCGGTATGGTCGGCATCAACGTCGGGGTGCCGGTGCCCCGGGAGCCCTTTCCGTTCGGCGGCTGGAACGAGTCCAAATTCGGGGTCGGGGACATCACGGGCCGGGGCTCGATCGAGTTCTGGACCAAGGCCAAGAAGATCACGACGAAATGGAACCGGGACGCCGGCACCAACTGGATGTCGAGGTGAGGAGGAGCGAGCCGTGACGATGACCGCCACCGTGCGCCCGGCGATGCCGCCGGACCACCACACGCCCCGTCCGTACCTCGGACCGTCCAGGGACGAGGTGCTGGCGATGCGTCGGCAGTACTGCCATCCCAGCACGTTTCTGTACTACCGCGAGCCGCTCATGCTCGTCGAGGGATTCATGCAGTACCTCTACGACGAGACGGGGCGCCGCTATCTGGACATGTTCGCGGGTATCGTCACGGTCAGCTGCGGCCACTCGCACCCGAAGTTTGTCGAGCGGATCAAGGCCCAGATCGACGCCATTCAGCACACGACCACCATCTACCTGCATCCCAACTTCCCGCTGATGGCCCGGCGCCTGGCGGAGAAGCTGCCTTCCGGGCTCGACGTCACCTACTTCGTCAACAGCGGCAGCGAGGCGAACGATCTGGCCGTGATGATGGCGCGGGCCTTCACGGGCCATGACGACGTGGTCGGCGTCCGGAACGGCTACCACGGCGGCTCGCCCTCCACCATGGCGATGACCTCTCACAGCACCTGGAAGTTCCCGCAGCAGCTCAACCTCGGCGTCCATCACGCGGTGAATCCCGATCCCTATCGGACGCCGTTCGCCGGCACGCCCGAGGAGGTGGCGCGGAAGAGCGCCGAGGATATCCGGGATCTCATCCGCTACTCGACGCCGGGCGCGATCGCCGCGTTCATCGCCGAGCCGATTCAGGGCGTGGGCGGAGTCACCCACGGTGCGCCGAATTACCTGGGCGAGGCGTATGCGGTCGCGCGGGAACACGGCGGACTCTGTATCGCCGACGAGGTCCAGACCGGCTTCGGCCGCACCGGCACCCGCTACTGGGGTTTCGAGAACTCCGGCGTGGTTCCCGACATCGTGACGATGGCCAAGGGTATCGGCAACGGCTGGCCGCTCGCGGCGGTCACGACCCGGCGCGAAATCGCCGAGTCGTTGACGCAGCGCATTCACTTCAACACGTTCGGCGGAAATCCCGTATCCATGGCCGCCGGTCTCGCGGTGCTGGACATCATCGAGGAAGACGGCCTGCAGGCCAACGCCCACGCCGTCGGCGGCCGGCTCAAGGCGGGTCTCCTCGACCTGCAGCGCCGCCATCGCCTGATCGGAGACGTGCGGGGCATGGGCCTGATGCTCGGCGTCGAGCTGGTGCGCGACCGCGACACCAAGGTGCCGGCCACGCAGGAGACGCTGGCGGTGTGGGAGGCCATGCGCGAGATGGGCGTGCTGGTGGGGAAGGGAGGATTGTTCGGCAATACCCTGCGCATCAAGCCGCCGATGTGCGTCACCGCCGCCGATATCGATTTCACCCTCGAGGTGCTGGACGCGGCGCTGGCGCGGGTGGAGGGGTAACCCCTCCCTCATCCCGAGCGAAACGAGGGACCTGCAGCGGAATGGCTCGAGCCAATCCCGCGCAAGGTCCCTCGGTCGCTACGCTTCCTCGGGATGACGGCCCGATGACGGACCGAAGGCTCCCCTCGGGATGACGGCCACTACGCTTCCTCGGAACACGGCCCCTGCGGCGCCGCACCCGCTCAGCTCGAAAACCCGATCCCCATCCGCTCCAGCGCCCGCAGCATCAAGTTCGGCGCGTTGCCCTCGTCCACCCGCCGAAGCGCGCGCGTCACCGCCGTCACCGACCATGAGCGAACCGGCTCGGGCGGGTAGGGAAACGGCTTCTTCCGAACCAGCGACAGGTCGAGCAGCTCGCCGGGCCGATCGAGCGCCATGTGCGCCAGGATCCGGCCGGCCAGCCGGGTGGTGCCCAGTCCGTGCCCGGTATAGCCGAGGCCATAGCACAGGCGGCCGCCGAGGGCCCGCCCGAAGTACGGCGTCATCCTGGTCGTCGAGCAGATCGGCCCGCCCCACGCGTAGGGAAATTCCAGTCCCTCGAGCACGGGGAAATGTCGGTTGAAGCTCGCGCGCAGCGCCGCGTAGTGTCGGGGCGAATGATCGCACGAGGGATCCACCCGATTGCCGCGGTAATAGGCGGCTTCGCTCGTGCCCCAGAGGATGCGGTCGTCCGTGGTGAGCCGGTAATAGTTGAAGAACGTGCGGCCGTCGGTGACCCCCTGCCGTCGGCGCCAGCCGATCGCCTCGCGTTGGCTGGGGGTTAGGGGCTCGCTCACCAGGATGTAGTCGTAGAGCGGGATGAACCGTCGCGTCACCCTCGGCAGGAGGTGGTGCGTGTAGGCGCTCGTGGCGAGGACGGCTCGGCGGGCGACGATTTGGCCGCGGTCCGTCCGCACCCGCGTGCCCGCGCCCGCCCGCTCGACCGCCACCACCCGGCTCCGTTCGAACACCCGGACGCCCAGGCGCTCCGCCTCACCGCGCAGACCATCCACCAGCTTGACCGGATCGAGAATCCCACCGCCCGAGACCGCCAGGCCGCCGAGGTAGAGCGGCGAGTCGAGCGCGGCGCGCATCGCTTCCCGGTCCAGCAGCCGGAACGATGCGAGGCCTAGCCTCTCGGCGATCTCCACCGTCCGCCGCGCCTCCTCGACATGCGCCGGGGTGAGCGCCGCCACCAGCCGCCCCGTCGGCTCGTACTCGCAGCGGATGTCCCGCTCGACGAGGAAGGCCGTCAGCTCGGCGACATTGGTCTCGCCAAGCCGGGCGAGCCGGTGCGCCTCGGCCTCGCCGAAGTGCTCGATCGCGAGGCCGTGGCTGTGGTCGACCGTCTCCGACAGCATGCCGGCGTTTCGCCCGCTCGCGCCGTACGCCGCGAGGCCCTGCTCGACCACGGCCACCTCGAGCGCGGGCTCGAGCGCCTTGAGGAACAGCGCCGTCCAGAGCCCGGTGAGCCCCGCGCCGACGATGGCGATGTCCGCCTGGCGGCCGCCCTCCAGCGACAGCACGTCGCGGGGCGCGCGCCGGGCGAGCCAGAAACAAGCCTGTTCGATGGGTATCATGGCGGGCCGGCGTCAGGCGAGGGGCGTGACGCTCATCCCCCGCTGCCGGAGCGTGCGCTGCTGCCAGAGCACCGTGGCGCCCAGCGCCAGCAGACTCGCGAGCAGAATGGCCGTCGCCAGGACGTTGATCTGCGGCGGGAACGCGGCGCGGCGGGCGCCGTACACGTAGAGCGGGTAGGTGACGCGATTGCCGGCGTTGAAGAGCGTGATGATGAAGTCGTCCAGGGACAGCGCGAAGGCGAGCATCGCCGCCGCCGCGATCCCGGGCGCGATGATCGGTAGCGTCACCTTGGTGAAGACCCGGAGCGGCGCCGCGCCCAGGTCCATCGCGGCCTCCTCGAGGGTCCAGTCGAATCCGCGGATGCGGGCCCGGACCGTGAGCGCCACGTAGCTCACCGAAAACATGATGTGGGCGATGACGATGGTGTTGAACCCCGTCCGCGCGTTGAGGTCGAGGAAGAGCGAGAGCAACGACGAGCCCAGGACCACCTCCGGCGTTGTGAGCGGCAGGACCAGGAGGAGGTTGACCGCGCCGCTGCCGCGGAAACGGTAGCGCGTGAGCGCCAGCGCGATCAGGGTCCCGAAGACCGTCGCCACGAGCGTGCTGAGCGCCGCGACCCGGAGGCTCAGCTTCATCGACTCGTACAGCGCCTCGTAGGCGAACGGGTTCCGCCACGCCTCCAGCGAGAACGATTTCCAGACGAAGTTGAACTTGCCCGCAGGCTGGTTGAAGCTGTACAGCACGATGACGAAGATCGGGAGGAACAGGTAGCCCAGCACCAGCCACGCCACGCCGTCGAGGAGCCAGCGTCCCAGGCGACGCATCACGCCAGCTCCTCCGTGCCGAGCACCCGGGCGTACGCCAGGACGCCCAGGGTGATGACCGCCATCAATACGAACGAGAGCGCGGCCGCGAGCGGGTAGTCCCGCACCTCGAGAAACTGATTCTGGATGACCGTGCCGATCATCTGCTGGTTGGGACTGCCTAGCAACTGGGCGTTGATGAAGTCGCCGGTCGCGGGGATGAACGTCAGCAGGCTGCCCGCGAACACGCCCGGCAGCGACAGCGGCAGCACCACCTTCCGGAAAGCCCCGATCGGGGTGGAGTAGAGGTCCTCCGCCGCCTCCACCAGCCGGCGGTCGATCTTCTCCAGGCTGACGTAGATCGGCAGGATCATGAACGGCAGGAAGTTGTAGGTGAGGCCGCCGACCACGGCGACCGTGGTGTCGAGCAGCCGGCCCCCGTCCCGAAGGACGTGCAGCTGCTGCAGCAGCCAGACCGCCGGCCCGCCGTCGTTCAGGATGGTCTTCCAGGCGAAGGTGCGCACCAGGAAGGTGGTGAAGAACGGCAGCACGACCAGGCCGAGCAGCAGGTTCTTGAGCTTCCCAGCCCGGAAGGCGATGAAGTAGGCGAGCGGGTACCCGAGCGCCAGCGCGATCAGCGTCGCGGTGATGGCGTAGCGAAACGAGCGAAAGAAGTGGACTCCGTAGCTGGTCAGGGCGCGGTGGTAGGCGTCCCACCACGCGCCCTCCGTCCCCGACACGGAGGTCTGGGCCAGCGTGACGATGGGCGCCACGAAGAAGACGAGCAGCCAGAGGATGCCCGGCGCCACCAGCAGGTAGGGGGCGCGGCGGCTGCGCCGCGCCCCCCCGGATGCAGTCCCCGCCATGTCGTCGCCTATGCTCCGATGGCGCTCTGGAAGATCCTGTTGTACTCGGTGTCCTCGGCCTCGGTCAGCGCCTTGAAGACGTGGAGGCGGTTCCGGAGCTCGTCGGGCGGGTTGACCAGCGGACTGCTGGCCAGGTCCGGTGCGATTTTGGCGAGCGCGGTGCCCGCGCCCTTGACCGCCGAGAGGTAGGGGGCGCCCGCCACGATCTGCGCGGAGTGCGCCGGATCGTACACGTAGTTGATCCAGGCCATGGCGAGATCCTGACGATCCGAAGTCTTCGGGATCATCATGTTGTCGGAGTAGAGCATCGCGCCCTCCTTGGGCGCCAGCCACCGGAGGTCGGGGTTGTCGGCGGCCAGGCCCTGAATGTCACCCGACCAGGCGATCGCCACCGCGATGTTGCCCGCCGCGAGATCCTCGGCGTAGTCGTTCCCGGTGAACTTCCGGATCTGGCCGCTCTCGCGCGCCTTGGTGATCTTGGCCGCCGCCGCCTTCACGTCCGCCGCCGTGGCTTTCGCAGGATCCTTGCCCAGGCCGAGCATCACGAGACCGATGGTGTCCCGCATCTCGGTCAGCATCGTCACCTGGCCCTTGTACTTGGGATCGAAGATGTCGTTGATGCTGGTGAGCTCGCGCCCGGTCTTCTTGGGGTTGTAGCCGATGCCGGTCATGCCCGACAGCCACGGCACGCTGTACTTCCGGCCCGGATCGAAGCTCACGTCCTTCACGTTGTCCACCACGTTCGCCTTGTTCGGGAATTTGGCGTCGTCCAGCGGCGCGACGTAGCCGAGCTGGATCAGCCGGCCCGCCATCCAGTCGGTGAGCACGATGATCTCGCGATCGATGCTCTGATTGCGCTTGAGCGGCTCGTCGATCTTGGCGAAGAACTCGGCGTTGTCGTTGATGTCTTCCGTGTACTCCGTCTTGATGCCCGTGGCCTTCTCGAAGTCCGGCACCGTCTGCTTGTCGATGTAGAGCGGCCAGTTGGAGATCCGGAGCGTCTTGCCGCCGCCGCTGGCCGTTCCCCCGCCTGCCGCTCCCTCCTTGGCCCCCCCGCACGCGGCGAGCAGACTATTGCTCAGGATCAGGCCACCCGCGCCCAGGGCCGAGCGTCGGAGGAACCCGCGGCGATTGATTGCCCGGCGGAGAAAAGCGTGCAGCTCGTCATCGCGTGTCTCGGACTCTCGTCGGCTCATCGGAGGTCTCCCGCAGGTGGACGGAGGTGGATGTGACTCAGGGACGGCGCACGCCGGCCCGCTCGTACGTGTGGCGCAGGTCCAGCTCGGCCTCGACCGCGCCGTCGGCGGGCGGCAGCAGGCGGCCGGCGCCGGGCTCCCAGCTGACCCAGAGGCCGAGCCCCGGCCGGAGCGCAGGGAGGGGCTGCTCCGGTCCGATGTGGGCTACGATCTCGGTCCCATCCGCCGTCCGGAGGATGGAACGGATGACCGGACCCTGGAACACGGCGTGCTCCACGGCGACCGGGACGCCCGTGCCGTCGGCCGGCGCCGTGTCCGTCACGCGCAGGCGCTCGGGCCGGACCATAACCGTGGCGGCGGCGCCTGGCCGCATCTGCCGACCCCCCGTCGGCACCGGCACCCGGTGGCTCCCGGCCACGATCACCGTGGCCTCGTCGGCGTCCGCCTGCTCCACGATGGCGGGGATCAGGTTGGCGACCCCGATGAAGTTGGCGACGAACACGGTGGTCGGCGAGTGGTAGATCTCCTGGGGCGTCCCGATCTGCTCCACCCGCCCCTCGTTCATCACCGCGATGCGATCCGACATCGTCAGCGCCTCTTCCTGGTCGTGCGTCACGTAGATGAACGTGATGCCGACCTCCCGCTGGATTCGTTTCAGCTCGATCTGCATCGCCTGGCGGAGCTTGAGATCCAGCGCGCCGAGCGGTTCGTCGAGCAGCAGGGCGCTCGGGTAGTTCGCCAGCGCCCGGGCCAGGGCCACCCGCTGCTGCTGTCCGCCCGAAAGCTGCGCCGGCTTCCGGTTGGCGAAATCGGCCAGCCGCACCACCTCCAGCAGCGCGTCGACGCGGCGCGCCGTTTCCGCGCCGCCGAGCTTCTGGCTCCGCGGCCCGAAGGCGACGTTGTCGGCGACCGACATGTGGGGAAAGAGGGCGTAGTGCTGAAAGACGGTGTTGACGTTTCGGCGGTAGGGAGGGACCCGGGACACGTCCTGGCCTTCCAGGAGAATCCGGCCGGCGCTCGGTTGTTCGAATCCCGCGATCATGCGCAGGGTCGTCGTCTTCCCGCAACCCGAGGGTCCGAGCAGCGAGAAGAATTCGCCTCGGGCGATCGCGAAGTCGGCCCGCTCCACGGCCACGTAGCTGCCGAAGCGCTTGACGACTTGCTCGAGAGTGATGACCGACTCGCCCTCGGCTGGGGGGCCGTTGGCTCCGGCGGTCGACGCGACGTCTGTGGCGGACGAGTCGGCGGTTGGCATTCCTGCGCAATGTGCACCCGGGCTTGGGAGTTGACAACTACCGGCCTTCGCCGCAACGTCATGGCGAACGTATCGAGCGACCCCGCCGAGGCGATAGCATCCCCGACTCCTTGCCCAGGACGTGACCCCATGACCACCACCGTCGCTGCCGGCGACCGGACGGTCCGCGATCGCCTGCTCGGCCGGGCCCACGACATCGGCCAGGCGGAGATGGCGCGGCTGCTGGCCCGCACCCCCCGCTCGGCCGAACTCTACGAGCGCGCCGCCCGGACCTTGCCCTTCGGCGTCGCGTCGTCCTTTCAGAAGATGCAGCCCTACCCGCTCTACGTGTCGCACGGGCGGGGCAGCCACATCTGGGATCAGGACGGCACTGAATACCTCGACTTTCACTGCGGCTTCGGCGCCATGGTGGTCGGCCACGCGCATCCCCGGATCGTCGAGGCCATCCAGGAGGCGGCCGGCCGAGGCACCCATTTCGCCGTGACCACCGAGTCGGCCGTCGCCTTCGCCGAGGAGATCTGCCGCCGGTTCCACCTCGACATGCTGCGGTTCACCAATTCGGGGACCGAGGCCACGATGGACGCGATCCGCGTGGCCCGGGCGGCCACCGGACGGGACGTCGTGTGCAAGGTCGAAGGCTCGTACCACGGGCACCACGACAGCGTGATGTTCTCGATCGTGCCCAATGCCGACCTCATGGGCGGCCGCGATCGGCCTGGGCGGGCACCGGTGTCCAAGGGAATGGTGAAGGACGCCGCGAAATACATCGAGGTGGTGCCGTTCAACGATGCCGAGCACCTCGAGCGGGTGCTGCAGGAGCGGGGGCACGAGATCGCCTGCCTCATCCTCGAGCCGGCCATGATGAACATCGGCATCGTCGAGCCCCAGCCCGGCTACCTCCAGCGCGCTCGCGAGCTGTGCACCAAGTACGGGGTCGTCTTCATTTTCGACGAGATCAAGACCGGGTTCACCATCGCCGCCGGCGGAGCTTCGGAGCGGTTCGGCGTGCAGCCCGACCTCGTCTGCCTCGCCAAGGCGATCGCGGGCGGCCTGCCGGCCGCCGCGTTCGGTGGACGGGAGGACTTGATGCGGCTGATCGAGCAGGGCGTCTCGCAGATGGGGACGTACAACGGGAACCCGCTCGTCTCCCACGTCGGGCTCACGACGCTGACCGAAGTGCTGACGCCCGACGCCTACCGTCACTTCACGCGGCTCGGTACCCGGCTCGCCGACGGCTGCCGGGCCGCCATCACGCGGTACGGGATCCCAGCCCACACGGTCGATCTGGGCGCCAAGGGCTGTGTGTCCTACCGCCCCACACCCATGAAAGACTATCGCGACTTCCTCGACACCATTCCCGAGTTCTTCGCGGCGTCGTTCCCGTGGCTGCTCAACCGCGGCATTTTCATGACGCCGGGTGACGAAGAACAGTGGACGCTGTCGGTCCAGCACACGGACGCCGACGTCGACCACTACGTGGCCGTATTCGAGCAGTTCTGCGCGGCGCTGGCGGCCTAGAACGGCCTATCCGAACAAACACCGGCAGTTTATATTGACGCGATGAACAGCGCGCAGTTCGAAGTTGTGGCCCCCTTTGCGCCCGCCGGGGACCAGCCCCGGGCGATCGCCGAGCTGAGCGCCGGCCTTCAGCGTGGCGATCGGTACCAGACGCTGCTGGGTGTCACCGGCTCGGGCAAGACCCTGACCTTGGCGCACGCCATCGCCAGCTACCGGAAGCCGACGCTCGTCCTGTCCCACAACAAGACGCTCGCGGCGCAGCTCTACGGCGAGCTCCGGCAGTTTCTCCCCAAGAACGCGGTCGAGTACTTCGTCTCCTACTACGACTATTACCAGCCCGAGGCGTACGTCCCGTCCACCGATGTGTACATCGAGAAGGACGCCTCGATCAATCAGGACATCGAGAGTCTCAGGCTCCGCGCCACCTCGAGCCTGATGGAGCGCGAGGACGTGGTCATCGTGGCGACGGTGAGCGCCATCTACGGCCTGGGCGACCCGCTCGAGTACCGGAAGCTCATGGTCACGGTGCGCCGCGGCGAGCAGCGCGGACGCGACGATATCCTGAGCGAGCTGGTGCGGATCCAGTACGCGCGGAACGACGTCTCGTTCGAGCAGGGCACCTTCCGCGTCCGGGGCGACTCCATCGAGGTTTTCCCCGCGTACGCCGAGCAGGCCATCCGGATCGAGCTCTGGGGCGACGACGTCGAGCGCATCAGCAAAATCCATCCGCTCACCGGCCAGACCATCGCCCAGCTGGACCAGTGCGCCATCTACCCCGCCAAGCATTTCGTCACCGCGCGGCCGAAGATCGAGCGGGCCGTCGGCGCCATCCGGGCGGAGCTGGCCGAGCGCCTGGCGGAGCTCAAGGGGGCCGGGAAGCTGCTCGAAGCGCAGCGGCTCGAGTCGCGGACCGGGTTCGACGTGGAGATGCTGCTCGAGGTCGGCACCTGCGCCGGCATCGAGAATTACTCGCGGCACCTGAGCGGGCGCCTGGCCGGCGAGCGGCCGGCGTGCCTCTTCGACTACTTCCCGCCCGACTTCCTGGTCGTGGTGGACGAATCGCACGTGACGCTGCCGCAGATCGGGGGCATGTTCAACGGCGACCGGGCCCGGAAGACCACCCTGGTGGAGTATGGCTTCCGGTTGCCGTCGGCGCTCGACAACCGGCCGCTCCAGTTCGACGAATTCATGGCGCTGGTCCCGCAGATGATCAGCCTCTCGGCCACGCCGGGCGATTTCGAGCTGCGCCTGTCGGAGGGGGCCGTCGTCGAACAGATCATCCGGCCCACCGGATTGGTCGACCCCGAGGTGGACATCCGCCCCGTCCGCGGCCAGGTGGACGATCTGCTCGCCGAGATCCGTCTGCGCGCCGAGCGGCGCGAGCGTGTCCTCGTCACCACGCTCACGAAGCGCATGTCCGAGGATCTGACCGACTATCTCCAGCAGGCCGGCGTGCGGGTCCGCTACCTGCACTCCGACATCGACGCCATCGAGCGCATGGAAATTCTCCGTGGCCTCCGGCTCGGCGATTTCGACGTGCTGGTAGGCATCAATCTCCTCCGCGAGGGCCTGGACCTGCCCGAGGTGTCGCTGGTGGCCATCCTCGACGCCGACCATGAGGGGTTTCTGCGGAGCGACCGCTCGCTGGTGCAGACGATCGGCCGCGCCGCCCGCCACGTGAACGGCCGCGCCATCATGTACGCCGACCGTATCACGGGCTCCATGGAGCGTGCGCTCGAGGAGATGACCCGGCGGCGCGAGATTCAGCAGCGGCACAACGCGGAGCACGGCATCACCCCCCGCTCGATCGTCAAATCGATGGAGGAGGTGCGGCTCTCGACGCATGTCGCCGACGCGCGCACGGAGAAGCCCGAGCCCAGGGGCGCCAAGCCCGAGTACGTGGATCTCCGCGACCCGGTGCGCCGCGCCGCGCTGATCCAGGCACTCGAGCGCCAGATGCGCGAGGCGGCGGCGAACCTCGAGTTCGAGCTGGCCGCCACGCTGCGCGATCAGCTCAACGACCTGAAGGCCGTGGCCGCGCCCGACGTCCGCCGGGGCCCGGCGCCCCGGCTCCGCCGCCGGGCGTGATCCGCGCCCTCACCCGCCCGGAGCTCGAGGCCGAAGGGGAAACCCTCGGCCGGTCGCTGCCGCCCGGCATCCTGCTCGGTTTCGAGGGCGAGCTCGGGGCCGGCAAGACGACGTTCATTCAGGCCATCGCTCGCGGGCTCGGCGTCACCGGCCGCGCCACCAGCCCGACCTATGCCCTGGTGCACCGCTATCACGGTCGCCGCGGGCCGGTCTTTCACCTGGACTGCTATCGGCTCCGCACACCGGACGAGGCGGCCGATCTCGACTGGGAAGGGCTCGTGTCGGAGGGCGATGTGATTCTGGTCGAGTGGCCCGAGCAGGCCGGCGCCTGGCTGCCCCCGCCTGCCCGCCGCTTTCGGTTGCACCACCTGGACGACGCCGACCGCCGGGGGCTGGAGGCGCTCTGATGCGACTGGCGCTGGAGACATCCACCGATCGCGCCTCCGTCGCGTTCGGCAGCTCCGCGGCCGACGCACGCACCCGCGAGCTGACCGGCGCCCGCCGCCACGCCGCCGGCCTGGTGCCCATGATCGCCGACCTCCTGCGCGAGGTGGGCGCAACCCTCGACGACGTGACGACGCTCGTCCTGAGTGATGGCCCCGGCAGCTTCACCGGTCTCCGCGTCGGGGCGTCGGTGGCCAAGGCGCTGGTGCAGGCGCGGCGCCTGCCGCTCTGGATCGCGCCGTCGCTCCTGGTGCGGGCGAGTGGCGTCGCGCGGCCGGGGGCGCTGGTGCTGGCCGTGGCCAATGCCCTTCGTGGGGAGTTGTACGCTGCCGCCTACCGGTTCGACGGCGGAGCGGTGCGCGTTGCGCTCGCGCCGTCGGTCTACCCTCCGGACGCGCTGATGGCCAGCGCCGATCGCCCGGACATCCTCGTGGGTGAGGTGCCCGATCTCGCCGGCCGGGCGCTCGAGCGCTGGGCGGGACGCGCGCTGATCCAGCCGCCGGAGGGTGCGCCGCATGCGCGGGCCTTGCTTGGCCTCGTGGGCACGCCGGGCGGCGCCACGCGGGTGGACGCCGTGGCGGAATGGGAGCCGGCGTACGGGCGCCCAGCCGAGGCGCAGGCACGCTGGGAGACGGCGCATGGACGTCCGCTACCGCATCCGATCGGCAGTCCCGGCTGACGCCGGAGGCCTCGCGGCCATCGAGCGTCGCGCCTTCACCGATCCGTGGAGCGAGGCGAGCTTTCGCGAGGTCCTGGTCTCGCCGTGGACTTTCGGGATCGTGGCGGAGTCGGTCCGCGGGTTGGCGGGGTATTTCGTCGGGCGCGAGGTAGCCGGCACCGGCGAAGTGCTCAACCTGGCCGTCGCGCCCGAGTGCCGCCGCCACGGCATCGGCGGTGCGCTGCTCGAGGCCGGCCTCGCGTCGCTCGGCCGCCGCAAGGTGGACGAGGTGTTTCTCGAAGTCCGCGAATCGAACATCTCCGCCCAGACGCTTTACCTGGGGCGCGGCTTTCGGCCCGTGGGCCAGCGCGCGGCCTACTACCGGAATCCGAAGGAGGACGCGCTGGTGCTCCGGCTGGCCATCGCGCAGCAGGCGTAATTTGGTTGCGGAATGCGTAACTTTGGTTGACGGAACAACTTGCAAGCTCTACATTTTCCGATGGTCCACGCGCGTGGCCCATCCGTCAGAACCCAGGAGGTGCCTGTGAGCCGCAGTCTGAACAAAGTCACTCTGATCGGGAACCTCGGGGCGGATCCGGAGGTCCGCAGCACCTCGAATGGTTCCCGCGTCGCGACCCTGTCCGTCGCCACGAGCCGGCAGTGGAAGAACCAGAGCGGTGAAAAGCAGGAAAAGACCGAGTGGCACCGGGTCATCCTGTGGAACAACAAGGGCTCGACCCTGGCCGACGTCGCCGAGAAGTACTGCAAGAAGGGCGACAAGGTCTACGTCGAGGGGAGCATCGAGTATCGCTCCTGGCAGGATCGGGAGGGGCAGACCCGATACACCACCGAAATCACGGCGCGCGAACTGATCATGCTCTCGAGCCGGGGTGAGGGATCGGACTCGTCGTACACCGCCCCCGCCAAGGTTGGCGCCGCGGCGGCCGGGGCCCCCAAGGACAAGCAATCCTTCGAGGATTTCCCGGAAGCGCTCGACGCCGAGGACGACGACCTGCCCTTCTGAACCTCCGGGCCGTTCCGGGGGGAGGCCGGTGAGATCTCGGGGGTCTCACCGGTCGCCGCACCCGATTCAGGCCGCCGGATATCTCCCGTCCCCCCGCCAATCGCCAGAGCCGCCCAACCGGACCCCGCGCTGAGTCAGTGAGTAACTCAATACCTGATAATTGGTTAGCGTCACTCTAATTCTCCGGCCGCCGTTGGCGTTGAATTTGCGCCCCCGGCCCCTGAACCGCCTCCGGTTCGCTATGCCGATTCTTCAATGTCCGACCCCGACGCCGCTGGGAGACCCCGATGCCGCGTACGTTTCGCTGGAAGTGGGTGGGCCTGCTCGCCGTGGCCATGACCCCGAGTTTGGCGCTCGCCCAGGCGACCTCGCCGGAAACCCATACGGTCCGCACCGGCGACACGCTCTGGGATCTGGCCAAGCACTATCGCGGCGACCCGTTC
>JBBQDU010000040.1:0-17061 GCA_038320055.1 Gemmatimonadales bacterium | reverse complement strand
TGACGCGGGCCAGGCGTTGTTGGACCGGTCCACGTCCGGATACCAGCCATCCGGATCGATGCGCACGCCGGTGACCTTCTTCGGTCCGGGAATGAGGGCGGTGTACCGGTCACGGAGGCCCCAGATCTCCACCGGCAGCCGGACCCGCTGGGTGCTCCCATCGTCCATCGTCAGGGCCAGCTCGACGGGCATCGGCATCCGCCCGGCGTTCCGGAGCCAGATCCGCGAGACCACGCCCGCCGAATCCGCGACCGTCACCGAGTCCGCCGCCTGGTCCAGCCGGTCGGTGGTGTAGAACCAGGAGCGCCAGAACCAGCTCAGATCCTCGCCCAGCCCGTCCTCCATCGTGCGGAAGAAGTCCGCGGGGGTCGGGTGCTTGAACGACCAGCGGCGGATGTACTCGCGGAACACCGGATCGAACCGCTCGGGCGACGTGAGATGCTCCCGGAGCAGCACCAGCCCGACCGCCGGCTTGTTGTAGAGTGACTGCCGCCAGTTCTCGGTCGTGCGGAGCCGGTCCGACGGCGACATGATCGGCTGCTCGTCGCCCGAGAGCGCGTTCGTGAGGTAGGTCGCCTGCACCCCGCGCGCCGTCGGCAGCGGGGCGCCCGGAAACTTCCGCGGGAAGCTGTAGTGGTTCATGAAGCTGTTGAAGCCCTCGTCCATCCAGCCGTAGCGCCGCTCGTTGCTCCCCACCACCATCGGAAACCAGGTGTGGCCGAACTCGTGGTCGGTGACGCTGTAGAGCGCCTGGGCGTCGGTGCGGTTCCGGCAGAAGACGATCATCGGATACTCCATCCCGCCCTCGATCCCGTTCACGTTGCTGGCGACGGGATAGGGATACGGCGACCACTGCTTCGAGTAGTACTCGAGCGCGGTCCTGGCGTACTGGGTCGCGTCCTTCCACTGCGGCTCGGCGGAGGGCGGGTAGAAGCTCATCGCCAGCGTGCGGCCGCCGTTGGCCGCGGCCGCATCCCAGATGAAGTGCCGTGCCGCGGCCCAGGCGAAATCGCGGACGCTGTCGGCGGTGAAGCGCCACGTGAGCGTCGGCGACCGCGTGGACGGGCGGGAGGCCGGGTCGCCGATCTCGTCTTTCCCCCGGATGACGACGGTCTCGGCGCTCGTCCGCGCGCGGGCCAGCCTGGCACGCTGCCTGGCGGTCAGCACCTCCGCCGGATTCCGAAGCGTGCCCGTTGCCGCCACGAGCATGTCGGCCGGCACGGTCAGGCTGACGTCGAAGCTCCCGTACTCGAGGTAGAACTCGCCCTGACCCAGGTATTGCTCGGTGTTCCACCCGCGCACGTCGTCGTAGACGGCCAGCCGCGGATACCACTGCGCCACCTCGTAGATCGTCGAGCCGTCGAGGTCCTCGGTGCCCATGCGGTTGCTGTTGGCGCCGAACGGAAACGACCAGCTCAGCTCGAGCAGCTGCTGCCGGTGGGGCGGGAGGGGCCGCGCGAGGTCCACGCGCATCATGGTGCCGTTGACGACGTACGGCAGCGCCGCCGCCGGCACCGCCGGCCGGCCCGGCGCGCGGGGCACGGCCGGCTCGCCCACCCGGCCCAGATCCACCGACACCTCGGCGCCCTTGGTGCCGAAGCGCGGATCCTGCCCGAAGACGCGGAACCCGCGGCTCTTGCTGTTGAAGAGGTTCTGGTCGAGCTGCAGCCAGACGTAGCGGAGCGTGTCCGGCGAGTTGTTGGTGTAGGTGATGCGCTCCTCGCCGCGCACCGCCCGGGCGGCGGTGTCGAGCGTGGCCCGGATCACGTAGTCGGCGCGCTGCTGCCAATACGCCGGGCCCGGGGCGCCGCTCCCCGTTCGCACGGCGGTGGGCGCGGGCAGGTCGAGGCGGCGAAACACGGTTTCGGGGTTGGCGGAGTCGGCCTCCGCCACGGTCTGGGCCGCCAGCGAACCGGCCGCGGCTCCGGCCAGGAAGAACCCCACCAGCGGCAGCATGAGCGACCTCACGGCGTCGTTCCCGCCGGCGCCGTCCAGGCATCGTTCGAGGGCACCACGTCCGGCCATCGCCCGTCCGGATTGACGCGGGCGCCTACGATCGGCTGCGCGACCCGGAGCCGATAGACGTAGCGGTTCCCCCCGTACCAGATCTCGACCGGCAGGGCGACGCGTTGCTTGGTCCCGTCGGCGAAGTCGAGCGCCAGCTCGACCGGCATGACCGCCGCGCCGAGGCTCCGGAGGGTGATGAGGGCAACGCTGTCCGGCTCCTGCTTGACGCTCTCGACGGCCTGGTCGAGGGCCGCCGAGGTGAAGAAGAAGCCGCGCCAGAACCAGGAAAGGTCCCGACCGGAGACCTCCTCCATGGTCCGGAAGAAATCGGCTGGCTGCGGGTGCTTGAACGCCCACCGGCGGGTGTATTCGCGGAACGCCGTGTCGAAGACCTCCGGCCCCAGAATGTCGGTCCGGAGCGCGAGCAGCAGGACCGACGGCTTGACGTAGGCCAGGCTGCCGAGATTGTCGTTGCTCTTGTAGCGGTTGGCCGGCGTCATGATCGGCTGGGCCGTGGGCGTCTGGTCGAGCATGGCGACGTGCTGGACTTCGCTGCGCCGGATGTCGCCGTCGTCCCGCTCCCAGTACTCCTCTTCCGAGAAGGTGTTAATGAAGGTATTGAAGCCTTCATCCATCCACGCGTAGCGCCGCTCGTCGGACCCCACGATCATCGGGTACCACATGTGGCCGATCTCGTGGGTGAGCACATTGTAGAGGTCGGGCCCGTCGTCGCTCCGCGCCTCCATGGCCACCATCGGATATTCCATCCCCGACACCGGTCCCTCGACCGCCGAGATCTGCGGATAGGGATACCGGAGCCAGCGGGTACTGTACTCGAGGATCGAGAAGCGGCTCATCTTGGCCGCGTCCCGCCAGACGGGCTCCGCGGACGGCCGATAATAGGCCTGGACCAGCACGCCGTTCCACCCCGACGCGTCCCACTGATATTCGGGCGATGCCGCCCAGGCGACGTCCCGCACCCGCTCGGCGCGGAAGCGCCAGGTGAGCATGCCTTCCCGCGTGGGCCGGGCGTCGCCCGAGGCCAGCTCGGCGGCGGTCACGATGGCGATCGTGGTGTCGGACTCCGCCGCGGCAGCCAGTCGGCGGCGCGCGGTGGCGGTGAGCACCTGCTCGGGATTCTGCAGCGTGCCCGAGCCCGCCACGATGTAGCCGGCCGGCAGCGTCACCTCGTAGTCGATGTCGCCGTACTCGAGGTAGAACTCGCCCTGGCCCAGGTAGCGGTCGGTATTCCAGCCGTGCACGTCGTCGTAGACCGCCATCCGCGGATACCACTGGGCCAGCTCGTACAGCGACCCCTCGCGGCCCATGCGATCGGCGCCGTGCTCGGGGATGTTGAAGCCGTAGGCCAGGTCGAGCACCGTCGAGTCTCCCGGCGCGAGCGGCCGGGACAGCCCCACGTACATCATGGTGTCGTCCACCCGGAACTCGAGCGGTGCCGGCGGAGCGGGCGGCGGGGCCGCGCGGGACGCACGCCGCCGCGCAGGGACCGGGGCAGGAGCGGCCGCCTGCGTCAGGCTGGTGATGTCGAAGCCGCCCGGGAAGCCCGCGCCGCCGAACCGGCTGTCCGCCGGAAACAGCAGCGAGCCCACGCTGCCCGGCCGGAACAGATTCTGATCCACCTGCATCCACACGAAGCGCAGGGTATCCGGGGAATGGTTGGTGTAGCGAATCTGTTCGGTGGCCGTGATCCGCTTCGCGGCGGTGTCGAGCGTGGCCTTGATGGTGTAGTCGGCGCGCTGCTGCCAGTAGCCCGGGCCCGGCGCGCCGTCGGCACGGCGGACCTCCGTGGGCGGCGGCAGCGGGATCGGACTGAAGATCCCGGTGTCCGCCACGGGCGGCTTGAGGGCCGGCTGGAGGTGCAGCGGGCGCACCGGCTGCGTGGGGGCGTTGGAGTCCGGCTGCTGGGCGGCGAGCGGAGTCGCGCCCACGAGGAGCGCGAGGACGAGGGGGCGCATGGCGATCCTGTGGATCAGAGCTTCGGTAGCGTGACGCCGGTCTGCCGCTGATACTTGCCGGCCTTGTCGGCGTAACTGGTCTCGCAGACGTCGTCCGCGTCGGCCTCGAAGAACAGCACCTGGCAGATGCCTTCGTTCGCGTAGATCCGGGCGGGCAACGGGGTCGTGTTGCTGATCTCGAGCGTGACGTGGCCCTCCCACTCGGGCTCGAACGGGGTCACGTTGGTGATGATGCCGCATCGGGCGTACGTGCTCTTCCCCACGCAGATGGTCAGCACGTTGCGGGGAATGCGGAAGTACTCCACCGATCGCGCCAGAGCGAAGCTGTTGGGCGGGACGATGCAGACGTCGCCGGCGAATTCCACGAAGCTCCGGTGGTCGAACGCCTTCGGATCCACGATGGCGCTCAGCACGTTCGTGAAGATCTTGAATTCGGGCGCCACCCGCATGTCGTAGCCGTAGCTCGACACTCCATAGGAGATGACCCGCCGCCCCTGGGCGTCGCTCTCCCGTACCTGGCCCTCCACGAACGGCTCGATCATGCCGTGCTCGCGGGCCAGGCGGCGGATCCAGCGGTCGGATTTGATGGACATGCATCCTCGGAAGTGGAGCGTGCTGGGGCTCGTCGGGCGGGGAATATAGTCGGATCGCGACCGGGTTGAATTGACCCCGTAAGTCGGTTACCTTGCGCACGATAGTGAAATAATTCACGAAAGCCGAGGCGTATGCTTCAGCCGTACATTCCGGTCCTGCTCCTGATCGCGTTCGTCGTCGTCAACGCGATCCTGATGCTGGGCGTGTCGCACATCTTCTCGAGCTATCGCCGCACTCCCACCAAGATCGCACCGTACGAATCCGGGATGCCGGTGCTGGGCGACGCGCGCGAGCGCTTTTCGGTCAAGTTCTACCTGGTCGCGATGCTGTTCATCATCTTCGACATCGAGACCGTCTTCATGATTCCGTGGGCCGTGGCGTTCCGCCAGATGGGCGACATGGCCGGGCTGCTCATCATCGAGATGTTCGTGTTCATCCTCATTCTCGCGGTGGGCTACGTATATGTCTGGAAGCGCGGAGCACTGCAATGGGATTGATGGATCCCGATATCGACGTTCGAGATGGTGACGCGACCACGGTCTCGGCGGTCTCGCCGAACTGGGTCACGACCAGACTGGACTTCCTGACCAACTGGGCGCGCAGCAACTCGCTCTGGCCCATGCCGTTCGGCACGGCGTGCTGCGCCATCGAGTTCATGGCCACCGCCGCCAGCCGGTTCGACCTGGCCCGCTTCGGCATGGAGCGCATGAGCTTCTCGCCGCGCCAGGCGGACGTGCTGATCTGTGCCGGGCGGCTGCCGTTCAAGCTGGCCCCGGTCATCCGCCGCATCTGGGACCAGATGCCCCAGCCCAAGTGGTCGATCTCGATGGGGGCCTGCGCCTCCACGGGCGGCATCTTCGACAACTATTCGATGGTGCAGGGGATCGACACGATCATCCCCGTGGACGTCTACGTGCCCGGCTGCCCGCCGCGCCCCGAAGGGCTGATCTACGGCATCCGGCTGCTCCAGAAGAAGATCATGGGAGAGAGCATCGCCGACGAGACCCTCCGCGACGAGCATCTGGTCGGACCCAACGGGTTGTTCCTGCCGCCGGAGCGCGTCGACGAGCTGTCGGAGCCGTTCGGCAATTCCGTCCACCAGACCCGGTCTACGTGATGCGACCGACCCCACGGTGGGCGCCTTACGGGGCGGGGCGGCAGCCGTGACCGCCCCGTCCCCGGCCGCCTCGCCCGCCGTGGCCCCGCTGCGCGCCCAGTTCGGCGAGAGCGTCACGCGCCACCTGGTGTCCTGCGGGGATACGATCGTGCACGTCGCGCGCGAGCGGGTGCACGACATCCTGGCCTGGCTCAGGGACACGCCGGGGCAGCAGTTCGATTACCTGACCGACATCACCGCGGTCGAGTACCGGGATCCCGAGCGCCCGCTCGAGGTGGTCTGGCAGCTGCGGTCGCTCGGGCGGAAGGCCGATCTTCGGGTCAAGACCGAGCTCGAGGCCAGTGGCCCGCTCGAGGTGCCGTCCGTCGTCGATCTCTGGCGCGGCGCCGACTGGCTCGAGCGCGAAGTCTACGACATGTTCGGGATCGTCTTCGCGGGGCACCCCGATCTCCGCCGCATCCTGATGTGGGAGACCTACGCCGAAGGGTATCCGCTGCGGAAGGACTTTCCGCTCCGGGGCCATTTCAGCCGGGCGGAGCAGACCCGGCAGGCGCTGGCCGCCAATCCCGAGGCGCACTATTCCATGGAGGAGCTGTCGATCGCGGAGGCGTACGACGAGCTGCCCGCCGACATGCGGGAGCGGCTGGCGCGCGGCGAGCGGGGGTTCCTCAAATGAGCCTCCGCACGGTGGAGCTGGCGCTGGCCACGCCGGGGCTCGACGCAGAGGGACGCGCCACCCGCATCCCGCTCGGCGCCACCGAGCGGACCCCGGCGTTCGACGAGGACTTCGGGGCCGAGCGCATGCTGGTCAACATCGGGCCCCAGCACCCGGCGACGCACGGCGTGCTCCGGCTCGTGATCGAGCTCGAGGGCGAGACCGTCAAGCGGTGTATTCCGCACGTCGGCTACCTTCACTCCGGGTTCGAGAAGCTGGGCGAGTACCGCCACTACAATCAGATCATCCCTCTCACCGACCGCACCGACTACCTCTCCCCCATGGCCAACAACGTCTGCTTCGCGCTGGCGGCCGAGAAGTTGATGGGGATACAGGTGCCGGAGCGGTGCCGCGTGCTCCGGGTGATCGCCTGCGAGATGAGCCGCATCATCTCGCACCTGGTCTGGCTCGGCACCACGGGCATTGATTTGGGCGCGTTCACCCCGTTCCTGTGGTCGTTCCAGCAGCGCGAGCGGATCTACGATCTGCAGGAGAAGTGGACCGGCGCCCGGCTGACGACGAGCCTCACCCGCGTGGGCGGGATGATGGCGGACGTGCCTGAGGACTTCGAGGCGGGGCTCCGGGCCTTCACCCGGACCTTCCCGAAGACGCTCACCGAGGTGGACACCATGTTCACCCGGAACGCGATCTGGATCGGGCGCACTCAGGGCGTCGGCGTGCTGACGGCGGACGAGGCCGTCAATCACTCGCTCTCCGGGCCGATGCTGCGCGCCAGCGGCGTGGACTACGACGTCCGGAAGGACCGGCCCTACCTCGACTACGAGACCTACGACTTCGACGTGCCCGTCGGCGAGCACGGCGACATCTACGACCGCTATCGCGTGCGGCTCGAGGAGATGTGGCAGTCGAACCGGATCCTGGAGCAGGCGCTCGACCGGCTGGCCGCGCTCGCGGGCGCCCCGATCAACGTGGACGATCCCCGGATCATCCTGCCGCCCAAGGCGCGCGCCATGAGCGACATGGAGGCCATGATCTTCCACTTCAAGCAGGTGATGGAAGGCGTCAAGCCGCCGGTCGGCGAGGCGTACCTGGGCGTCGAGAACCCCAAGGGGGAGCTCGGGTACTATCTGGTCTCGGACGGGACGAGCAAGCCGGTCCGGTGGCGCATCCGTCCTCCATCCTTCATCAACCTGTCGAGCCTCCCGGCCATGTGCGAGGGCGCGCTCCTCTCCGACGTGATCGCCATCAACGCGAGCGTCGACATCGTGATGGGAGAAGTGGACCGATGAGTTCCCACTCGACCGACGGCACTGCGGCGGTGCACGAGCCGGTGTTCACGGGCGCGACGCGCGCCCGCCTCGAGGCGGTGTTCGCCAACTATCCGACGAAGCAGGCGTGCCTGCTGCCGGCGCTCTGGATGGTGCAGGAGGAGCGCGGCTGGATCTCGGAGCCCGCGATCGGCGAGGTGGCCGAGGTGCTCGACCTGACGCCGGCGTACGTGAAGGGCGTCGTGACGTTCTACACGATGTACCACACCCACCCCGTCGGGCGCCACTTCATCCAGGTGTGCACCACGTCGCCCTGCAACATCTGCGGGGCGGAGGACGTGGTGAAGGCGCTGCTCGCGGCCACCGGCTGCGGCGAACTGGGCGCCACCAGCCCCGACGGCCGGTTCACCGTCATCGAGGTGGAGTGCCTCGGCGCCTGCGGGTTCGCGACACCGATCCTGGTGGACGACGACTTCATCGAGAACGTGAGCCCGGACCGCGTTCCGGACATTCTGCAGAGGTATCCGTAATGGGCTTTCCGCACCCGAGCCACCCGAAGGAAACGGTGGTGCTCTCGCAGTACTTCGGGGCACCCGAGGCGCGCACGTACGACGGGTGGGTCGCGCGCGGCGGCTACGAGGGGCTCCGGAAGGCCCTCGGCATGAGCCGCGAGGCGATCGTGGAGGAGGTCAAGGCGTCCGGCCTTCGCGGGCGCGGCGGCGCGGGCTTCCCGACCGGGCTCAAGTGGTCGTTCATGCCCAAGGACGTGGTGAAGCCCCACTACCTGGTCTGCAACGCGGACGAGTCGGAGCCGGGCACCTTCAAGGATCGCGAGATCATGCGGTGGACCCCGCACGCCCTCATCGAGGGCTGTGCCATCGCGGCCTACGCCATCGGCGCCGAGCGCTGTTACATCTACATCCGCGGCGAGTTCACCGAGCCGTGGGCCATCATGTCGAAGGCGGTCGAGGAAGCCTACGCCAGGGGCGCCTTAGGCGCCGACGCGCTCGGCAGCGGGAAGCGGGTGGACATGATCCTGCATCGCGGGGCCGGCGCGTACATCTGCGGTGAAGAGACCGCGATGATGAACTCGATCGAGGGGAAGCGCGGCAACCCGCGCATCAAGCCGCCGTTTCCCGCCGTCGCCGGACTGTTCGGGCTCCCGACGACGATCAACAACGTCGAGACGCTCGCCGCGGTCCCGCACATCCTCACTCGGGGCGCCGCGTGGTACAAGGCGCTCTGCCTCGGCAATCCCAAGAGCACGGGCACCAAGCTGATCTCGATCTGCGGCCACATCCAGCGGCCGGGGAACTACGAGGTCACCATGGGGACGCCGCTCAAGGAGATCCTCTACGAGATGGCGGGCGGTCCCCGTCCGGGCCGGACCTTCAAGGCGATCATTCCGGGCGGCAGCTCCGTCCCGATCATGACCCGGGACGAGGCCGAGGCGGCGCTGTTCGACTACGAGGGCCTCGTGGAGCAGGGTTCGATGCTCGGGTCGGCGGGGCTGATCGTCATGGACGACACCACCGACATGGTCTACCAGATCTGGCGCCTGGCGCGCTTCTACGCCCACGAGAGCTGCGCGCAGTGCACCCAGTGCCGCGAGGGCACGGCCTGGACGACGAAGATCCTCGAGCGGATCCTGGCGGGCCGCGGCAAGCAGGAGGACTTCCAGCTTCTGCTCGACCTCTCGGAGAACATGACGGGGAAGACCATCTGCGTCCTGAGCGACTCCTGCGCCGCCCCGGTGGTCAGCGGCATCCGGAAGTTCCGCTCCGAGTTCGAGGCCTACATCGCGGGCGCGCGCGAGCCGGCGCTCGCGGGCGTGTGAACCGACACCCATGACGGATGAACTGGTCACCCTGACGATCGACGGCATGCCGGTGAGCGTGCCCAAGGGCACCTCGATCATCGAGGCGGCGAAGCAGGCGGGCATCCTCGTGCCGCACTACTGCTACCACCCCTCGCTGCCGAGCCCGGCCGTGTGCCGAATGTGCCTGGTCGAGGTGGAAAAGGCACCCAAACTGATGCCGGCGTGCGTCACCAGCGTGGCCGACGGCCAGGTGGTGCACGTGAACAGCACCGGCGCCAAGCAGGCGCGCCAGAGCGTGCTCGAGTTCCTGCTCATCAACCACCCGCTCGATTGCCCCATCTGCGACCAGTCCGGCGAGTGCGAGCTGCAGGACTACGTGTTCCAGGAGGGACGCTCGGGCACCCGGTACGCTGAGTACGCCAAGCGGTACAATCCGGTCGAGGAGTTCGGTCCCGACATTCTGTACGTCCCGAACCGCTGCATCCTTTGCACCCGCTGCGTCCGCTTCATGGAGGACGTGGCCGACGCGCCCGTGCTGAACGTGAGCGAGCGCGGCGACCGCGCGTACATCGGGATCAGTCCGGAGCAGCAGCTCGATCATGCCTGGTCGGGCAACGTCGTCGATCTGTGCCCGGTCGGCTCGCTGCTCTCCAAGGATTTCCTGCACAAGGCCCGGGCCTGGGACCTCGACAAGACCGCGAGCGTGTGCCCCGGCTGTACCCAGGGGTGCAACATCAACATCGACACCCGCGACGACGTCGTGGTCCGGATCCGGCCCCGCCCGAACCTCGAGATCAACCGGCACTTCATCTGCGACCACGGCCGCGCCGACTACCGCTGGATGAACCGCGGCGACCGGATCGAGGCTCCGCTCGTGCGTGAGGGCGACCGTCACGTGGCCACCGACTGGGACACGGCCCTCGCCCGCCTGGAGCAGGTGTTGCGCGGCGCGAGCGGCTCGGCGGTGATCCTGGCCTCCGGACGCGCCTCCACGGAGTCGCTCGGCCTGGTGCGCCGGCTGGTGGACCGGTTCGACGTCACCGCCGCGGTGCGCGTGCCGATGGGCGAGGAGGTGCCGCTCGCTGGCATCCCGAACCTGGCGCTCCGCCGCGAACGCGCCCCGAACCTCGCGGGCGCGGAGCTGCTGGGCTACACCCCGCGCTGGGAGGCGGCGATGCGGGCCGTGCTCGCCGCGGCCGTCGTGATCGTGCTCGACGCCGAGCTGAGCGATGCCGACGCCGCGGCGCTGGCCGCCGCCCCCGGCATGGTGATCGTCCTGGGGACGGTCCTCGCGGACGCGACCCGGCACGCCGAGCTGGTCCTGCCCATCACCACCATGGCCGAGGAGAACGGCACCTACGTGAACCGGGACCGCCGCGTCCAGCGGTACCGGCAGGCCCGGTCGCAGCCCGGCCTGGCCCGGCCGGCCTGGTGGGTCGCGGGCGAGGTACTGGCGGGCCCGGGGCCGAGCGCCGACGCGCCGTCCACGGCGGCTGAGGCGTTCGATCTCCTGGGCGAGCGGTGGCCGGTGTTCGCGGGGCTGAACCACGCAGCACTCGGTTTCGTCGGCCGCGTGCTCCCGAGTGGGGCGGGGTCGGCGGTGCGCGACGCAGAAGGAGCGGCCCGATGACCCCGGAGATGAAGGGGTTCATTCTGCTCAGCGTGCTCAAGATGCTGTTCGTCTTCACCGTGATCATGGTGGGGGTGGCGCTGCTCACGCTCATGGAGCGCAAGGTCAGCGCGTGGATGCAGAATCGCCGCGGGCCCAACCGGGTCGGGTGGGGCGGGCTGCTGCAGCCGGCGGCGGACGGGGTCAAGAACATCCTGAAGGAGGAGACCTCGCCGGCGCTCGCCAACCGGTGGTTGTTTCTGCTGGCCCCCGCGCTGTCGTTCATCCCTGCGCTGTTGCTCTCCGCGGTAATCCCGTTCGCGGCCCCGCTGCCCGTGGATTTCGACGTGAGCGCCGGGTTCCTCGGCCGGTTCGCGTACCACGGCGCGATGCCGATGGTCGTGGCCGACGTTCCGATCGGCTTTCTGTTCGTGCTGGCGATCAGCTCGATGGGCGTCTACGGCATTGCGCTCGCGGGGTGGTCGTCGAACAGCAAGTACGCCCTCCTGGGTGGGCTGCGTGCCGCCGCGCAGATGATCTCGTACGAGGTAGCGATGGCGCTGAGTCTCATTCCCGTGCTGCTGCTGAGCGGCAACGTGAGCTTCGCCGCCATCATCGGCGACCAGCAGGCGGGGCTCTGGTACATCCTGCCGCTCTTCCACTCCTTCTTCGTCTTTCTGATTTCCGGCTTTGCGGAGACGAACCGGCTGCCGTTCGATCTGCCGGAGGCGGAGTCCGAGCTGATCGCCGGCTATCATACCGAGTACAGCGCCATGAAGTTCTCGTTCTTCTTCATCGCCGAGTACGCCAACGTGGTGACGGTGTGCGCGATGGTGGTGACGCTCTTCTTCGGCGGCTGGGACATTCCGGGGCGGTGGGACGAGCAGGGCGGGGTGCTCCAGACGATTGCGACGGCCAGCTTCTTCTTCCTCAAGCTCATGTTCTGGATCTTCTTCGTCATGTGGATCCGGTGGACGCTGCCGCGCTTCCGCTACGACCAGCTCATGTCACTCGGATGGAAGGTGCTGATGCCGATCGCGCTGGCCTACATCATGGTGATCTGCACCGCCATCTACGGCATCGAGCATCTGGCCGGCATCACCGATCCCAAGCTCCGCTCGCTGGCGCTCTTCGGGGTCAACATCGTGGCGGGGGTACTCGTCTTCGGCGTCCTGGACAACGGCACCTTCATCAAGGGCTCCAACCGGCGGCAGCTCGCGTCGAGGCGGCTAGCGAAGCGCGCCACGGTGGCCGGCTGATGGCCATCGGCGTCAAGGTCATGAGCCGGCCCGAGCGGGAGGTCAGCTACGTGCGGGCCACGCTCAAGGGGATGGCGCTCACCTTCAAGCACATGTTCGAGCCGAAGGTGACGATGCAGTATCCCGAGCAGAAGAGCACCGACGAGTGGAGCCTCACGCCGCGGTGGCGGGGGACGCACCGGATGCTGACCGACGAGCAGGGCCGGTCCAAGTGCGTCGCCTGCGGCCTCTGCCCCCAGATCTGTCCCGCCAACTGCATCAAGCTGGTGCCCGGTGAGGACGAGGAGGGAAACCGCTATCCGCTCATCTACGAGATCGACGAGTTTCGCTGCGTGTTCTGCGGCTACTGCCAGGAGGTCTGTCCGGAGGAAGCGATCCACATGGGCGTGCATTTCGAGAACGCCGAGTACAGCCGCGGCCGGTTCGTGTACGACCTGGAGCGGCTCCACTCGCAGACCCACGCGGTCTCGACCCTGTGGGACCCGTCCGATCCCCGGGGCCAGTAGATGACCCAGGTGATCTTCTACGTGTTCGCCGCGTTCGCCGTGATCACGGCCACGCTGTGCATCCTGCAGCGGAACGCGGTGAGCGCGGCTCTCTGGCTGGTCTCGACGATGTTCTCGCTGGCCGCTATCTACGTGCTGCTGGGCGCCCAGTTCATCGCGGCCATCCAGGTCCTGGTCTACGCGGGCGCAGTGATGGTGCTGTTCCTCTTCGTCATCATGCTCCTCAACCTGGGCCAGGCCGGCTCGGACCTGCGCGGCCCCTCGAGCGTGGCCGCGACAGTGGTGCTGGTGGGCCTCCTGGGCACCGCGCTCTTCGCCCTCGCGCGCTATTCGCCGCACCGGCTGGCCAGCGAGATCTCGCAGGCGCCGGAGTTCGCCGACCCCGCGACGATGTTCGCCGCCGGGCGGCTTGCCGTGGAGGAGACGGCGGTGCGGGGGGTGGTGGGAAGCATCGCCGCCCCCCTCTTCCAGACGTACTTGGTGCCGTTCGAGATCACCTCCGTGCTGCTCCTCGCCGCCATCGTCGGCGCGGTCGTCCTCGCCAAGCGGAACGTGTGATGCTGCTCGGACCCTCTCTCGGTCTCTCGGCCATCCTGTTCTGCATCGGGGTGGCCGGTGTGCTGCTCCGCCGGAACGCGATCATCCTGTTCATGTGCATCGAGCTCATGCTCAACGCGGTCAACCTCACCTTCGTCGCGCTGGCGCAGCTCTACGGCGCCAGCGGCTACATCCTGGTCTTCTTCGTCATGACGGTGGCGGCAGCCGAGGCGGCGGTGGGCCTGGCGATCATCCTCTCCATCTTCCGGCATAAACAGTCGGTCGATCTCCAGAACATCAACCTGCTGCGGGGCTGATGCATTTCTCCCGGCTGGTCTGGCTCGCCGTGGCGCTCCCGCTGGCGGGGTTCCTCGTGAACGGCGCCCTGTCGCTCTGGCGGCCCCGGGCCAAAGGGCTCGTGTCGCTGGTGGGACCCGGGGTGCTCCTGGGCGCCTTCGCGGTGTCGCTGGGCGTGTTCCTCGAGCTGTGGCGCCAGCCGCCCCACGAGCCGCTCATCGTGCGCCTGTGGTCCTGGCTGCCGGTCGACCGGCTGCAGGTGGACCTCGCCTTCCAGGTGGACCAGCTGTCCGCGGTGATGCTCCTGATCGTCACCGGCGTCGGGAGCCTGATCCACCTGTTCAGCGTCGGCTACATGCGGGAGGATCCGGGCTACGCGCGATACTTCGCGTACCTGAACCTGTTCGTGGTGTTCATGCTGGTGCTGGTGCTGGGCTCGAGCTTCCCGGTCATGTTCATCGGCTGGGAGGGGGTCGGGCTCTGCTCGTACCTGCTGATCGGATTCTGGTTCTCGGAGAAGGCCAACGCCGACGCCGGCAAGAAGGCGTTCATCATGAACCGGATCGGCGACTTCGGCTTCATGGTCGCCATGTTCCTGATCTGGCGCACCTTCGGGAGCCTCGACTTCGCTCAGGTGAGCGGCTCGGCCGGCAACATGCTGGAGCCGGGCGGGGCCATCGTCACGGCCATCACGCTGTTCCTGTTCCTGGGGTGCACGGGCAAGTCCGCCCAGATTCCGCTCTACACCTGGCTCCCGGACGCCATGGCCGGCCCCACGCCGGTCTCGGCGCTGATCCACGCCGCCACGATGGTCACCGCGGGCGTGTACCTGGTGGCGCGGACCAACGTGCTGTTCGCGCTGGCGCCGCTCTCGAGCACCGTGGTCGCAGGCATCGGCGCGCTCACCGCGCTGTTCGCCGCCACGATCGGCCTCCGCCAGTACGACATCAAGAAGGTGCTGGCATACTCCACCGTCTCCCAGCTCGGCTACATGTTCCTGGGCGTGGGCACCGGCGCCTACGTGTCCGGCGTCTTCCACCTCGCGACGCACGCGTTCTTCAAGGCCCTGCTGTTCCTCGGCGCCGGCAGTGTGATCCACGCCATGCACCACGCCTATCACGCCACCCACTCCCACGAGGACGCCCAGGACATGCGGAACATGGGCGGGCTCCGGCGTCAGATGCCGGTGACCTTCGCGCTCATGATGATCGCGACGCTGGCCATCGCCGGCATTCCTCCGTTCTCGGGCTTCTTCTCCAAGGACGAGATCCTGGCGGCCGCCTTCGCGCGCGGCGGCACGCTGCCCGTGTTCTACGTCTTCTACGGGATGGGCGTCCTCGCGGCCCTACTCACGGCCTTCTACATGGCCCGGCTCATGGCCATGACGTTCCTGGGCGAGAACCGCACGGGCGAGCGCGAGCGGGACCACCTCCACGAGGCGCCGTGGATCATGACGGGTCCGCTCGTCGTGCTCGGGGTGCTCAGCGCCATCGGCGGGGTCATCAACCTTCCGCACCTGGTCGGTGGCCACGCGGCGCTCGAGCGCTGGCTCGAGCCGGTCATGGAGCCGGGGCTCAGGTTCACCGGCCTCGTCATGCCGTCGGGCTCCACCGAGTTCTTCCTGGTCGGCGCCGCCGTGGCCATCGGTGCCCTGGGGCTCTACCTCGGCTTCCGCGCCACCCTCGGCCGGCCCACGCTGCCGGCCAACCGGGCACCCGCCGACACGGGGCTCGGCCTCGTGATCTACCGGAAGTACTACGTGGATGAGCTCTACGACGCGGTCATCGTGCGGCCGGTCGCGTGGCTCGCCCGCGTCGTGCTCTGGCGGGGCATCGACCAGCGGCTGGTGGACGGGGTGGCGGTCAACGGCACCGCGTGGGTGTCGCGGGTGGCCGGCAGCGGTCTCCGGCTGCTGCAGACGGGGCAGGTGGGGATCTACGTCGTACTGTTTCTCGTGGGGGCGCTCTGGATTCTCTCCGCTGTGGTCCGGTGACCGCGACATGACCGCCTTCCTCCACGCCATCCACTACCAATCCTGGATCCTCCACGCCCTGGTGCTGCTCCCGCTGGCCGGCGTGGTGCCGGTCCTCCTGGGCGCCGAGCGGTCGGCGCGCTGGACGGCGCTGGTGGTGACCGCGGTCGAGTTCCTGCTCTCGATCGGGTTGTGGTGGTCGCTCGATCTTACGAGCGGGCAGCTCCAGCTCGTCTCCAACGCGCCCTGGATTCCCGCCTGGGGCATCAGCTACCGGGTGGGGATCGACGGGATCTCGCTCGTCATGGTCCTGCTCACCACCGCCCTGATGCCGCTCAGCGTCCTCGGGAGCTGGAACTATATCACGAACCGCGAGCGGGGCTTCTACGCCCTGATGCTGACGCTCCTGACGGGGCTCGTGGGCGTGTTCATCGCGCTCGACATGTTCCTCTTCTACGTGTTCTTCGAGGTCATGCTGATCCCGATGTACTTCATCATCGGGATCTGGGGCGGGACCAACCGGCTGTATGCGGCGCTCAAGTTCTTCGTCTACACGATGGCCGGCTCCCTCCTGATGCTGGTGGCGATCGTGGTGCTGGTCTGGAAGGTCCAGAGTGCCACCGGGCTCCTCTCGTTCTCTTACGACCACCTGCTGCAGCACGCGAACACGGTCGGCGACGCCGCCCCCTGGCTTTTCGCGGCCTTCGCGCTGGCCTTCGCCATCAAGGTCCCCATCTTTCCGTTCCACACCTGGCTGCCCGACGCCCACGTGGAAGCGCCGACGGCGGGGAGCGTGCTGCTGGCCGGCGTGATGCTCAAGATCGGCACGTACGGTTTCCTCCGCTTCGCGGTGCCGTTCTTTCCGGGGGTGGCGCTGAGCCCGGCCGTGAGCCACCTGATGGTGACGCTCGCCGTGATCAGCGTGATCTACGGCGCGCTCGTGGCCCTCGTGCAGCCGGACTTCAAGAAGCTGGTCGCCTACTCGTCGGTGAGCCACCTCGGGTTCGTGATGCTCGGCATCTGGGGCGGCACCATGCAGAGCGTTCAGGGCGCGCTGATGGTCATGATCAGCCACGGGATCTCCACCGGCGCCCTGTTCCTCCTGATCGGGATGCTGTACGAGCGGCGACACTCGCGCCTCATCCGGGACTACGGCGGGATCGCCCGGGTGGTACCGGTCCTGAGCCTCATCCTCACGGTGGTGGCGCTCTCGTCGATCGGCCTCCCCGGCCTCAACGGCTTCATCGGCGAGTTCCTCGTCCTGCTCGGCAGCTTCGCCGCGTTCCCGTGGGCGACGGGCATCGCCACCACCGGTGTCATCTTCGCCGCCGCCTACCTGCTCTGGGCGCTGCAGCGCATGATCTTCAACCGGCTGGATGACAGCGAGAACGAGCACCTGACCGATCTGACCCCGCGCGAGCTGG
>JBBQDU010000039.1:0-17466 GCA_038320055.1 Gemmatimonadales bacterium | reverse complement strand
TTGATGCCCCAGATCAGACAGACGAGCAGCATCGCGGCGTCGTTGGCGGACGGCGAGACCGACAGGGCTGGAGACGCGGCGGCGGCGGCGTGGGGCGAGACGTCGGGCGCGGGTCTGGTCACGCCGGAAGAATAACACCGCGGGCGTCGCCTTCTCCGGCCTCTCCGTCCTCTTATATTCCCGCCATGCCACAAGCCCGCATTCGCAATTTCTGCATCGTCGCGCACATCGACCACGGGAAGTCGACCCTGGCCGACCGCCTGATCGAGGCCACCGGCGCGGTCGAGAAGCGCCAGATGCGGGAGCAGCTGCTCGATACGATGGACCTCGAGCGCGAGCGCGGGATCACCATCAAGCTCAACGCCGTCCGCATGAGCTACACCGCCCGGAACGGCGAGACCTACGAGCTCAACCTGATCGATACGCCGGGCCACGTGGACTTCACCTACGAGGTGTCGCGCTCGCTGGCCGCGTGCGAGGGCGCCATTCTCGTGGTCGATGCCACGCAGGGTGTGCAGGCCCAGACGCTCAGCAACCTCTTCCTGGCGATGGACGCCGGACTCGACATCATCCCGGTGCTCAACAAGATCGACCTGCCGGGCGCCGAGCCCGAGAAGCGGGCCCAGGAGATCATGGATCTCATCGGGGCCAAGCGGGCGGAAATCCTCGCCGTCTCGGCGAAGGAGGGCACCGGCGTTCCCGACCTGCTCGAGGCGGTGGTGGCCCGGGTACCCCCGCCCCGTGGCCGGGAGGATGCACCGCTCCGGGCGCTGATCTTCGATTCCTACTACGACCGGTATCGCGGGGCCATCCCCAGCGTCCGCGTGGTGGACGGCGCACTGCGCCAGGGCATGGAGATCACCTTCGGCTCGCACACCAACGACGTCTATCACGTGGACGAGGTCGGCTACCTCCAGCTCGGCCAGCACCCCGCGCCGGTGTTGTCGGCGGGCGAGGTGGGCTACCTCGTGGCCAGTCTCCGCCAGGTGCGCGACGCGCGGGTCGGCGACACGATCCTCGACGCCCACAACCGCGCCGAGAAGCTCCTGCCCGGCTACCGCGACGTCAAGTCGATGGTCTTTGCGGGCATCTACCCGACCGACTCCGACCAGTACGAGGGGCTGCGCGACGCGCTCGAGCGGCTGGTGCTGAACGACGCCAGCCTCCAGTATGAGCCCGAGTCCTCCACCGCGCTCGGGTTCGGGTTCCGGTGCGGGTTCCTCGGCCTGCTGCACATGGAAATCGTGCAGGAGCGGCTCGAGCGCGAGTTCAACCTGAGCCTGATCACCACCGTCCCCACGGTCGAGTATCACGTGTACCGGACCGACGGCGTCATGGAGCTGCTCGAGAACCCGAGCAATCTTCCCGACCCGGCCGAGATCCACCATATCGACGAGCCGTACGTGAAGGCGCGCATCATGGCGCCGTCCGACTACATCGGCGGCATCATGAAGCTCGGGCAGGAGCGCCGCGGCGTGTACCTGGGGATGCACTTCATCGACACTTCGCGCGTCGAGTTCGACTTCGAGTTCCCGCTCGGGGAAATCGTGCTCGACTTCTACGACAAGCTCAAGTCGCTCTCGCGCGGGTACGCGTCGCTCGACTACGAGATGGCGGGGTATCGCGAGTCCGACCTCGTCAAGCTCGACATGCTCATCAACGGCGACCCGATCGACGCCTTCAGCGTCGTCATCCACCGCGAGAAGGCGCAGGAGTACGGCCGCAAGATCGCCGAGAAGCTGAAGGAGCTGATTCCGCGCCAGCTCTACCAGGTGGCGATCCAGGCCGCGATCGGCAACAAGGTGATCGCCCGCGAGACGATCGCGGCGTTCCGGAAAGACGTGCTGGCCAAGTGCTACGGCGGCGACATCACCCGGAAGCGCAAGCTCCTCGAAAAGCAGAAAGAGGGGAAGAAGCGCATGAAGCAGATCGGCGCCGTCGAGATTCCCCAGGAGGCGTTCCTGGCCGTGCTGCAGGTGGACTGACGGTGAGCGGGCGGGCGGCCGGCCGGCGGACCGACGCGCCGTCGGACACGCTCGTCATCCAGACGGCGTTTCTGGGGGACGTCGTGCTCACGACGCCGCTGCTGGCCGTTTTGGCGGCGCGGCACGGGCCGGTGGATGTGGTGACCACGCCGGCCGCGGCCGCCCTGCTGGAGACGCACCCCGCGGTGGCGGCGGTGATCCGTTACGACAAGCGCGCCGCGGACCGTGGCGCCGGGGGACTCTGGCGCCTGGGCCGCCGGCTCAGGGCGCGGTGCTATGTCCGGGCCTACCTGCCGCATCGCTCGTGGCGCTCGGCCGCGCTCGCGATGCTGGCCCGCCCGGCCGAGCGGGTGGGTTTCGCCGACAGCCCAGCGGCGGCCACCTACACGCGCCAGGTGCCACGCCCGACGGGCGGCCACGAAGTCGAGCGGCTGCTGGCGCTGGCCGGCCCCGGCGGCCACGCCCCGCCGGTGCACCTCGAGCTCACCGCCGACGATCGTGCCGCCGCCGACGCCTGGCTCCGCGAGCACGGCATCGGACCCGGGTTCATCGCGCTGGCGCCGGGATCGATCTGGGGCACCAAGCGCTGGCCGGGGTATGCGGCGCTCGCCGCGGCGGTCGACGCCCCGGTCGTGGTCGTGGGCAGCCGCGAGGATGCGCCGCTCGCGGCCGCGGTGGTGGCGGCGGCGCCCGACCGGGCGCACAGCGCGGCCGGCGCTCTCGGGCTCCGCGCGTCGGCGGCGCTGCTCGCCCGGGCGGCGGTGCTGGTCACCAACGATTCGGCCCCGCTTCACCTGGCGACGGCGGTGGGCACCCCGGCCGTCGTGGTGTTCGGGCCGACGATCCCGGCGTTCGGCTTCGGGCCGCGCGCCGCGCACGACCGGGTGGTCGAGCATCCGTCGCTCTCGTGCCGGCCCTGCTCGGCCCACGGGCCCCACGTGTGTCCGCTGGGCCATCACCGCTGCATGCGGGAACTGTCCGTCGAGTCGGTCGCCGCGGCGGCGGCCGCCGCGGCGGGAGGGGAGGGGATACGTGCGATTCGTCCTGGGCATTGACATCGGGGGGACCAATCTCGTCGTGGCGAGCGTGGCGGAAGACGGATCCCACCTCATCGCCACGGCGAGCGAGCCCACGCATGCGGAAGCCGGCGAGGTGGACGTGCTCGACCGGCTGGTCGGGCTGGCCGAGCGGGCCGTGGCCGTCACGCGGGCCCAGGTTTCCGACGCCGAGATCATCGGCGTCGGCGTCGGCGCGCCAGGCCCGCTCGACACCAAGCGCGGCATCGTGCTCCTCACGCCGAATCTGGGATGGGTGGACCTGCCGCTCCGCCAGATCATCCGGGACCGGCTCGGGCTCCCCGCCGCGCTCGACAACGATGCGAACTGCGCCGTCGTGGGCGAATGGTGGGTGGGCGCGGCGCGCGGGGCGCGCGACGCCATCGGCATCACCATCGGCACGGGCATCGGCGGCGGCCTCATTCTCGACGGCCGGCTGTACCACGGCGCGTCGGACGTGGCGGGCGAGATCGGCCACACGACGATCGATACCGAGGGCCGCCGCTGCAAGTGCGGCAACTACGGCTGCCTGGAGGCGTATGCGTCGGGGCCCAACATCGCGCTCCGCGCCGTCGAGGAAATCGAGGCCGGCGCCGAGAGCCGCCTGCCCGCGCTGGTGGGCCACGACCTGACGAAGATCACCGCCCAGACCGTGTACGAGGCGGCGGCCGACGGGGACGAGCTCGCGCTCGAGGTGGTGAACGACACCGCCAGGTTTCTCGGCGTCGGCATCGGGAATCTGCTGAATGTGTTCAATCCCGAAGTCGTGGTGGTGTGCGGCGGCGTGACGCTCGCGGGGGACAGCCTGTTCATCCCGCTTCGCCGCGAAGCCGCCCGCCGCGCGTTCAAGCCCGCGGTCACCGCGTGCCGGATCGTGCCCGGCGCGCTCAAGGGCACGGCGGGCGTGTTCGGCGCGGCCAAGGTGTTCCTGGACCAGACAGGCGCTGGTGCCTAAGGTCGGAGTCGTCGGCTCCCTCGTCTGGGACCTCATCCACGGCCGCGATCCGCTGGCGCCACCGACCGAGGAGTGGGGCGGCATCGCGTATGCGCTGGGGGGGCTGGACGCGAGCCTGCCGCCCGACTGGGAGATCGTCCCGCTCATCAAGGTCGGCCGTGATCTGGCGCCCGAAGCCGCCGAGCTGCTGGCCGGGCTGCAGCGCCTGACGCCGGGTGGACGCTGCGTCGAGGTGCCGGCGCCCAACAACCGCGTGGTGCTCCACTACCAGTCGGCGGAGCGGCGGTGCGAGCGCATGTCGGGCGGCGTGCCGGGGTGGACCTGGCTCGAGCTCGGCCCGATGGTCCGGGATCTCGACGCGCTCTATCTCAATTTCATCTCGGGGTTCGAGCTCGCGCTCGGCACCGCGCAGGCGCTGCGTCACGGCTTCCCCGGCCCCATCTACGCCGACCTGCACAGCCTCTTCCTCGGCATGCACCACGACGGGATCCGGGTGCTGCAGCCGCTGCCCGACGCGGCGGCCTGGTTCGGGTGCTTCGACGTGGTGCAGCTCAACGAGGACGAGATGCGGGAACTCTCGCCGGACCCGCTGACGCTGAGCGCCGAGGCGCTCGGTGCCGGCGTCTCGATGCTGGTGGTGACCCTCGGGCCGAAAGGTGCGGCCTACGTGGCGGCCCCCGGGTTCGACGGATGGACGCCCGCACGGTCACCCGCCCCGGCGCCCGCGGGCTTCGCCGTCCGCACGGCACTGGTCCCCCCCACCCAGGTGGACGTGCTCGACCCCACCGGCTGCGGGGACGTGTTCGGCGCCGCTGCCTGCGCCCGCCTGCTCGCCGGCGATGGCGTGGATGCGGCGCTGTGCCACGCGGCCGCCCTCGCCGCCCGGAACGCCGGGCTCCGCGGCGCGGGCGGACTGAGCCGCCACCTTCGCGGGGAGTTGCTCGTGCCATGACGCGCGTCATCGAGGTGCCCGCGACGTTCGACGACCGCTCGTTCGAGCAGTTCGCCGGCGGGTTCGGCAGCTGGCCGCCCGAGGAGAAGGTGCTGCTCGACGCGCGCGGCGCGCAGTGGGCGTCGCCGTTCGGCCTCGTCGCCATGCTCACCGCCGGCCAGGCGCTCGCCGAGGCACGGAAGGAGCGTCCGCTCTTCACGGTGCCGACGAACGACGACGTGAAGCGCTACTGGGCCCGGGCCGGCTTCTTCAAGTATGCGGCGGAGATGTTCGAGCTGCACGGCAAGGTGCCCCGGGCCGCCGTCTCGGGGCCGTCGGACGTCCTGCTGGACGTCACCCCGGTGCGCGCGACCGAGGACGTGCACGAGGTCGTGGAGAAGATCTCGCAGGGCGCGTCGCGCATCCTGCACGGGGAGCTGGGGCTCGAGATGAAAGCGACCATGCGATTCAGTATGGCGCTTTCGGAGGCATGCCAGAATATTGTTGAGCACGCCGGCACCAGCGGCTGGGTGGCGGTGCAGGCGTACACCTTCCGGCGCCGGCTGGGCCGGCGGGTGGTGGTCATCAGCGTCAGCGACGCGGGCATCGGCTTTCGGCGCTCGCTCGAGAGCACCCATGCGAAGCGCTTCGGCGAGCGCTGGGGCGACGGCGCGGCGCTCGAGGCGGCGCTGATTCAGGGCGTCAGCCGCTTCCGCGACCCCGGCCGCGGGCAAGGCCTGGCCTTCATCAAGCGCTTTCTGGATCAGTGGAAAGGCAAGATCTCGATCCGGAGCGGCACGGCGCGTCTGGCGATCGTGCCGCCGTGGGACGAAGACGTTCCGTTGGCCGAGCATCTCCCGTTCTTCCCCGGAGCCCAGGTGCAAATCATCATTCCCGCGCAGGACGCCGAGGCCCGGTGATCCAGACCATTCACCTCGGCCACCTGCTGCGGGAAACTGTCGCCTCCCCGTACCGGAACCTCGTCACCCGCCCCACCGGCGCCGCCATCCGGAATCGTATTCGCGAGCGCCTGGCCGCCTCCGACTGCCTCACCGCCCTCCTCGACTTCTCGGGGATCGAGCTGCTCGACTTCAGCTGCGCCGACGAGGTGGTGGCCAAGCTGCTGCTGGCCGCTGAGGAGCACGGCGGGCGGTTCGTGGTGCTGGGGGGGCTGCGGGAGGACCAGGGCGAGGCGATCGAGCATGTCCTCACCCATCATCGCCTCGCCGTGGCCGCGGTGGCATTCGGCGACGAGCACGAGGCGCCGCGGCTCCTTGGCTGGGTGACGGCCGACGCGCGCGCGGCGTTCGAGTGCGTAGGCGCGCGCGGCAGTGTCACCGCGAGCGAGCTGGCCCAGGTCCTCGGCTGGCCGGCCTCCCGGGGCGCCGCCGCCCTCGAAGCGCTGGCCCGGCGCCGTCTGGTCCAGACGGGCGAGGGCCGATACCAGCCGCTGCCCATCGCATGACCCCACGGCGCTACGGGCCCTCGACGACGGCCATCCACGGCGTGCCGCACCGGCGGCCCGTGTGGGCGCCGGTGGCCCCCGCCATCCAGCAGAGCAGCACTTTCGTCAGCCCCGTCGGCAGCGACGAGTCGATCCTCTACAGCCGCTACGGCAACAATCCGACGCAGCTCGAGCTCGCGCGCAAGTACGCCCTGCTCGAGGGCACGGAGGATGCGATCTTTCTCGCCAGTGGCATGGGGGCCACGGCCCTGGCCCACCTGGCCGTGCTCCGTCCCGGCGATCATCTCATCAGCAGCAGCTGGATCTACGGCGGCACCCAGCAGCTGTTCGACCAGGAGCTGCGCCGGTTCGGGATCGAGATCACGTACGTGGCCCCGGACGAACCGCGGCTCTGGCGCAAGTCGGTGCGGAAGTCCACCCGCGCGATCTTCGTCGAGACCCCGACCAATCCACTGATGCGCGTGCCGGACCTGGCGCCGGTGGCCCACATCGCCCGCACGACCGGGGTGGCCCTGCTGATCGATGCCACCTTTGCCAGCCCGATCAATTTCCGCCCGCTCGAACACGGCGCCGACGTCGTCATCACCAGCGCCACGAAGTACCTGAACGGGCACAGCGACGTCATCGCGGGCGCGGTGGCCGGCTCGGCGTCGTTCGTCGAGGAGGTGACCCGGCTGATGCGGCTCTGGGGCCAGGCCATCGATCCGCACGCCGCGTGGCTGGTGGACCGCGGCATGCGGACCCTGGCGCTCCGCATGGCGCGCCACAACGCGAACGGGATGGCAGTCGCCGAGTGGGCGGCCGGCCACCGGGCGATCGCAGGGGTGCACTACCCGGGCCTGCCGTCCCACCCCGACCACGCGCAGGCCAAGGCCGTCCTCGACGGTTACGGCGGCATGGTGGGCCTCGAGCTCGCCGGCGGTCCCAAGGCCGCCGAGCGGATGCTGAAACGGCTCAAGCTGGTGACCCACGCGCCGAGTCTCGCCGGGGTCGAGACGCTCGTCTCCGAGCCGCGCTTCACCTCCCACAAGGGCATCCCGGCCGACCAGCGGGCCGCGCTCGGCATTCCCGACGGGTTCCTCCGGCTCAGCTGCGGGATCGAGGATGCCGACGATATCATCGCCGATCTGGAGGACGCGCTCGGCAAGAGCTGAGCGTGGCGCCCGGCGGTTCACTTCCGGGTGCCGACGGGGGGTCGTTAGCTTCCGTCCGTGATCCGCCTCGCCCATGTCGACAAAGCCTTTCCCAACGGTGCCCTCGCCCTGAAGGATGTCTCCTTCCGGATCGGCAAGGGCGAGTTCGTCTTTCTCACCGGCCACTCGGGCGCGGGCAAGTCCACCATCCTGAAGCTGCTGTTCGCCGAGCAGCGCCCGACGCACGGCGAGGTGCGCATCTCCGGCCATGACGTGAGCGCGCTCCGTCCCAGCGAAATTCCCCGGCTCCGCCGCCGCCTCGGCGTCGTGTTCCAGGATTTCCGGCTGCTCGAGGACCGCACGGCGGCCGAGAACATCGCGTTCGCACTGGAGGTGACGGGCGCGCGGAGCGATACGATCGCCGCGCGCGTCATGCGGGTACTGACGCAGGTGGGCCTCACGGACAAGAGTCGCGCGCATCCGCGCGAGCTCTCCGGAGGCGAGCAGCAGCGGGTGGCCATCGCCCCCGCCCTGGTCAACGATCCGGCGATCCTCGTCGCCGACGAGCCCACCGGCAACCTCGACGAGCGCGCCACCCGCGGCGTCTTCCAGCTGCTGCGCGACATCAACGCCGGCGGCACCGTGGTGGTCATGGCGACGCACGATCTCGACCTCGTGCGGCAGGCCAGTTACCGCACCATCGAGATGCGCGAGGGCAGCGTCGTCTACGACAGCGCCACCGACGACGCGGACGACCGAGGGCGCGCGCGATGAAGCTGCTGACGCGCGAGGCGCTGCTCTCCTTCCGCCGCGCCCCCCTTCTCTCGGCGCTCTCGATCACCACGATCGCGTTCTCGCTCTTCACCCTCGGCCTGTTCGGGCTGGTGGCGATCAACCTCCGGGAAGCGCTGCGCGGGCTCGAGGAGCGAGTCGAGATCGTGGCGTTCGTGCTCCGGGCCACGCCCGCGGAGACCATCACTCTCGCCACCCAGGACATCGCGGCCTTTCCCGAGGTGCAGGACGTCGCCTACGTCACCGAAGAGCAGGCGCTGGCGCGGGCCCGCCGCGAGCTGGTCGAGTTCCGCGACGCCTACCGGGATCTCCAGGTCAACCCGCTCCCCGCGTCGATCGAGGTGCGGCTCAGGGACGGGTACCGGGACGCGAAGCAGGTGGAGCGCGTCGCCGAGCGGCTCCGCGGCTTCAGCTTCGTCAACGACGTCCGCTATGGGCGGGACTGGGTGCAGAAGCTCGACCACCTGCGCAACATCACCGGTATCGTCGGCCTGGCCATCGGGCTCGCGTTCGCCGCCGTGGCCGTCGTCATCATCGGCGTCACCATCCGCCTCACGCTGCTGCAGCGCGCGCGCGAGATCTCGATCATGCGGCTCGTCGGCGCCACCAACTGGTTCATCCGCGGGCCGTTTCTGCTGGAAGGCGCGCTCAAGGGATTGCTGGGCGGGCTCTTCGCCGTGGCGCTCTGCTACGGCGGCTACCTGCTGTTCCGGGACCGGAGCGGCGGAACCTTCGCCGGCCTGATCTTCTTCCAGCCGATCCAGATGGCGGGCATCGTCGTGTTCGGCGTGATGCTGGGGCTGTGCGGCAGCCTCGTGAGCGTGGGGCGGCATCTGCGGCATGTGTAGCGCCCGTCCCCGGTCCGGCCGGCTGTTCCCGCTCGTGCTCGTCCTGCTGGCGCTGGCCCCCGCCCTGCTCCACGCCCAGGACACCAACCTCGAGGCCAGCCGCCGGCGCCTCGAGGAAATCCGGAAGGAGCGCAGCCGGCTGGAGGAACAGCAGCAGCGGCTGCAGGGCCAGGTGCACGACGTCAACGACGAGCTCAGCAACCTGGAGCGGCAACGCGAATCCACCCAGCGCATCGTGGGCGAAATCGAGCGCCAGATCGGCGGGCTCGCCAACCAGCTCGACCGCTCGAGCGCCGAGCTGATCCTGGCGGAAGACAACCTGGCCGAACGGCGCGCGGTGCTCGAGCGGCGGCTGGTGGACATCTACAAGCGGGGCCAGCTCTACACCTTCCAGGCCCTGTTCGCCGCGGAGTCGTTCGGCGACCTCCTGAGCCGGTACAAGTATCTGTACCTTACCAGCCGTCAGGACCGGGCCCTGGTGACCGACGTCGAGCAACTTCGAAACCGGGTGGTCGTCGAGCGGAACAACATTCTCGACGTGCGGACCCAGCTCGACCGCTCGCGGCAGGAGCGCGAAGCGGAATTCAACAAGGTGACCGAGCTCGCCGAGACGCGGACGCGCCGGCTCCAGACGCTGCAACGCTCGGCGCGAAGCACCGAGCGCCGGCTCACGGCCCTGGAGCGGGACGAGGCGCGGCTCAACGACGTGCTGGCCGCCCTCGAGCGCGCCCGCCGGGAGGAGGCCGCGCGCGGCAGTCTTCGCGGCGGCGTGAGCGGTCCCGGCTCCATCACCACCGCCAGCCTCGGCAAGCTGGACTGGCCGGTCGAGGGGACGATCGTCTACCGCTTCGGGCGCGACACCCTGCCGAGTGGCGGGATCATCCGGTGGAACGGCATCGGGATCGCGGCGGCGGTGGGGACGGCGGTGCGGTCGGTGGAGGCCGGCAAGGTCCGGCTGGTGGGCCAGTTCGGCACCTATGGACTGACCATCGTGCTCGAGCACGGCAACGGCTACTACTCCGTCTACTCGCACCTGGCCAGCGCCGCCGTGAAGCTCGGCGCGGCGGTCACCAAGGGGGAGGCGATCGGCACGGTGGGCGGCGAAAATTCCGATTACGGCGCGCACCTGCACTTCGAAATCCGGGGCGAGAACCAGGTGGCGCTGGACCCCACTGCCTGGCTCCGGAGGCGCTGAGCGGGATCGCTACTCGGCGAGGCCGATCCGCTCGCCGCTCTGCGCTCGCCCGCGGTGGAGGGCCGCCTCGACCAGCGCGAAGAGATCGTCGGGCACGGTGACGGCGGAGTGCGGGTAAGCCACGATCCCGGCGCTGGCGCCGGGCAGCGGCCCGCGAAGCCGCAGCACCGACCGGCGCGCCCCGTCCGAGGCCGTCTCCGGCAGCACGATGGCGTATGCCTCGTCGCCGTAGCCCGACACGAAGTCCGGCAGGCGCAGCACTCGACGAAGCCGTGCGACGGTCTCCAGTCGCCGGCGACCCGCCGTCTCCGCCGCGTCGGTCGCGGGAGCGGCCGCGCCGTCCGCGTCGAGCAGGACGAGGCTGAAGCCGAGTGAGTAGCGCCGGGCTCGCTCGAGCTCCTCCTCCAGCCGCCGGTCGAGTGGGAGCGGTGCCAGGTGGTGCCCCGGCCGGGCGCCCGCCGCACCGCCGCTGTCGAGCGCGCGCGCCGCGGCCACGGCGAGATCCGCGGCCAGGGCGAGCTGGGAGGCAGCGAGCGGCGGCGCTGCGGCCTGGCCCCGCAGCAGCAACACGCCAGCCACCTCATCCTCGACCACTACCGGCAGCACCGCCATGACGGCCGCGGCCGTGTGGGTGTCGGGCATCGAGAGCGTGCGCCGGCTCCGGATTGCGTCTCCGATTTCCGGATGGCGCGCCAGATCGAGCCGCGCGTGCTCCGCACGCGCGTCACATGAATCGGCGATGACCCGGCCCTGGTTCTCGTCCGGACGAACCTGCACGTACGAGCAGTGGTCCAGGTCGAGCGCACGGCCCAACCGGCGCACCAGGGCGACGGCTACCTCCTCGGGCAGCAGCAGCGTCCTGGCCTCCTCCACCAGGTCTCGGAGGGACTCGCGGACCCGAGTCTCATAGGGCGTCCGCACCGGAGCCTGGCGGTCGAGGATGCGCGCCGCGATCCTGGCGCAGAGATCCGGGAGATGCACCGGCGCCGCGAGGGCATCCGCCGCCCCGAGCGCGAGCGCCAGGCCCGGCGCGTCGCGATCCTCCGCGGCGAAGACGACGATGCGGGGCGGTTCGACCGCCGCGTCGGCCAGCACGTGGGGCAGTCGGTCCGGATCCGCGGCGCGGAGCGTGGTGAGAACGGCGTCCGGAGGAGGTTCGTGCGGGGCGGGCGCCGTCTCGCCGATCTGGAAGCCGGCGCGCGTCAGCGCGCGCTCCAGGCCGTCGGGGCGCGCCGTCGCGTCACCGGTGAGCAGCAGGCGCCGGCGCACGAGTGGCCCGCCGCCGGCACCGGTCATCCGGCCAATGGGCCGATCATACGACCAGGAGGGGTGAGTGGTTCAACGCGCGGCGTCCGACATCCTCGGTGCGCATGTGTCGGTCCAGGGGGGCATGGCGACCGCGCCGGCGCGCGGTCTGGCCATCGGAGCCACCGTCATCCAGGTATTCACCAAGACTCCCAATCAATGGCGCGAGCCGGTGGTCGGGGACGAGGCTGCGGGGGCGTTCCGCCGGGAGCTCGCCGGCAGCGGGCTCCTCCATATAGTGTCGCATGATTCCTACCTTATCAACCTCGCCTCACCCGATCCGACGCTGCGAGCCCGCTCGGAGGCCTCGTTCCAGGCGGAGCTGGAGCGGTGCCGGACGCTGGGCATCCCCCAAGTCGTTTCCCATCCCGGCAACTTCATCGACGACCGCGAGGCCGGTCTCGCGCGCAACGCCGAGTCGATCACGCGCTGCCTGCGTGCGGTGACGGGCGTCGGTGTGCTGCTCGAGACCACCGCGGGCACCGGGACGGCGCTCGGCAGCACCTTCGAAGAGTTGGCCCGGCTCTGGGCCGCCATCGGGCCGGCGGTCCGCCGGCGGGTCGCCTTCTGCGCCGATACCTGCCACCTCTACTCGGCCGGCTACGACCTCGTGCGCGACTTCGACGGAGTATGGCGGCAATGGGACGAGGCGATCGGGCTCGCCAACCTCCGCTGCCTGCACCTCAACGACTCGAAGACGCCGTTCGGTTCGCGGCGGGACCGCCACGAGCTAATCGCCGAAGGCTCGCTGGGGCCGGAGCCGTTCCGCCGCCTCATGCGCGACCCGCGCTTCGCCGGCGTCATGAAAATTCTGGAGACGCCCAAGGGCGACGACGAATTCACGCAGGACCGACGTATGCTGCGGCGCCTGCGCGCCTACGCCCGTCCCCGCCCCGCGCGTTGACCCGGTGAGCGGCCCGGACCATCTTCTTCGCATGCGAAAACCCATTCTGCTGCTGGCCTTGCTCCTGCTGGTCAATGCACCGGGCCTCCGGGCCCAGACGGACTACTACGCCCGGGTCGGCGTGGTCGGCGCCAGCAGGCTCCTTCGGGACGTGGTCGTGGACGAGATCACCGTTCGGCAGTCCATCGCGCCCATGGTAGCCCTCGGCGGATCGCTCCCTTTGGGACCGCGCGGCTACCGCGCCGGGCTCGAAGCCACGATCGCCTCCGGAAAGTTCCACGCGAGCGAGGGAGGCACCGACACCGACCTGGGCACCCTCAGGACCGGGACACTCCTGCTCGATCTGGAGGGCCCGCTGCCCGGCCGTTTCCGCTGGCGCGCGGGGCTGGGCGGCATCCACTACTGGCCCGCGGACCGGGAGGGCATCTTCCGGTCGGGCGGCACGACGCGGTTCCTCGCCGGGGCCGGGGTCGATTACCGGCATCCCGTACTCTCCAAGTGGGACCTGATGACATCCTTGCGCTACGACTGGCACCGGTTCGCCACCGACGAGCTCGATCGCCGCGGCTTCTCCCAGACCCAGGGCGTCAGCCGAGTCTCGCTGTCGGTCGGCCTGAGCCGAAGCGTCCGATGATTCGCCGCCATCGCTGGACGGCGCTCGGCCTGGTCGTGGCCGCCGCGGCATGCGGCGACATCGCCGCGCCGATCCGGAACGACTTCTACGAGTGGCGACTCATCGTCCCCTCCACCACCGCAGCCGGCAACGACAGCCTGAACTTTCACTGGCCCCGGAACCGCCTTCCGGTGCGGGTGTGGGTGGAGGATGCCGCGAGCCTGCCGGCCAACATCCCCACGGCCATCGCCGCCTGGCGGGAGGCGTTTCTCTACGGCGAGTTCGACGCCACCGTCGTGACCGACTCGGCCTCCGCCGACGTGCTCGTGCGCGCCGGGGCGGCCCCCGGCGTCCAGTTCTCCCGGGTCCGGCTGCACAGCGCCCTCGCCGCCGAGTGCGCCGGCGCCACCGACCTCGACATCAGCGACGACCACACCCAGCTTCGGCTGCCGATCCGCGTCTATGTGGATCCCCGCTCCGACCCGGCCGCCCCGGGCCTGCCTCAATGCCTGGCCCTGACCACGACGCACGAGATCGGCCACGCGCTCGGCATCTGGCGCCATTCGGCCGTCGCGACCGACCTCATGTTCGCCGATCCGACGGCGGCCGCCCCCAGCACCCGGGATCTGGCCACGGCGGAGGTCATCTACCACCTGACGCCGAACGTCGAGCTGGTCGGTCCCTGAAGCGGTCCGGGGCAAGCGAGGGCGACCCGGCCGGAAAGACGTTTTAAGTCATGCAGGGACAACGATATAGGTCGCCTCTACAAGCGCCCGGTTGCCCCGCACCCGCCGCCTGCCGATACTTCGGGCGAGCCCTGCGGCCGACAGGGTCGCCGACCGGGTCCCTTGCCACGCGCCACGCGCCCAGGAGCGTATGAGCACTGAGACGAGCGCAGTTCCTCGCGAGAGCCTCACGCTCGTGGAGCACGGCCTCTTCCCCATCCGCATTCATGCCAATCTGACCCCACCCGCACTGCTCGAACACGCGCTTCGCCGAGGCGAAGGCCAACTGTCCGACCACGGCGCATTTGCCGCCGTTACGTCGCCCCACACCGGCCGGTCACCCAAGGACAAGTTTGTCGTCGAGGAGGCCGGCGCCGCCGACCGCATCTGGTGGGAGAAGAACCCCCGCCTCGAGCCGGAGGCGTTCGACCGGCTGCACGAGGACGTGCGTGCCTACCTCGACGCCCGCGAGATCTACGTCCAGGACCTGTTCGGCGGCGCCGATCCCGCCTACCGGCTTCCGGTACGCTTCGTCACGCCCAACGCCTGGCACGCGCTCTTCGTTCGCAACATGTTCATCCGCGCCGTGCCGGCCGAGTTGGCGCAGTTCCGGCCGGGCTTCACCGTGCTGCACGCGCCCGACTTCGAGGCCGACCCGGCGCGCCACGGGACCCGGAGCGGCACCTTCGTGGTCATCCACTTCGGCAAGAAGCTGGTGCTGATCGGAGGCACGCGCTACGCGGGCGAGATGAAGAAGTCGATCTTCACCGCGCTCAACTACCTGCTGCCGGGTCAGGGCGTGATGCCGATGCACTGCTCGGCCAACGTGGGGGCCGACGGTCACACGGCGGTGTTCTTCGGGCTGTCCGGCACCGGAAAGACCACCTTGTCGGCCGACCCCGAGCGCCGGCTGATCGGCGACGACGAGCACGGCTGGAGCGACCGCGGCATCTTCAATTTCGAGGGCGGCTGCTACGCGAAGGTGATCCGACTCCGGGCCGATACCGAGCCCGAGATTTATGCCGCCAGCCAGATGTTCGGGACGGTGCTCGAGAACGTGGTGCTCGACCCCACCACCCGTGCGGTGGACTTCGACTTGGACCGGATCACCGAGAACACCCGCGCCTGCTACCCGATTCACTACATCCCGAATTTCCAGCCGACCGGCGCCGGCGGCCATCCGAAGAGTATCGTCTTTCTCACCGCCGACGCCTTCGGCGTGATGCCCCCGATCTCGCAACTGTCGGCCGAGCAGGCGATGTTCCATTTCCTGTCCGGCTACACCGCCAAGGTCGCCGGGACGGAGCGGGGCGTGACCGAGCCGTCCGCCACGTTCTCCGCGTGCTTCGGCGCGCCGTTCCTCCCTTTGCACCCGGGCGTGTACGCCGGCATGCTCGGCGAGCGGATCGCCGCGCACGGCGTGAAGGTGTGGCTGGTCAACACCGGATGGACCGGCGGCCCCTACGGCGTCGGCACACGCATGAAACTCTCGCACACGCGTACGATGGTGCGCGCCGCGTTGGCCGGCGCGCTCGACGGCTCCCGGTTCGCGCCCGATCCGGTGTTCGGCTTCGCCGTGCCCGCTGAGGTTCCCGGAGTGCCGGCCGGCATCCTCGCGCCCCGCGACACCTGGGCGGATCCGGCGGCCTACGATGCCCAGGCCCGCGATCTGGTCCGCATGTTCCGCGAGAACTTCGAGCAGTACCGGCCGCAGGTATCAGAGGCGGTCGCGGCGGCGGGCCCGGTCGCGTGATCCGGACCAGGCGCCCGGTCCCGCCGGGCGCCTGAAGAAGTCGCCCGGATTCCAGACGCCATGGCAGACCGCAAAGAGCTCGAGGTCATTCGCGATCCCCTCTGGGACAACATTCGCCTGGACGGCCCGGCCTTGCTCGCGCTGGACACCGCGGCCATGCAGCGGCTTCGGTACGTCCGCCAGGTCGGCCACGCCTTCCTCGTGTACCCCGGCGCCACCCACACCCGCTTCGAGCACGCCCTCGGTGCGTATCACCTGACCCGCCGCGCCCTCGCCAGCCTCGACGAGCGGGGCGAGCTGGAGCGGATCCCCGACGGTGACTGCCTGGCCGTCCGCCTGGCCGCCCTCCTCCACGACGTCGGCCATTACCCGTTCTCCCACGCGCTCGAGGAGGCCGGGTTCCCTTCGCACGAAACGCTCGGCGTGGCCAAGCTGGGCTCCGGCGAGCTGGGCGAGCGCCTGGGGGAGATCGGCGGCCCCGGGTTCGCGGCGACACTCGGTGCCCTGATCACCGGGACGAGCCCGAGCGCGCTGCAGGGACTGATCTCGGGATCGCTCGATCTGGACAAGATCGACTATCTCAGCCGGGACGCCCGGATGTGCGGCGTGCCGTACGGCACGGTGGACGTCGATCGCCTCCTGGCGACGCTGACGCTGGTCGAGACGCCCTCGGGCGGCTACGAGGTGGGCGTGCTCGAGAAGGGGGTGAGCGCGCTGGAGTCGCTCCTCTTCGCCAAGTACCAGATGTACCGGAATGTCTACTGGCACCACGCGGTGCGCTCGGCCACGTGTATGTTCAAGCGAGCGGTGCGTGGGGCGGTGCGGCGAGGGAGCGTCACCGTCGAGGCGATCGCGGAGGCGACGGACGACGGTCTGATGGAGCAGCTCATCGTCGGGGACGGCAACGCGCTGGCCGCGGCCATCCGCGCCCGGCGGCTGCACAAGCGGGCGCTCGACCTCCCCGCGAGCGACGTGCCCACGGCGGCGGAGCCCTGGCCGGCCCAGGATCCCGACCTGCTCGAGCGGGTAGAAGATGCGCTGGCCGGGGAGGTGGGACTGGCCCCGGGCGACCTGTTGCTCGATTTTCCGGCACGGTCGTCGATGCTTGGCGTGGACCTGCCGCTCAGGACGCGCGGCGGGGCCGTCGAGCGGCTCACCGACGCCGGGCGCGCGGGTCAGCTGGGCCTCCCGCGCGTGGCGGACGAGCTGTACCGGAGCGCGCGGCGACTTCGGGTGTTCGTGGCTGAGACCCCGCGGGTGTCGCTTGGCGGCGTTCCCGATCTGCTGACCTGCCCCGCCGCCGAGCTTCGCGCTCTGCTGGACGGGCTGCAACCCTTGCTGAAGAGGAGCACCGCACGATGATCACCCGCCGCAGCTTCGTGGCGCAGGCCGCCGGCCTTGCCCTCGGGACCCTGGGCACCCATCGCCTGCTGGCCCAGCCCGACGCACGGTCCGGCACGGCCATCACCGTCTACAAGAGCGCGAGCTGCGGCTGCTGCGCCAAGTGGGTGGACCACCTGCGCGCGAACGGCTTCTCCCCCGTCGTGCACGACGAAGAGGACATGGACGCCATCAAGGACGAGATGGGCGTGCCGGCGCAGGTGCGGAGCTGTCACACCGCGCTCCTGGGCCGTTATCTCGTCGAGGGTCACGTCCCCGCCGAGGAGCTTCGACGCCTGCTCGCCGAGCGACCCACGGTCGTCGGGCTCGCCGTGCCGGGCATGCCGAAGAGCACGCCGGGGATGGCCGTGCCCGGGGATGCGCACGAGCCCTACGAGGTCGTTTCGTTCACGCGGGACGGCCGGAC
>JBBQDU010000038.1:0-17731 GCA_038320055.1 Gemmatimonadales bacterium | reverse complement strand
CGGCCGGCTGTCGGGACAGGTCGCGCTCCCGCGCCCGGAGCCGGTCGTGGAACGCCTGCGCCTTCGCGGGGGCCCTGTCGAACACCGCCTGGCTACGGGACGCCACCGACGCGGAGGGGGTGGCCCCGCCCCTGAGGCGGTAGGTCGCGGTCACGCCGCCGCTGGTCTCGGTGCCTTCGGTCGCCATGGCGACGTACAGGTATTCCGCGTCCGAGGCCCCGGCGGCCGGGATCCGGACACAGGCGCTCTGCGACGCATCGAGGATCGTGAACTCCCCCGGTGCCAGGGAGGTGGGGCTGACCCCCGAGCAGTCGATGGGCGTCGGCGGGTTGGGCTCGCTGCCGCAGGCAACGAGAACGAACGCGACGACGGACAGCGTCCAGCGGGCGGAGGAGGAAATCACGTTCGGACGCTCCGGGGGGCGGCGGAAAAGAGTGGTCAGGAGAGGAGCAAGATAAGAAACCACAAGGGGTTTTGACAATCGCCAAGGCTCCCGATAGGTTCTGGCGGTGTCCCAGAACAATTGGCTCGCGGCGGTTCGGTTCGGGGCGGACGGACTGGTGCCCGTGGTGGCGCAGGACGCCCGCTCCGGCGACGTGGTGATGCTCGCCTTCGCGAACCGCGAGGCCCTGGAACACACCGCGGCCACGGGTCAGGCGCACTATTACAGCAGGTCCCGCGCCGCCCTCTGGCGCAAGGGCGAGACCTCGGGCCACGAGCAGGCGGTCACAGACATTCGGATCGACTGCGACGGGGACGCGATCCTGTACCGGGTCGACCAGACCGGGCCCGCGTGCCACACGGGCACCCGGACCTGCTTTTCGACCACCGTGGGCCCCGACGGCAGTACGACGTCCGCCGAGGATCCCGGGGCACATCTGCTGACGCGGCTCGCCGCCACCATCGCCGCGAGGGCCGCGACTCGGCCGGCGGGATCGTACACAGTGCAGCTCCTCGACCGGGGCGTGCCCAAAATCTCGCAGAAGGTGGGCGAAGAGGCGGTCGAGGTGGTCGTCGCGGCGAATGCGGAGGAGCCCGAGCGTCTCGCGTCCGAGGCGGCCGATCTCCTCTATCATCTTCTGGTGCTGCTGCAGGCTCGCGGTGTCCCGCTGGACACCGTCTGGAAGGAGCTGGCGCACCGCAGTCGGTAGGCATGGCTTTCGTCCATCTCCACACCCATAGCGAATACTCGCTGCTCGACGGGGCCAGTCGGATCCCCGATCTCGTCGCGCACGTCAAGCGGCTCGGCATGGACAGCCTGGCGGTCACCGACCACGGCAACATGCACGCGGCCTGGTCGTTCTACGACGCCGCCAAGACCGCCAAGATCCGGCCCATCCTGGGCTTCGAGGCCTACCTCGCCTTCGGTCCGCGCCAGGCCCGGGAGAAGCCGAGCGGGGCTCCGGCCGCGTACAGTCACCTCGTCCTGCTGGCCAGGAACCGGGCGGGATACAAGAATCTCGTCCGACTGACCTCAATCGGGTACACCGAGGGCTTCTACCGGCGGCCGCGGATCGACAAGGAGTGCCTGGCGCAGTACAGCGAAGGGATCGTCTGCCTCGCCGCGTGCCTGTCGGGTGAGGTGGCGCTCCACCTCCGGCAGGGCCGCTACGAGGAGGCCAAGCGCAGCGCCGAGTGGTTCGCGGGCGTGTTCGGCCGCGACGGCTTCTGGCTGGAGGTGCAGCAGCACGGCATCGGCGAGGAGCGCGTGGTGACCGAAGGGATGCTCCGGCTCGGCCAGGAGCTGGGTATCGGGGTGGTGGCCACGAACGACGCCCACTACCTCCGCCGGGAAGACGCCGAGGCCCACGACGTGCTGCTCGCCATCGGGACGGGGAGCGACCTCGACGATCCCAAGCGCTTCCGGTTTTCCGGCGAGGAATCGTACGTCAAGTCCGAGAAGGAGATGCAGTCGCTCTTCCCGGATCACCCGGAGACGCTGGCCAACACGCAGACGGTGGCCGATCTCTGCGAGTTCGACTTCGAGAAGAAGTATTTCCTCCCCGGCTTTCCCCGTCCCGAGGGCTACGAATCCGACGAGGCCCTGCTCGACCATCTCTCGCGTCAGGGTGCGGAGCGGCGGTACGGCACGCCCCTGCCTCCCGCCGTCGAGGAGCGGCTGGCGTACGAGCTGGGCGTGATCAACACGGCCGGCTACGCGGGCTATTTCCTCATCGTCCAGGATTTTATCGCCGCCGCGCGGGAGCGCGGGATTCCGGTCGGCCCGGGACGCGGCTCGGCGGCCGGCTCGATCGTCGCCTACGCCCTGGGCATCACCGACGTCTGCCCGCTCAGGTTCGACCTGCTGTTCGAGCGCTTCCTCAATCCCGAACGGGTGTCGATGCCCGACATCGACGTCGACTTCTGCTTCGAGCGTCGAGGGGAGGTCATCGAATACGTGCGCCAGCGGTACGGGCGGGCGAGCGTCGGGCAGATCGTGACCTTCGGGACGATGAAGGCGCGGGCCGCGGTGAAGGACGTGGCACGTGTGCTCCGGATCCCGCCCGGCGAGGCCGACAAGCTAACCAAGCTGATCCCGTCGGGCCCCGCCTACAGTCTCACGATCCCCGAGGCGGTGGCGAAGGTCGACGAAGTAAAGGCTTTGGTCCGCGGCAACCCGGCGTACCAGCGGCTCGTGGACCTCAGCGCCCGGATCGAGGGCATCTCCCGGCACATGTCGGTGCACGCGGCGGGCGTGGTGATCGCCCCGGGCCCCCTGTCGGACTACGTCCCGGTCTGCACGGCGCCCACCCGCGGCGCCGGCGCGGCCGCCGATGGCGAAGGGTCCATCATCACGCAGTACGAGATGGGCGCGCTCGAGAAGGTCGGCATGCTGAAGATGGACATGCTGGGTCTCAAGACGCTCACGGTCATCCACGACGCGGTGAAGATGATCACGGTGCGGACCGGCGAGCCCCTCGACATGGACGCGCTGCCGCTCGACGACCCGAAGGTCTACGAGCTGCTCCGCCAGGGCCGCACCGCCGGCGTGTTCCAGTTCGAGTCGGCGCTCGCAACCGACACCCTTCGCGCCATGAAGTGCGACCGGTTCGACGACCTGGTCGCCTCGAACGCGCTGCTCCGGCCGGGCCCCCTCGACGCCGGGATGCATACCGTCTTCATCCGCCGCAAGCTGGGCCAGGAGAAGGTCACCTACCCGCATCCGTCACTCCAGGAGATCCTCGAGCCCACGTACGGCGTCATCACCTACCAGGAGCAGGTGATGCGGATCGCGAACGTGCTGGCCGGCTTCACGCTGGCCGAAGCCGACGTGCTTCGGAAAGCGGTCGGCAAGAAGGACGTGCCGCTCATCAAGCGGGAGCTGGGCACGTTCTGCGAGCGGGCGATGGCGCTGGGCCATCCCAAGCGGCTGGTGGACGATCTGGCCGCCCAGATCGAGACCTTCGGACGGTACGGATTCAACAAGTCGCACTCGGTCGCCTACTCGATTCTCTCCTACCGCACGGCCTGGCTCAAGGCGCACTACCCGGCCGAGTTCATGGGGGCGCTGCTCTCCTCGGAAATCGGCAACACGGACAAGGTGGTGCAGTATATCAACGAGGCGCGCGAGCTCGACCTCGAAGTGCTGCCGCCGGACGTGAACGAGTCTGGGTTCAAGTTCACCGTGGTCGGCGACACCCGCATCCGGTTCGGCCTGGGCGCCATCCGGAACGTGGGCTGGGGCGCCATCGAGTCGATCATCGCCGCCCGCCAGGCGGCCCCGTTCGCGACGCTGGCGGACTTCGTCGAGCGGATCGACCTCCGGCTCTGCAACAAGCGCGTGCTCGAGTCGCTGATCGTGGCCGGGGCCTGCGACGGCCTGGGCGGGCATCGGAAGCAACTCTGCGAGGCGCTCGACGGCGTGCTCGGCGAGGCGCAGGTACTACAGCAGGAGCGGGAGGCGGGCCAGGCGTCGCTGTTCGGAGAAGCCACCGCGCCCCGTCCTCGACGCGAGGGCCTGCCGGACATCCCCGCCTGGTCCGAGGCGGAGCGGCTGGTGAAGGAGAAGGAGGTGCTCGGGTTCTTCATCTCCGGCCACCCGCTGGAGCGCTTCCGCGACGAGGTCGAGCTGTTCGGCACCCGGACGACCGCCACGCTCGACGGCTGGAGCGAGCATCAGGTGGCCGTGGCCGCGGTGGTCACCGGCATCAAGCGCCAGATCTCGAAGAAGACGGGTAAGGAGTACGCCCGGCTGGTGCTGGAGGACTTCCACGGGACGGCGGAGGCCATCGTCTTTCCCGACGCCTGGGCCAAGCTCAACCAGACCATCCTGCCGGACGCGGCGCTGCTCCTGGCCGGCGGGTACAGCGACCGCGACCGGGGGGAAGACCACGCACCGTTCATCGTGGAGGCCGCGCGGGGACTGGTGGAGCTCAAGGCCTCGGGGGCGGTGGCGCTGAGCCTCCGGTGGCGCTCGCCGGCCGCCCCCGCGCCGGATGCCCTCCGGGCCGCCGCCGCCCTCTGCTCGGCGCACCCAGGCCCCACGCCCCTGTATATTGAGTGGAGCGACGGGAATGGAGAGTCGGTGCGGCTCCGGTCCCGTCGCGTCCGCGTCGCGGCGGAGGAGGACCTCGTTCGGGCCCTGCGCGATCTCCTGGGCGCCGATTCCGTCCACTACATCAAGGCGGGATGACCCCGATGCCCTCAGCGTATACGCTGGAGTTCGAGAAGCCGCTGCTCGAGCTGGAGCGGCAGATCGAGGACCTCAAGCGCATCGGCAGCGAACGGCAGATCGACATCGAGGGTGAACTGGAGGGACTGCAGAACAAGCTCGAATCGGTCAGGGCGGACATCTACCGCAGTTTGACGCCCATCCAGCGAGTCATGGTCGCCCGTCACCCCCGCCGTCCCTACACGCTCGACTACCTCAGCACGATTTTCACCGACTTCATCGAACTCCACGGCGACCGCCTCTACATGGACGATCCGGCCGTGGTCGGCGGGTGGGCGCGGCTGGGCGGCGTGTCCGTCATGGTCATCGGCCACCAGAAGGGGCGCGACACGAAGGAAAACCTGAAACGCAATTTCGGCATGCCCCACCCCGAGGGGTACCGGAAGGCGCTCCGGCTGATGAAGCTCGCGGCCAAGTTCGGCGCCACCGTCATCACGCTGATCGACACGCCGGGCGCCTATCCCGGGCTCGGCGCGGAGGAGCGCGGCCAGTCGGAGGCGCTGGCGCGGAATATCCTCGAGATGTCGGCGCTGCCGACCCCGGCCATCGCCGTGGTGATCGGCGAGGGCGGCTCCGGCGGCGCGCTCGCGCTCGGCGTGGCCGACCGGATCCTGATGCTCGAGAATTCGGTGTACTCGGTCATCTCCCCCGAGGGGTGCGCCGCGATCCTCTGGAAGGACGCGAGCCAGCGCGAGCGCGCCGCCGACGCGCTCAAGATCACCGCCCATGACCTTCTCCGGCTCAAGATCATCGACGAGATCGTGGCGGAGCCCGTGGGGGGCGCGCACCTCGATCCCGACGCGACCGGCGAGGCACTCCGCGGCGCGCTCATCCGTCACGTCACCGAGCTCCGGAAGATCCGTCCGGAGAAACTGGTGCGTCGCCGCGCCGAGAAGTACGCAGCGATGGGCGCCTACACCGAGGCCTGAATGAACCAGACCGTCGAGGTGCGGTTCAAGGGCACACGCAAGGGCTACTTCCTCTGGAACGCCGCCGAGGCGCCGCTGCGGACCGGGGAGGACGTGCTGGTGGATGTGGAACGCGGCCGTGATCTGGGGCGGGTGACGGCGGTCGGAGACGTGGCCGCCAAGAAGTGCGCCGGCGCCTGCACGGGCTGCGCCGTGGGCGGTGAGGCCGCCGCCGAGCACGCTTCCGCGCCCAGACCGGTGGTGCGCCGCGCCACCCGCGACGACCTGCGCGTTCACGACGAGAATCGACGCGCCGAGGACGAGGACCGCCGCCGCGTCATCGACCGAGTGCGGAACCACGACCTGGTCATGAAGGTGAGCGACACCGAGTGGCAGTGGGACCGGAACAAGCTCACCATCTACTTCACCGCCGACAAGCGGGTGGACTTCCGCGCCCTGGTCCGGGATCTGGCGACGCTCTTCCGCACCCGGATCGAGCTCCGGCAGATCGGCGTCCGCGACGAGGCTGCCCGTCTCTCGGGCGTCGGCCGGTGCGGCCGTGAGTACTGCTGTTCCTCCTGGCTCACGGAGCTGTCGCCGGTCAACCTCGGGCTCGCCAAGGACCAGCACCTCTCGCTCAACCCGAGCCAGATCTCCGGCGGCTGTGGGCGCCTGCTCTGCTGCCTCAAGTACGAGCACGAGTTCTACGTCACCGCCCGCCGGCGCTTCCCCAAGGAGGGCAAGATGCTGACGACGGCGCGCGGCTCGGAGCGCGTCGTGGCGGTGGACATCTTCCGCGAGCGGGTCTTCCTCCGGGGCGAGGAGCACGGTGCCCGGATCATTCCGCTGGTCCAGCTGCACGAGGAGGTGGAGGCGCTGGGCGAGGTCCTGATGACGGCGGAGGCGCGGAGCCGGCTTGCCGTCGCCGCAGACGCGCGGGCCGTCATCGAGGACCGGGCGGCGGCCGAGCCCGAAGTGGCGGACGGCGGCCACGACGCGCCGGCCCCCGCGCCCGATGGCCGCCCGCCCCGGCGACGGCGGCGGCGGCACCGCGGGAACGGCGGCGCCGACGACAGCAGTGGCGGACGTGGGGGCGGCGAACCCGGTTAGATTTCTCAGGTCCGTACCGTCGCCTCCGTACCGAGTGAAGCGAGGAATCCGCTCAGCCTGTGTCCAAGTACTACCTCACCACCGCCATCGACTACTCCAACGGCGACCCCCATCTCGGCCACGCGCTCGAGAAGGTGGGCGCCGATTGCATCGCGCGCTATCGCCGCTTGCGGGGGGACGACGTCCATTTCCTAATGGGGATGGACGAGCACTCGCAGGCGGTCCTCCAGGCGGCCGAGCAGAACGGGCTCCCGCCCCAGGCGTGGGTGGACCGCATGGCGGCGACGTTCGAGGACTACTGGCGCCGGCTCGGCTGCAGCAACGACGATTGGATCCGCACCACCGAGGCGCGCCATCACCGGACGGTCGCCGCGCTGCTCGAGCGGATTGCGCGCACCAATCCGGACGATCTGTTCGTCGGCGAATACGAGGGGCTCTACTGCGTCGGGTGCGAGGAGTTCAAGCAGCCCGCCCAGATCGTGAACGGCCGCTGCATCGAGCACCCGACGCGCGAGCTGGTGCCCACCAAGGAGCGCAATCACTTCTTCCGGCTGAGCCGGTACGGCGACCGGCTCCTGGCGCTCATCCGGTCGGCGGAGTTCCGGGTGGAGCCGGCGATCCGCCGGAACGAGGTCGTCCGCCTGATCGATGATGGACTGCAGGATATCTCGGTCAGCCGGAACCGCCAGTCGTGGGGGATTCCGTTCCCCGGCGACCCCACCCAGACCGTGTATGTGTGGTTCGACGCGCTGATCAACTATCTGTCGGCCACCGGCTATCCCGACGCGGGCTACGAGCGCTTGTGGCCGGCCGACTTGCATGTGGTCGGCAAGGGGATCACGCGGTTTCATTGCGTCATCTGGCCGGCGATGTTGCTGAGCGCCGGCGTCGCCCTCCCGCGCGAGGTGTGGGCGCACGGCTACGTGCAGTGGGAAGGCGCCAAGATGTCGAAGTCGGAGGGGACGGCCGTGAGCCTGGGCCAGGCGATCGACCGCCACGGACCCGACGCGCTCCGGTATTTCCTGCTGCGGGAAGTCGGCTTCGAGGCGGACGGCAACTTCACCTGGGAACGGTTCGACGAACGGTACATCGCCGACCTGGCCGACGGGTTCGGCAATCTGGCGTCGCGGTCGCTGGCCATGCTGGCGAAGTACAGAGGGGGCACCGTTCCCGCGGCGAAGGCCGATACCCCGCTCGATGCGGCCGGCCGCGAGGCGGTGAACGCCTACGCGCGGGCGATGGACGCGCTCGATCTGCGCGGCGGGGCCGAGGCGGCCTGGGTGCTCGTCGGCAATGCCAATCTTTACATCCAGCAGGTGGCTCCCTGGGCGCTCGCCAAGGCGGGGCAGGACATCGAGCTCGACTCCGCCCTCGCCGCGCTGGTCCGGGCGCTCTACCGGCTGGCGGTGATGGCCGGCCCGTTCATGCCGGGCAAAGCCCTTCAGCTCTGGCAATCCCTCGGGATGGGCGATGCAGAGCTCGGCACGGGGTGGTCCGGCCTCGACGAGCCCGACGTGGAGGGACTCGCTACCGTGAGGCCCGAGGTCCTGTTCCCCAAGCCTGCCGCTGTTTAGAAGTTAGCCTGTCAATGAGCAAAACTATTTGACAGTCAAGGACTTATCCGGATGTCGCAGGACTTGACGTCTACGGCATCCCGGGCCACTTTCTTGCTTGGCTTTTCTGTGTCTCGGGACACGTCCCGGGCCGCTCGCTGGCCCCATATTGACGTGGCTGAAAAACAGCAGGAAAGCAGTCGGAGAACTCCAGCTGAAGGACGACAATTTGTGAGGGAGCACACATGAGCAAACGCCGCTGGACTGTCGTCTTCGTACCCCACGGGTCCGAGCCCTCCAAGATCGTCGAGGTCTCGTACGGGTTCATCAAGACGGCGGTCGGTGGCGTCACGCTTGGCCTGGTGGCCGTGCTCCTGATCGGCTACGCGGTGATGGCCCGCACGACCGATCTCTCGCGGAGTGCTCGGCTGCAGGAGCAGAACGCGCGCCTCAGCCACGAGATCGACGAACTGCACGGGCGACTCACCACGCTCGCCGACACCATTGGACGGATCGGCCAGCGCGACGCCAGGATCCGGATCCTCGCCAACCTCGAGCCGATCGATCCGCAGGTGCAGGCGGCCGGCATCGGCGGACCCAGGGTGGCGTCCCGCCCCTCGCGGCCGGGGGATGGCCCGGCGGTGCGGCGCTCGCAGGAGATCCGGGTCGACCTGAATGCGCTCATCCGCAGGGCCAACCTGCTCGCCTCGTCCTTCGAGGAGGCCAAGGACAGCCTCGCCAGCCACTCGAAGCGACTCGCGGCCACCCCGTCGATCATGCCGACGCAGGGGTGGTTGACGAGTGCTTTCTCGTCGATGCGTGAGCACCCCATTCTCCACATCGCCCGGCCCCACGAGGGGATCGACGTCACGGCGCCGATGGGAAGCCCGATCGAAGCGCCCGCGGCCGGCGTGGTCGCGGATGCGGGCTGGGAGTCGGGCTACGGCAACACGATCACCATCGATCACGGCTACGGGGTCGTCACCAAGTTCGCGCACGCGTCCAAGCTGCTCGTCAAACGGGGGCAGCGGGTCTCGCGGGGCCAGCGCATCGCGCTCGTCGGCAACACCGGGCTGGCGACCGGACCTCATCTCCACTACGAGGTCCACGTCAACGGGCGGCCGGTGGATCCCCTCAAGTACGTGTTGCCGGACCGCGTCGTTACGGATTGAGCGAGCAGCGTCACCCGAAACACAGGAGCCCCCGATGCGTCAGGCGCATCCGGGGCTCGTTGTTGGGAATGCCGGTGCCCGGCCCGGCGCCTAGAAGTTGACCTTCGGCGCCTCCGCCGAGCCTGCCTCAGCCTCGAAGTACTCGCGCGGCTTCCCGAGCCCGAACACCTTCGCGGTCAGGTTGTAGGGGAACCGGCGTATATAGGCGTTGTACTCCCCCACCGCGCCGTTGTAGTCCTGGCGCGCCACGGCGATGCGGTTTTCGGTCCCCTCGAGCTGATCCTGCAGCTGCTTGAAGTTCTCGCTGGAGCGGAGCTGGGGGTAGTTCTCCGAGATCGCCAGGAGGCGGCCCAGGCCTTGGCTGAGGGCGGCGTTGGCGGAGGCCATCTCCGGAACGTTGCCGGACTGGATCGCGCCGCCCAACCGCGCCCGGGCGTTGGCGATCGAGATGAAGACCGTATCCTCCTGCTTGGTGATCCCCTTGACGGTGTTCACCAGATTGGGAATCAGGTCGGCGCGCCGTTGCAGCTGCGCCTGAATCTGACCCTGGGCCTGATTCACCCGTTCGTCCATCGTTTGAATGGTGTTGTAGCCGCATCCCGCGGTCAGGACCGCGAGCATTGCGAGCGCGAAGGCGACCGTCGACGAACGCTTCATCACTGGTCTCCGAGGTGAAGTTGGTCCACGTACCCCGCCGCGTGCGCCACGGCGCTCATGTACTGCTCGAATTCGGGGGCGGTGCATTTCCAGTTGCGCTCGCCTCGCCGCTCCACCGGCGTGGCCAGCGCGGCGGCCGGTGCCCCAACCAGCGCCGCCGCCTCGGCCGCGAGCGCCGAAGGCGAGGACGGCACCGGCCGGCCCGCCAGCGTCAACAGCGACCGCCACAGCACCAGCATGGTGCTCGCGCTCCCGCCCGCGAGCGCGCCGAGGACCTTCTCGTCCCCAGCGGCGGCGGCGTAACCCTGCCGGAGACGGAGCAGCTTGCCCCTGAGCTCCCGCTCCAGCGCCTGCCGGAGATCGCCGCGCTCGACCCGCGCCGTACCGAGTGGATCGGCGCCCCGCAGCACCCGGTAGCCGCCCCGCATGTCGGTGATCTCGATCGGGAAGACGTCGGAAGCACGTGCCCACTCGGTCCGGCTGATGAGCAGCGGCGGCTCCGAGGCCGACTTCCGCCAGGCCGCGAACGCGGGTGCCAGCGCGCGAAGTCGCGTGGGTGACGGGTCGTCGAGCACCAGCATCAGGTTGATGTTGGACCGGCCGGCGACGTAATCGTCGCGGGCCGCCGACCCGTAGAGGAGCGCGCTGTAACCCGCACCCAGGGCAGCGTCGGCCGCCGCCAGGAAGGGAGTTACCACCCGCTCGATCGACTCGTGCATCAGAATCGCCCTCCCGAGCCGCCGCCGCTGAACCCGCCACCCCCGCCGAACCCCCCGAAGCCGCCGCCACCACCCCCACCGAACCCCCCCCCGCCCCCACCGATCCAGGGGCCGCCCCCCCAATATACCCGGCGGCGGCGCCCGCCCCGGTTCGACAGCACGATGAACAGGACGAACAGCAACAGGGGCAGCATCGAGAGGAACTGCGAGGTTGGCCGCTCGACCGGCGCACGGATCGGTGTGGTGGCGAGCGTCGAGTCGGTGACGCCGAAACCCCGCGCCACCAGTCCCGTCAGCTCGCGCACCCCGCTCGTGAGGGCCGGCCCGTATTCCTCGTTCGCAAGCAAGGGACCCATAACCTCCCGGCGGATCTGGCCGGAGGCCGCGTCGGTCACGATCCCCTCGAGGCCCTGGCCCACCTCGATGCGCACGTGCCCGGTGCCGGGTTGGTGGTTCTGGCGCGGCACCAGCAGCAGCACCAGGCCGGCATTGCGCCGCGCGTCCCCGATGCCGGCCCGCGAACCGACGCCCCATTTCCGACCGATCGCCAGGGCCACCTCGCCCTCGTCCTGGTCGCCGATGCTGGGCAGGGTCACGACCGTCAGCTCGGCGCCGGTGGCGCCCTGGAGCCGGGTGAGCAAGTCCTCCATCTGCGCGCGCGCGCCGGGATCGAGCAGCGAGGCGAAGTCGTTCACGTAGCCGACCGGCTCGGCGGGGATGAGCCGCTCGACCGCCGGGCTCTGCGCCAGCAGCGCCACCGTGGTCAGTTGTAGCACCGCCAGGAGGGCGGTAGCTTTGCGTCGTGTTTCCCTCACGCCCTCTCCTTCGACGGTTCCCGGTCCTCTCGCTACCCGCCGTGATCTGGTTGGCGGGGCTCGTCGCCTGCGAGAGCCCGCGTCAGGTGTCGGTCCGGGTCTCGATACCGGGCCCCGACACGGTCGAGACTCCGGTGACGGGCGTCGGACTCGTGGCCCTCCCGTATGACCGGGACAGCGTGCTGCGCGAACTCGAGGCCCGGGCACGGACGCCGCGCCCGCCAACGGCCCCGCTCGAAAGCCTCTTCGCCGAGTTTCGCGGGCCGTTCACCGCGTATTCGACGATCACGTTCCGGGTCGCCAGGATGCGGGACTCGCTCGCCATGGTGCAGGCGCGGCTCGACACGCTCCCGCGCGACGCCGCGTCCTACGGGCCGCTGTACGCGGCGTTCGGCCGCCTCACCGACTCGCTTGCCGCGGCCCAGGAACGGGTGGAACGGGCGCGCGCCACGCTCGACCGGGCTCGCCGGGACTTCGTCGGCCGGAGCGACAGCCTCCGGTTCAGGATGCGGCAGTGGGAAGATAGCACCTACCAGGGGTACGACAGCGTCGTGCAGGGCCTGTCCCGCCGAGCGGCTCGCGAGGCGGTGACCGACACCACCGGCGCGGAGGGGTGGGCCACGCTCACGCTGGCGCCGGGCCGGTGGTGGCTCTACGCACGGAGTTGGGACGCCACGGACCCGAACGGCGAATGGTACTGGAACGTGCCGGTGGACAGCGACACCCTGCTCCTGTCGAGCCGGACCGCGCGGCGACAACCGAGATACTAGCGATGACCATGAGGATTCCGCCTTTCGTCCTACGATGCGCATGGGTGGCCGCCCTCGCCTGGGGTGCAGAGCCTCCGACGACCGCGGTGGCCCAGGCCGCGCCGGAGGCCTCCAAGGACCCGCTGGCCGGCCGCACGCGAGGCTTGGCCACGGCGCCGGTGACCGTGTACGAGATGTCGGATTTCCAGTGCCCGTTCTGCCGTACCTTTGCCCTCAAGACCTTTCCGGCGCTCGACTCCATGTACATCGCCACCGGGAAGGTCCGCTGGGCGTTCATCAACTTTCCCCTGACCAGCGTCCACGCGAACGCGCTCGCCGCGGCCCAGACGGCCGTCTGCGCCGCCCGCCAGAACGCGTTCTGGCGCGTGCACGACCTGCTCTACCTGCACCAGGACGTCTGGGCGCCCCTGAAGGAGCCCGCGCCCTTCTTCGTCTCGCTCGCCGATTCGGCGAAACTCTCGAAGCCTGCCCTTCTGGCCTGCGTCCGCGCGGCGACGAGCGAGCAGGCGGTGCGCGCGGACGCCGATGGCGCCGAGCGTTCGGGCGCGAGCAGCACACCGACGTTTTACATCGAGGGAGGGTTGCTGGTGGGCGCGCAGCCGCTGCCGGTGTTCCGGCAGGTGCTGGATTCCATCCTCGAGACCAAGCGGAAGCAGAAGCCCTCGCGCTGACTAGCCCAGACCCGCCAGGGCGAGAAAGACATCGTACAGCGCGTGCGTCCAGGCAGTAATGCCGAAGCCCCGCAGGAGGTACAGTCCGCTGAACGCAATGCCGGCAAGCGTCCGGAACGTGAACGACCCGAGCTCGAGCCGGTCCCCGTAGGGCCCCACGTAGTGAAACGCCGCGAAGATGACCGCCCCGACGATCGTGGCGAAGATGCCCGCCGGTGTCGTGCCCCAGCCCAGAAGCCTTCGCCCAACCCAGGCCAGGACTCCGACGAGGAGCACCCGGAAGAGCAGCTCCTCGTAGATGCCCGCGCCTAGCGATATCATCACCTGTGTCGCCAGGGTGGCGCGCGCCCAACCGCCCGCCGCAAGCGATGGGGCCCAGCCCGCCGTCCCGAGCCCGCGGAGCAGAAGCCCGGTGAGCGTGCCCACCACCAGCCCGAAGGCGAGCGCGTACACGACCGCCTCCACCGCCATCCAGCCGAAGACCCTCGCTTCGATGGGTCCCGAGCGCCGCCGGTCGCGCCACACGAGCACGGTGCCGGCGCCCACCAACACTCCCCCGAACGCCAGGAGTCCGTTGCGTCCTCCCAGAAGGACAAAGGCGCTCTTGAGCAGAACATCGGCGCCGTTCCGCACGCCGGTGAGCGACTCATGCGACAGGGAGAAGGCCAGCGCCTCGTACGCCACGAGGAGCGGGAAGGCGAACGTGAGGCTGTGACGAGGCGCCCGCGCGGCGTGCCAGTACCGGCCGCTCGTCGAGGACTGACTCACGAGCGGCGGCCCGCGGCCAAAAAAAGGGGCCGCTCGAAAGCGGCCCCCCCAGGTTCCAAGTGTCGCCCGGGTCTCAGCATGCTCTGCAGGCTAGTTGCCGCAGGCGACCCTTGACTCTGTAGACAATGGATCACCTCCCTCGGTAGCGGGTGGATGATGAACTTCGGTTTCGAATTCTAGATCGTTCCCCGGCCGACGTGCAACCCCTCGGCACCCGCCATTCCCGCCGGATTGACGCCCCTCGCGGCGGCCGCGACATTGCCCCGATGCCGTCGACCTCCCGCGTGTACCGCGCCGCCGTGCGCCTCGGCGCGGGACTGGCTCCTGCCCTCAGCCTCCTGGACCGGAAGGTGGGCGAGGGCCACCGCGGCCGGCGCGGGGCCGTCGATCGGCTGAGGGCGTGGGCCGCGCGGCACCGCGAGCCCGGGCGGCCGCTCGCCTGGTTCCACGCCGCCTCGGTCGGGGAGGGACTGCAGGCCGAGAGCGTGCTGCTCGAGCTCCGCCGCCTCCGGCCCGATTGCCAGATCGCCTACACCCACTTCAGCCCCTCCGCCGAACCGCTCGCGGGCCGTCTGGCCGTGGACGTGTCGGATTACCTGCCGTACGACCTGCCCAAGGCCGCGGACGATCTGCTCGAGGCACTCGCTCCCGATCTGCTCATTTTCTCCAAGCTCGATCTGTGGCCCGAGCTCGCCACGCGGGCGGCTCGGCGGGGAACGACGGTTGCCCTCGTAGCCGCCACGGTCGGGGAGGACAGCGGGCGGCTCCGCTGGCCCGCCCGCGCGATGCTCCGGGCCGGCTATGCGTCGGTGACGGCGGCGGGGGCCATCGCGGACGCGGACGCGGCACGGCTGGTACGGCTGGGGGTCGCCCCCGACCGGATCCTCGTCCTCGGCGACCCGCGCTTCGACAGCGCCGCCGCGCGCGTGGCGGCGGTCTCGCCGGACGATCCCCTGCTCCGCTTCGGCCGCGGGGCACCGACCCTGGTGGCGGGGTCGACCTGGCCTGCCGACGAGGCCGTGCTCCTCGCGGCGTTCGCCGACCTTCGGGGCCGCAGGCCCGACGCGCGCCTCATCCTGGTGCCGCACGAGCCCACCCGCGCGCACCTGACGTCGCTCGACCGGCGCGCCGCAGGCGCCGGGCTGGACTGCCCCGTGCGGTTGAGTACGGCCCTCGATCCCGCGCCACTGATGGTGGTCGATCGGGTCGGCGTTCTCGCCGCCCTCTATGGCGCGGGCACGATGGCCTATGTCGGGGGTGGATTCGGCCGGGCGGGGCTGCATTCGGTGCTCGAGCCGGCGGCATGGGGCCTTCCCGTGCTGTTCGGTCCGAGAGGACGCACCAGCCGCGACGCGGCGCTTCTGCTGGAGGCGGGCGCCGCTCACATCCTTGGCGACACCACCCGCGTCGGGGCCACCCGCCTGCTCCTGGACCACTGGGAACGCTGGGTCAATGACGACGGGTTCCGCGCCGCGGAAGGCGAGCGGGCGCGCAACGTCGTGAGCCGCGGGTTGGGCGCCGCTCGGCGGTCAGGAGAGTGGCTGGCGGGACTCCTCGCCGGGCGGGGCGGACCGGCCTGAGGGCGGGGCGTCGGAATCAGGACGGGCGCGCTTCCGCCTGCTCCTTCCACCGAGGCGTCGTCGGTCCCTCTTGAGGCGCGGGCCATCCCTCCCGCTGGGTGCCTCGGATTCCGTCCTTGGACTCGGATTGGTCGTGGAACAGCTGCACCTGCGTCTCGTAGGGCATGTCGATGCGCGCGGCGTCCAGCGCCAGCTTGATCGCCGTGATCACGGCGGCGTGGACGTGCACCACGTCCTGCCGCCGGCTGTGAGTCCACCAGCGTGCGCGGATGGTCACCCAACTCGCCGCCAGGTCCCATGCGAGTGCCTCGGGCGGCGGATCGCTCTCGACCGCTTCGACCCCGGCGATGGCCTTCCGAATCACCTCGCAGGCCTGCTCGATCCCGTCGCCGTAGCCGATGCCGACGTCGTATTGGCTGCGGCGCTTCTCGTGCGCCGTCTTGACCAGCACCGACTGGGTGTAGATATCGCTGTTCGGGATGACGATGCGCTGCCCGTCGTAGGTCTTGATGATCGTCGCCCGCGTCTCGATACGCTCGACCGTGCCCTCGTGGCCGTCGACTTCGATCTGATCGCCGACCTCGAACGGCTGGCGCAGGAGAATCAGCAGCCCCGACAACCAGTTCTGCAGGATGTCCTTGAACGCGAAACCGATCGCGACGGAGCTTACACCCAGTCCGGCGACCAGATCCCCGGGGTTCAACGTGGGCAGGACGATGGTCGCGGCGAACAGGAACCCCATCAGGATCACTACCCACTTGACCAACCCGCCGAGGACCTCCCCCAAATTCTCTCGGCTGCGGCGGGACGCTTGCCGGAGGACCAGGTGCCGGGCCAGCAGTGCCAGGCCATAGAAGACGACCAGGACGACGAGGCCCACCACGATGTTCGGCAACAGTCGGACGCGCCATCCACCCAGCTATCCAGGCGTTCGCGAGCCATTCCCAGATTGACGTCCACCTGCTGGGGCACGTCCTTGAGACGGGCCGGACCGGCCACCGTGTCCGCTTGTACCATCATGGCATCCTCCAAAACGTGTCTCTGAACGACGCCAGAAGCGTCGTTTTCCTATCGAGGGAAACGTGTTTCGAGCGGGACTGGCGCGCTGAGGAGTGGCGTCTGGGATCGGGCCTGGGCAGGCCCTGGGAGGGACCTCTGGGCCTCTATCTCGACGGTGCAGCGGCGGGCGTCACCACTCCTTCGAACGTCACGGTGCGGGGCACGATCAAGCCGGCGGTGAGGACGGTGAACAGCAGGTCGCTCCACCGGCTCCGGACGCGGATCCTCACGTCGGCCACACCGCCGCCGCCGCCGAGCTGTGCGGCCAGGGCCTTCCGGAGCGAGGGCTGCTTGAGCCGCGCCAGCCCCCACAACGCGAACACCGCCTTCCCCGAGACCGCGAACCGATCACCGGCGGGCGGCTGCCCGGCCGCCGACGCCAGCGTCGCGGGGACGCCGAGCGTCGTGGCGTCGAACGACAGCGAACAGCCGGCGAGCAAGCTGACGAGGGCGACGGCGAGAACGGCCCGCCGCCACCTCACAGTCCGGGTACCCGAAACGCGTAGTGCGCGCCGACGCCGAAGGTGCCGGGATCCGCGGCATCCTTGGCGAACACCCGGTCGTAGGCCGCCTGCAGGCCGAACCCGTTGAGCAGGTTGAACTCGAGGCCGCCGGACAGGCCGAAATTCGTCTCGGTGGCCGAGCTGCCGCCCGCCTTCTGGTAGGCGATGTCGACGCGCGGCGCCAGCCACGGATGGATGGACAGGACCGGATTGGGGATCACCAGCGCAAAGCCGATGCCGATGGGGAATCGGTAGGCCGTGATGTCCTGTCCGGGCAGGAAGCCGTCTCCCGGCTTGGCATAGCTCACCCCGCCCTGCAGCGTCACCGACAGCGGCACGAGCGGTCCGCCGAGCAGCTTGTAGTTGAGGGTGCCCCCGACCGAGACGTCGCTGCCCGCCGGGCCATCGGGATTCAGGGCCGACAGCGTGGCCGTCGCCCCGATCCGGCCGAAGCCCGCTCGCACCGTGGCGCCGTAGGCCTTGCCCTTCCCCGCCGCGGCATTGGGGAAGCCGACGTCGCCGTAGAGCGCGATGCCCCGAGGCACACCGAGGTTGTACACCGGCAGCCCAGGAGTCTGGGCCTCGGCGGCAGACGCGCCCATCGCCAGGGCGAGAACGATGACAGCGCGTACGGTGTGCCTCATGCGACCTCCGCGAGGGCGGCTGCTCAGAGCCAGGGGTGGGTAACGGCGCCGCAAGCTACCCGGGCGCTTCGCGGGAAGTCAAATCGCCGTGCCACGGCACGACGACGCCCGGCCGCGACAGCGCGCGGCC
>JBBQDU010000037.1:0-17960 GCA_038320055.1 Gemmatimonadales bacterium | reverse complement strand
CATCGACTCGCTCCGGCCGGAGAGCCTGCGCCTCACCATCGGCAGCGTTCTGCCGGCCGCACCGTCCGATTCCACGATCGCGCCGCAACCGCGGGCCGGCTTCGTCCCCCGGACCAGCGCGAGCCTGCTGCCGCTCCTGCTGTTGCTGCTCGTCGCCGCGCTGGTGCTCGTGCCGCTCCACCTGCTGTGGCGGCGGCGCGGTCGGCCGCGCCCGCGGCCCGAGCTGCCCGTCCCGGCCGACGAGGTGCCGCTGGAGCGCTGGGTCGACGCGGGGGAATCGCGCGCCGTCGTCTCCGTCGCCGCGAGCCGGCTCCGGGCGCTGATCACCGCCCGGCTGCCGGCCGCGCATCCGGGGCTCGATACCGCGGAGCTGCTCGCGGCGGCCGCGGTGCGCGCCGACTGGCCGCTCGAGGAGCTCGCCGGGTTGTTGCGCACGCTCGACGAGGCACGGTTCGGGGACGTCGGGGCCGACGACGCCCTGGGCCTGGCGCGCCGGGCCCGCGAGCTGGGATTTCGCCTCGCGCCGGCGGCCGCGTGACGTTCGCGAGGCCGTGGCTGCTGCTGCTCCTGCTCGGGCTCGCTGTCTGGTGGTGGCGGCGGCGCCGCGGCGAGACCCCGGCCGCGCGCTACAGCGACGTCTCCATCCCGGCGGCCGTGAGCGCGCGGCACTGGTGGGTCCGGCTGCCGCCGATCCTTCGCGCCGTCAGTCTGGCGTCGCTCGTCCTGGCGGCGGCGGGACCGCGGATCGGCGGCGACACGGTGGTTGTGAAGCAGGAGGGCATCGCGATCGTCATTACGATCGACATCTCGAGCAGCATGCTCGCCGAGGACTTCGCGCCCTCGAACCGGCTGGCGGTGGCGCAGCGTCAGGCCGTAGGCTTCATCCGGGGCCGGGCGGTCGACCGCATCGGCCTCGTCGCGTTCGCGGGCGAGGCGCTGACGCAGGTACCGGTGACCCTCGACTACCCCGTCATCGAGCAGGCCGTGATGGACCTCAAGATCGGGAGCCTCGAGGACGGGACCGCCATCGGGAGCGGACTCGCGACGGCGGTCAACCGGCTCCGCCGGGCGCCCGACAAGTCGAAGGTGATCCTGCTGCTGACGGACGGCGAGAACAACAAGGGTCTCATCGACCCGCGCACCGCGGCGGCCACCGCCGCGGCGTACGGCATTCGCGTCTACACGATCGGCGTCGGCACGATCGGCGAGGCCCCCATCCCGACCGGACGGGGGCTGGGCGGCTTTCGCTACGAGCTCCTGCCGGTGCGCATCGACGAGCCGCTCCTGCGGGAGATCGCCGCCAAGACCGGCGGCCGCTACTTTCGCGCGCGCGACAGCGAGGCGTTGAGCCGGATCTTCCGCCAGATCGACCAGCTCGAGAAGACCCCGATCCAGGTGACCCGCTACACCAAGTACGAGGAGGCGACCCGCCCGCTCATTCTCCTGGGGCTGGCGGCGCTGGCGCTCGAGCTGCTGCTCGGAGGCACCGTGGTGGTGCGGGTCCCGTGAGCTTCGACATGCCCTTCCTCCTGCTCCTGGCGCCGGCGGTCGGCCTCGCGCTGGGCTTCGCCGCGTGGCTCGGCCGCCGCCGGCGGATCCGGCTCGCCCGCCGCTGGTCGCCGGCGTTGGGACGCCTGGCGCGATCGCGCGGGAGCTGGGCCCCGCTCGTGGTCGGGCTCGTCGCCGTGCTCGCCATGGTGTCGCTCGCCGGTCCGCGCTGGGGGCGCACCCAGGTGCGCACCGAATCGCGCGCGCTCAGTCTGGTGTTCGCCGTGGACATCAGCCGCTCGATGCTGGCGGAGGACGTCGCGCCCAACCGGCTGCAGCGCTCGGTGCGCGAGTCGCGGCGACTCATCCAGGATCTCGAGGGCGACCGGCTCGGTCTGATCGCCTTCGCGGGCCGGAGCTACATCCTCTCCCCGCTGACCGTCGACGGCGGCGCCATCCGCATGTACCTCGACGCGCTCGACCCCGACCTCGCCAGCGAGGGCGGCTCCAACCTGTCGAGCGTGCTGGCGCAGGGGGCCCAGCTCCTCGGGGCCACGACCGACGCCGCGGACCGCGTGCTCGTCGTCTTCACCGACGGCGAAGCCCACGACACGCTGTCCGACATCGTCCGCGCGGCCGAGGCGCTGAAGGCCAGCGGCGTACATCTCATCCTGGTGGCCGAGGGCGGCGCGACCCCCGCGCGGATCCCCATCCGCGACTCGACGGGGACGCTGGTCGAGTATCAACGGGACGACGCCGGCGCGGTCATCCAGTCGGAGCGTCGCGACGACGTGCTGCGCGCCATCGTGGACGCGGGCGACGGCACGCTCGTCCCGAGCGAGGCGGCGGACCAGGGCGGGGCGGTCCGGACACTCGTGGCCGCCATGAAGCGAAGCCCGAGCTCGGTCACCCGCACCGCGGACCTGGTGCCCCGCGGCTGGATTCCGGGCCTGGTGGCCGCCCTGCTCCTGCTCGCCTACACGATCGCTCGGCCGGGGCCCGCGCTCATCGGGCTCGCGGGGCTTGTCCTGCTCGGCCGGCCGCTCGACGCACAGCGGCCGACGCCGGGCGGCCGCGCGCTCGCCGCCGGCGACCCGACGCAGGCGGCCGCCGAGTTTCTCAAGGAGGCCGGGACCGGAGAGGCCAAGGACACGGCGTTCTACAACGCCGGGACCGCCGCGCTCCAGGCGGGCCGGCTCGAGGTGGCGCGCGGGGCGCTGGCCGAGGCCGCGAAGTCGCTCGACCCCGCGCTCCGGTATCGGGCACTCTACAACCTGGGGCTGGCGAGTCTGCTCGCCGCCCGGAGCGACAGCACCCGCAGCGAGGAGATGCTGGACGACGCGACCGAGCGGCTCCGGCAGGCGCTGCTGCTGCAGCCGTCGTCGGGGCGCGCGAAGTGGAATCTCGAGCTTGCCGAGCGCCGCCGCCCGCCGCCCCCGCCGCAGAGCGGGGGAGGTGGCGGCACGCCGCCGCCGAGTGGCGGACCGCGATCGCCGCAGTCGAAAACGCCGGCGCCGGAGCCGAAGGAGCTGACCCAGAGCCAGGCGGAGCAGATCCTCAACTCGATGGAGCGGCGCGAGCGCGAGACCCGCGAGGAACAGCAGCGCCGCTTGCAGGGTAGCGCCTCGGGCGGAGTCAAGGACTGGTGACCGCGTCGCTCGCGCTGCTCGCCCTGCTCCTCGGCGTCGCGCAGGGCCAGCGGCCCCAGCTCGAGGCGTCGGTGGACGAGGACCGGGTCTCCGTGGGCGAAGAGCTCACCTACACGCTCCGCGCGGTCAGCCACTCGCCCGTGCCGCTGCAGGTGACGCTGGCGCCGCTGACGGGTCTCGAGGTGGTGGAGCGGAGCGAGCGCACCGAGGTCGGCTTCGGTGCCGGGCCCATCCGGACCACCGTGCTCCGGATCCGCCTGCGCGCCGCGCGCCCGGGTCACTGGCCGATCGGACCGGCGCGGGCCGTGCAGGGGCGGGACACGGTCGAAGCCGCGGCGGTGGTCGTCGACGTCGCCGCGGGCCGCGCGGCCACGGCGTCCACCCTCAGCCCGAAGCTGCAGCGGCTGCTCGATCGCGCGGCGCCCCCGCCACCGGGGCAGCCCGCCGTGGACCTGCTCGTCTCCACCGACAGCGTCCGCGTGGGCGAGCAGGTGGACGTCGTTACGGCCGCCTGGTTCCCGCGCGACCTGCGTCTCCAGCTCCGCCGCCCACCGACGCTGCAGCCGCCCGTGATCGACGGCGTGTGGAGCTTTCCGCAGGCCGCGCCGACGGGCATCGCGGCCACCCGGAACATCCGGGGCGAGTGGTACGACCTCTTCGTGTCGCACCAGGTTGTCTTTCCGCTGGTCCCCGGGACGGTCGGGATTCCCCGGGCGACGCTCAAGTACAGCACGCCCGTCGCGCTCCAGTTCTTCAGCCAGGAGGAGCGGTACGCGTTGTCGAGCCGCGCCGATACGCTCGTGGTGCGGCCGCTCCCGGCCGCGGGCCGACCTCCGTCGTTCGCCGGCGCGATCGGCTCGGGCCTGGCGATCGAGCGGCACCTGGCGGGCGCGACCGGGAACGCGGGTGAGGGGCTGGGGGTCGAGCTCCGGCTGACGGGTGAGGGAAACACGGCGCTCTGGCCCACGCCCGAAGTGAAATGGCCCGCCGGCGTGCGCGCCTATCTGGAGCGGGTGGACGAGCAGGTCCGCTCGACCGAAGGCCGGCTGGGTGGGACGAAGATCTTCCGCTATCTGGTGGTTCCGGATTCCGCCGGCGCCCTGGGTCTGCCTCCGGTGACGTACGCCTATTTCGACCTCGCGGCCAATCGCTACGCCGAGCTCGGCGTGCCGGCCACGACCATCCCCGTGGTCTCGCGCGGCGAGACGGCGGCGTCCGCCGCGCTGCCGCCGGCGCTCGTCCGCGGGAACCGGCCCGCGATCGCCTGGACCGTGGCCTCCGGCGTGCCCGACTGGGCATGGGTTCTCCTGCTGGCGCTGCCGCCGCTGCTGCTCGCCGTGCGCCCGCGCCTCACGATCCGCCCGCGGCGACGTGCCCGCGCGTCTCCCGAGGGACGCGACGATCTCCGAAGCGCCGAGCACACGCTCGACCAGCTGGTGCAGGTGCTGGCGCCCGATCCCGACCGGCGGTTCGGTCCCGCACTCGCGGCGGCCGCCCGCGCGGCGGGTGCCGACGCGGAGCTGGCCGCGCGCGTGGCCGCCATCCGCGAGCGCCTGCTGGCGCGCCGCTACGGTCCAGCGGGTTCGGTGGCCGAAGACGCGGGCCTCGCGGCGGAAGCGCAGGACGTGGCCCGCCGGCTCGGGGGCTCGCTGCGCGGGTGGCGGGGACGCGGGGCGGCGGTCGGCCTGATCGTGAGCGTCGTGTTCGCCGGCGGTCTCGGGGCCCAGAGCCCGGCGCCCGAACAGCTCTACGAGTCGGGAGCCCTCCGCGCCGCGGCGGATGGCTTCGCTGAGCGGGCCGCGGCGGGTCCCGCGGTGGCGGCCCACTGGTACAATCTCGGCGCGACCTTCTACCGGCTCGGGGCACCGGGGCGCGCGGAGGCGGCGTGGCTCCGCGCGCGCCGGCTGGCTCCGCGCCAACCTGCGGTGCGCCGGGCGCTCGAACTCACCCCGCCGCCCGATCTCCGCTCCGCGCGCTGGAGCTGGTCGCCGCCGGTGACGCCGGAGGAGCTGCTCCTGGTCGGGGGCGTCGGCTGGCTCGTGGGATGGGTCGGCTGGATGCTCCGGCCCCGCGTTCGGGAACGGTGGCTCGTGCTGCTGGTGTTTGCGGGCGTCGCGGTGTGCGGTGGCCTGGCGCTTCGCGCGTGGTACCGGCGCCCGCTCGGCATCGTGCTCGACCCGGCCATGCTCCGGCTGTCGCCGCACGGCCGCGCCCCGGTGCTGGCACCGGTCGAAGGCGGCGCGGCGGTGCGCATCGTCGGTCACGCGCCCGGGTGGGTCCTGGTGCGCGCCACCGGGGAGCGCGAGGGGTGGGTGCCCGAGGCCGCGGTGGCCGCGGTCGGCGGATAGGTGCCAGCCATGTCGCGCCGCATCGCCATCCTGCCGGACGCCGTGGCCGATCAGATCGCCGCGGGGGAGGTCGTCGAGCGGCCCGCGTCCGTCGTCAAGGAGCTGGTGGAGAACGCGCTCGACGCCGGGGCACGCCATGTCCGCGTCGTCCTCGAGAACGGCGGGAAAACCCTCATCGAGGTGGGCGACGACGGCACCGGCATGGGGCGCGAGGACGCCGTGCTGGCGCTCGACCGCCACGCCACCAGCAAGGTGCGAAGCGCGGCGGATCTCGTGGGTGTGGCCACGTTCGGCTTCCGGGGCGAGGCGCTGCCGGCCATCGCGTCGGTGTCGCGCTTTGCGCTCGTCACCAGCGACGGCGAAGGGGGCACGGAGCTGACCGTCACCGGCGGCCGGCTCGACCGGGTGGCGGATGTCGCGCGTCAGCGCGGCACCACGACGACCGTACGCGCGCTGTTCTTCAACACGCCCGCGCGGCGCAAGTTTCTCCGCTCGGCCGCCAGTGAGACGCGCGCGGCGCAGGAGGCGCTCGCCACGCTCGCGCTGGCGCATGCCGACGTGGGCTTCGAGCTGGAGGTGGACGCGACGCCACGGCTCAGCGTGGCGTCCGGGCATGCTCCCGAGGAGCGCCTGGCCGCCGTCTGGGGCCGAGCGCTGGCGGGGACGCTCGTCCCGGTGAACTATGCCGCCGGCGCCTTCCGGGTCGCGGGGTTCGTGCAGCGTCCGGGCGACGCGCAGCCGACGGGCCGCCGCACCCAGCTCTTCGTCAACGGCCGCCCGTTCAAGGATCCGTTTCTGCTCCGCGCCGCGGAGGCCGGCTACCGGTCGGCGATTCACCCGGGCGACCGGCCGTCGCTCTACCTGCGGATCGAGGTCGCGCCCGAGGAGGTGGACGTCAATGTCCACCCCGCCAAGCTGGAGGTGCGGTTTCGCGACCGGATCGGCGTCGAGCGCGTCGTCGAGGAGGCCGTGCGCCACGCCCTCGGGGCGCTCCTGGCCGCGGCGCCGGTGGGCGACTGGCGCCCGCTGCCGCCATCGGCGTTCCCCACCGGCCCCGCTCCGTCCGGGTTGGGAGTCGACGAACTGTTCGGGGCGGCGGATGCTGCCGTCGCGGCCGGGCAGGCACCGAACCCACCGCTCGCCTTCCAAGCTCCGCTGGTGCAGATGTTCGACACCTACATCGTGTACGAGGCGCCCGAGGGGATCGTGATCGTGGATCAGCACTCGGCGCACGAGCGGGTGTTGTACGAGACGGTGATGGCGCAGCTCACGGGCGGCGATGCCCCGGCGCAACGGCTGCTGCTGCCGCTGACCCTGGAGCTCACCGACGAGGAGCTCGACGCCGTGGAGCGCCACGACGAGCAGCTCCGCCGCGTCGGCTTCGAGGTCGAGGCGTTCGGCGGCCGGGCGGTAGTGGTGCACGCGGTGCCATCGCCGCATCCCCGCTTCGACGCCGGTGCCTGCTTCCGCGAGCTGGTGGCCGATCTGGCGCGCGGCCGGTTCGGCGGCTGGGCCAACCGGCTCGAACGGTTCGGTGCCACGTTCGCCTGCCGGGCCGCGGTGAAGGCGGGGCAGGCGCTCGACCAGCGCGAGATGCGGGAACTGCTCGTCCGGCTGTTCGCGACCGATCTCCCTCCGCACGACGTGCACGGGCGCGCGACCATCGTGCAACTGCCGCGCGAGGAGCTGGAGCGACGGTTTGGCAGACGATAGAGTGCCCGTCGTGGTGGGTCCGACCGCCGTGGGCAAGACGGCGGTCGGGCTGGCGCTCGCGGCGCACTGGCCGCTGGAGATCATCTCCGCCGATTCCCGCCAGATCTACCGGCGGCTCGACATCGGCACCGCGAAGCCCACGCGGCGGGAGCGGGCGCGTGTGGCGCATCACGGGCTCGACCTGATCGAGCCGGGATCCCGCTACAGCGCCGGCCACTTCGCGCGTGGGGCCGAACAGTGGCTGGCCGACATCCGCCACCGAGAACGGATGCCGGTGGTGGTGGGAGGCACGGGACTCTACATCCGGGCGCTGGCCGAGGGCTTGTTCCAGGAGCCGCCGCTCGATGCGGGCCGCCGCCGCTCGCTCGACGCGTTCACGGCGCGTTTGGAGCCGCTCGAGCTGCTGCGCTGGGCGGGCCGGCTGGACCCGGGGTTCCGGGGTGGCGGGCGGCAACGGGCGGCCCGTGCCATCGAGATCGCGCTGCTGACCGGCCGGCCGCTCCATCACTGGCAGGGCGTGGCGCGCGCGCGGGCCGCCGTGGTCCCGTGGTACATTGTCCTCACCGTGCCGCGGCCGGTGCTGCACCAGCGCATCGCCCGGCGCGCCGAGGAGATGATCAAGCGCGGGCTCATCGAGGAGGTGGCGTCGGTGCTGGCGGACGGCCACGCTCCCACCGCGCCGGGGCTCGACGGCATCGGGCTCCGGGAGGCGGTGGACTACCTGCACGGCCGCCGGCCGCGGGCGTCGGTCGCCGAGGCGATCACCATCAGCACCCGGCAGTACGCCAAGCGGCAGCAGACCTGGTTCCGCCACCAGCTCACCGGGGCGGTGCTCACCCTCGACGCGACCCGCCCACCGGAGCGGCTCGCAGCCGAGATCGCGGACGCCTGGGCAAGGGACGGGGCATGAAGATCGGCATCACCTGCTATCCCACCTACGGCGGCTCCGGCGCGGTGGCCACCGAGCTCGGCCTCGAGCTCGCGCGGCGCGGGCACGAGGTGCACTTCATCACCTACGATTCGCCGTTCCGGCTGCACGGGTACACGGAGCGGATCTATTTCCATCAGGTCGAGACGCGGATGGGTCGCTACCCGCTGTTCGACCACTTCCCATATACGCTCGCCCTCGCCTCGAAGCAGCACGAGGTGGTGCTCCGCGAAGGGCTGGACATCCTCCACGTCCACTACGCCATCCCCCACGCGACGACGGCGTATCTCGCGCGCGAGATGCTCAAGGGCGAGCGGCCGCTCCGCGTCATCACGACGCTCCACGGGACCGACATCACCCTCGTGGGCCAGGAGTCGAGCTTCTACGCCATCACCAAGTTCTCGATCGAACAGAGCGACGAGGTGACGGCCGTGTCCGACTACCTCCGCGACGAGACCTACCGTGCGTTCGGCTGCGAGAGCTGCGACGTGCGGGTGATTCCCAACTTCGTGAACCTCGCGGAGTACCATCCGAACGAGCCGGAGGCGCGGAGCAGCGTCGCGCCCGAGGGTCACCGGGTGATCACCCACGTGAGCAATTTCCGCGAGGTGAAGCGGGTGAAGGACGTGATCCGTGTGTTCGCGCGAATCCGGCGCGCCATGCCGGCGACCCTCGTCATGGTGGGCGACGGTCCGGAGCGGGTGGATGCCGAGAACGAGGCGCGCGAGCTCGCCGTCGGCGGCGACGTCCGCTTCCTCGGGCGACTCGACTCGGTCGCCTCGCTGCTCCAGTCGAGCGACCTGTTCCTGCTGCCCTCCCAGACCGAATCGTTCGGGCTGGCGGCGCTCGAGGCGATGGCGTGCGGGTCGCCGGTAGTGGCCAGCCGCGCGGGCGGGCTTCCGGAGGTCATCGACGACGGGCTCAACGGCATCCTCGAGCCGGTGGGTTCGGTCGAGGCGATGGGCCGCCGCGCCGTCGAGCTGCTGCGCGAGCCCGGGCGCCACGACGCCATGCGTCGAGCGGCCGTTGCCAAGGCCCGGGAGTTCTCCGCGGACCGCATCGTGCCCATGTATGAATCCCTCTATGAGGAGGCGGTGCGGTGACGCCCGAGATTCTGGCCAAGGCCGCCCTGCTGGGCCTGCTCGAGGGGGTGACGGAGTTCATCCCGGTCTCCTCCACCGGCCACCTCATTCTGGCCAGCGCCTGGCTCGGGGAGACCGGCGAGGCCGCGAAGACCTTCGACATCTTCATCCAGCTCGGCGCCATCCTGGCCATCGTCTGGCTCTACCGGGCCCGCCTTGCGCGCGTCCTGCTCGATGCGCGCACGGACGCCGGGAGCCGGCGGTTCCTGTCCAATCTGGCCATCGCGTTCCTCCCCGCGGCCATCGTCGGTCTCCTGGCGCACGACTGGATCAAGGCCCGACTCTTCACTCCCGTGGTGGTAGCGAGCGCCTTGGTCGTTGGCGGGCTGCTCATTCTCCTGATCGAGCACCTGCACCCGCGCGAGCGCACCCCGGAGGTGGGAGACGTCCAGCCGGCGACCGCGCTGGGCATCGGCCTCGCGCAGGTGCTGTCGCTCATTCCCGGCACCTCCCGGTCGGGCGCCACCATCATGGGCGGCTACGCGATGGGCCTCTCGCGCCGCGCGGCCACCGAGTTCTCGTTTTTCCTGTCGATCCCGGTGATGTTCGCGGCGACGTGCTACGATCTGCTCAAGAGCCGCGGCGCGCTGAGCGGAGCCGACGCGCCGGCGTTCGCGGTCGGATTCGCGGTGGCGTTCGTCTCGGCACTCATCGTGGTCAAGGCGTTCCTGCAGTACGTCTCGGGGCACAGCTTCGCGGTTTTCGCTTGGTACCGGATCGCGCTGGGCGTGCTGCTCCTGCTGGTGCTCCGGTGACGAGCGCAGAACCCGGGATCGTCCGGCGCGCTCGGGTGTCCACGACCATGGATGCCCTGCACGAGCTCGCGGCGGGGGGCGCCCCGGCGGGTACGGCGGTGGTGGCGGATGAGCAGTCCGCCGGGCGAGGGTCGCGTGGGCGCGCTTGGTCGTCACCGCGCGGCGGGCTCTGGCTGAGCGTGCTGGCCCGGCCGCCCGCCGCGGCCATGGAGCTGGTGAGCCTGCGTGCGGGACTCGCGGTGGCGGACGCCCTGGACGCCGCCGGCACCGGCGTGGGGTTGCGCCTCAAGTGGCCCAACGACTTGATGCTCGGCGAGCGGAAGGCAGGCGGCATCCTCTGCGAGGCGCGCTGGCAGGGAGCCGCGCCGGGCTGGGTCGTGATCGGCCTCGGCCTCAACGTCCTGAACCATCCGGGCGATGGGCTGGACGACCTGGCCACCAACCTGTCGTCCGTGAGTCCGGACCTGACACCCGCGGAGCTCGTGCTTCCCGTGGTCCGGGCCCTCCGGACCGTGGACGCGGCGGGGAGTCCGCTGACCGCGGACGAACGCGACCGCCTGGCCCGGCGCGACTGGCTCCTCGGCCGCACGCTTGCGGCACCCGCTTCAGGCACGGCTGACGGGCTGGAGGCCGACGGCGCGCTCCGCGTCCGGCGGGCGGATGGCACGATCGCGACGGTGCGCGCAGGCACCGTCGTGGTGGCGGAGACCTCGGCGACGGCGGACCTTCGACCATGCTCCTGACGCTCGACATCGGCAATACCGAGATCACGATGGGTCTGTTCCGCGGCGCCGAGCTGGAGGCGCACTGGCGGCTCACCACGAATCCGGGACGCACCCCCGACGAATGGGGCAGCGCCGTGAGCGGGTTCCTGCTCGGCGCCGGGCATTCGCCCAACGAGGTGCGGGCCGTCTGCCTCGCGTCGGTGGCGCCGTCGGTAACCGACGCGGTCGTCGCCGGTATCTCGCGGGCGACCGGCTGCAGCGGCGTCCAGATCGACGCGCGCTCGCCGCTTCCGGTCCAGCTGGACGTGGACGAGCCGCTGAGTGTCGGCGCGGATCGAATCGTCAACGCACTCGCCGCGGCGGCGCTGTACCGGGCCGACGCGATCATCGTCGACTTCGGCACGGCCACGACGTTCGATTGCGTCACCGCCGAGGGCCGCTTCCTGGGCGGCGTCATCATGCCGGGCGTCCGGACCGCCGCCGAGCAGCTCACGCAACGGACGGCCAAGCTTCCGGCCACCGAGCTCCGGGCACCCGATCGTGTCATCGGACGCCGCACCGAGGAGTGCATCCGGTCGGGCGTCCTGTTCGGTACCGCGGAGGCCGTGGACGGACTCGTGCGCCGCATCCGGGCGGAGTGGCCCGGCGGGCGGCGGCCGATGGTCGTGGCCACCGGCGGCCTGGCCACGATCGTGGGGCCGATCTCGGCGACGATCGAGGAGACCGATCCGGATCTCACGCTCCGCGGTCTTCACCTCGCGGCCGGGCATCTCGGGCTCACCTGGTGAGCACGGCCCGTGAGGCCGGCTACCGCCTCGCCGGCCGGCGGCTCGATTACCTGCTGCACCTGCGCCCCGCCGAGTGGCCGATCATGGCTGCGCACACGGCCGTTGGCTACCTGCTCGCGGTCGGGCTCGCCGGCGCCGCGACGGCCGACCGGCTCGGACCCGCGTTGCTCGGGCTCGGAGTGTGGGTCGTCTGCCTGAACGGTGGCACGCTCGCCCTCAACAGCGCGTTCGATCGGGACGAGGGGGACGTCGCCTACCTGCGGCAGCCGCCCGTGCCGCCCCGGCATCTGGCAGGATTCAGCGTTGCGCTCCTGGTCCTGGGGCAGGTGCTCGCCCTTCGCCTCGGCACGCCGTACGCCGTCGCCTATGCCGTCTGTTTCGGGCTGTCGCTCGCCTACTCCGTGCCCCCTGTCCGTCTCAAGGCGGTGGCCGGAGCGGACTGGGTCGTCAACATGTGGGGCTTCGGCACCCTCACGCCGTACGCCGGCTGGGTGGCCACCGGACTGCCGGTCGACCCAGCCGGGGGGATTGTCCTGCTTGCGTTCTGCCCCCTGTTCGCGGCGCTCTATCCGCTGACGCAGCTCTATCAGCTCGAGGAGGACACCCGCCGCGGGGATCGCACCCTCGCCTGTGTGCTCGGGATCCGGCGCAGCCTCGATATCGCGCTCGCCACGGCCGCCCTCGCATTCGTCCTGTTCGCCGCCGCGGGCCTGCGTGCGGGCTGGCGTCTGCAGCCACCGGATTTGTGGCGCTGGGGCGGTCTGCTGCTCGGGCTCACCACCTGGGCGGCGGTCCTGGTGCCGTGGCGTGCGCGCTGGTCGAGGGTCACCCCGGCCGAGCACGAGCGCGGGATGTATCGCGCGCTCGGGGCGTGGGCCATCACCGACGTCGTCGTCGTCCTGGCCTGGGGGAGCTGAGCGGCCCCTTGGCCCGGCCCTCGGCCGCTGCGTATACTTCGACACTCTCATCCCTCTCGGAGACGGCATGCATTCGGCTGTGGAACTGCGCACGGATCACGACCTGACGAACGTCCCCGCGATCGTGCGCGGCGCAACGATCCTCGGCCTGCTCGAGGCGGCGATTGTCCTGGTCATCTCGCTGGTCTCGCGGTTCCTGCCGAACGGGCCGGTGCAGACGGTGATCCTGGCGCTGATCGTGATCGTCGGGCTGGCCCTGGTGACCCTGTTGCCTGGGCTCTGGACGCGTCCCGTCACCATCGAGGGTATCGCCGGCGCGGCCGGCATCGGCCTTGGCGCCGCGGTCGTCTTCCTGCTCATCGACGTCACGGTGCTGCAGAACATCGGGACCTACGGGCACCGCTGGCTCGACCTCGGCGGCGGCAGCAACTGGTGGTATCACCCGGTCTGGTGGATGGTCGGGACGTTCCTCCCGTGGATGGGCGCGTGGACCCTCGCCAACCAGCTCGTGAAGCGGGGCGCGGTGGCGCCGGGTGCCGCGTTCGGCAGCGCGCTCGCGCTGGCTGTCGTCTGCGCGGTCGTCGCCGTGCTCGTTCACTTTCCGGGCGCCGGCTGGACGCTCGGCACCTTCGGCGTGGCCTTCCTGCCCGGGCTCGCGCTGGCCACCCTCCTGTCGGGGCTGGGCGCGAAACGCGCCTGAGCCATGCGCTGGCTCCGGCTGGTTTTCCGGATCTTCGGCTGGCTGCTCACGCCGTTCCTGGCGTGGGCAGCTTCGTTTTTCGGCGCGGTCGGCGGCGCGCTCATCGCCATGCGCATCGAAGATCCGGTCGAGGGGTTGGCGGTGATGGCGCTCTGCGGCGCGGTAACCGGCTTTGCGGCCATCCTCGGCTGGTTGCACTATCTGCGGCAAAGTCCCGAGGCCCGTGAAATGCTCGCGGTGACGGCAGACGGCACCCCGGACACGGTGGCGCTCGCCTTGCCGGGCGCCGCGAGCGGAGCGCCCGAGTGAGCGCAGGTCCGGTGCTCGCCGCCGTCGGGCTCGGCGTGCTGGCCTGCGCGGAGCGCCCCGCGGCCCGGGCGGCGGTGGAGGGCGACGTGCCCGCGGTACCCGCATTGGCCGACTCGCTCGTGGGCACCGCCGCGGGCGGCGAGGAGATCTGGTTTACCCTCTCGCGCGCCGACAGCGGTGCCACGGGTCGCTGTACCGACCGCGCCATCGAGATCCGTCACGGCGCCCGGCGCATCCCCGTCCCTCTCCTCTATACCGCGTCGGTCCCGACCATTCTGAACGACACCACCCTGCGTGCCCGGCTGTCGACACACTGTGCGCCGGGGGATAGCTACCTCGTCGACCTCCGGAGCGGCCGTCCGGTGCGGGAGCGGTGATGCGGGTCGCCGCGTTCGCCGCGCTGTCGCTCGCCTGCGTCGCGCCGGCGGCCACTGCCCAGGGCATCGAGGGCCGGGTCGGCCGGTTCTACGAGGGCGACGGCTGGACGGTCTACCGTCTCGGCCTTCAGCGCCCCCTCGCCGGTCCGCTGGCTACCACCGTGCACGGCGATTACCTGCGCCGGGTGGCCGGCGCCGACGGCGCGTTCGCGGGCCTGGCGCTCGACGTCACCGCGTTCCGCGGCGCCGGACCGTATCTGGTGGCCGGCGTGGGCGCCGGACTGGGCTCCCCGCACTCGCAGTCATTCTCCAGCATCTACACCTCCTGGTCGGCCGGGGCGGGCTATGAGCTCGTGCCGGCTTCCTTCCTTCGCGTCGGAGTGGAAGGGCGCTGGCGCGAGATCTCGCTGGACCGGCGCAACGGGATCGAGCTGGCGGCGGGTCTCTCGCTCAGCCTGGGCGGCGGAAGGAAGGCGTCGCCACGGCCGCCAGCGCCGCCGAGGTCGGGGAGGACGGGTCCCGTCGATCGAAGCTCCTCCACTCCGGCGTCGTCGGATGAAGCACCGTTGGGCGAGCATGGAGCGATGGCGACAGGGCCTTCGACGGAACCGGAGGCCGGCGCAACCGCCCGGCTGGCCGACGCCGTGATCGCGACGGCGAAGGAGGTGATGGGTCGCCCCTACAAGTACGGCGGCACCGGCAGCGACGGCGGGGGTTTCGACTGTTCCGGACTCATCCAGTACGCCTACGGGCGCCACGGCGTCACCTTGCCGCGGCGCAGCGTGGATCAGGCGCGGGAGGGCACCGCGGTGCGCACCGAAGTCGCCTCGCTCAAGCCCGGCGACCTGCTCACGTTCTCGAACCGCGGCGGCGCGGTGACCCACGTGGGCCTGTACCTCGGCAAGCGTCGCTTCATCCACAGCGCAACGCGCGGCGTGCAGGTGAGCACCCTCAGCGGGGCGGATCCGTACGGGCGGTGGTGGTACGCCCGATGGGTGGGCGCGAGGAGGATCGTGGAGTAGCCGCCGGCCCGGGCGGGCCGGCGGCGGGGCAGGGAGCGCTACTTGTTACCGTCGGGTGCCGGGCTCCGGCCTTGCTCGGCGTGCTGCATCTGGTCGTGCTGCATCTGCCCGTGCTGCATCTGTCCGTGGTTCGCCTGCTCGCCGTGCTGCATCCCCTCCTTATGCTCGCCGCGTACCTGCAGCGATAGCAGATCCCGCTGGTAGGTGGGGTCGCTCGGATCAATCTGCGGCCACCGGCTCATGTCGTCGGGGACGAACAATCCGACCATGTGGGCCATGGCCCCCTTCACTCGAGTCTCGCCCGTGGGGTTATCGTAGGTGCCAACGACCCGGTACGGGTGGTTCGCCTCGAGCTTGAGCCCGTCGCCGCTCACGCCGTAAAGCTTCCGGCTGACCTTCACCAGCTTGCCGGCCTGGTCGCGCGTGGCCGTCACGCGGGTGATGACCTTGCCCGTCTCCACGTCCTCGAGGCGGACGCCCACCCCGTAGTCGTGCATGTGTCCGCCGACGCCGAGCAGCCGTCCTCCCACGGGCAAGGTGAACTCGTACGCCTTCGACGACTTGCCCGGCGGCACGTCGAACGTGTTGGTCCCGCCGACGGTCAGGTTGACGTCCATATAGATCGGCATCGAGTTGACGGGCCGGGGATTCTGATTCCTGGGCGTCCACAGCATGGTCAGCTTGAGGTACACGCCCTCGAGGTCCTTGCCCGTGTCGTTGTGCCAGGCGACATACATGCCGAGCTTCATCCCGGGCGACATGGGCACGCCGATCGTCTTGGGCACGCTCACCTCGCCATCGGTCTCGGTGCCGGCGCCCATGAGGCGCTCCGCCGCCGAGTACAGCAATTGCCGGCGGCTGAAATTGACCATGATGAGGTGGTGCATCACGTGGCGCGGCACCGGATGGCCCTCGGCATCCGCCAGGTCCACGCGAAAGCCGCGGAACCAGCCGTCGATCGGCCACGCGAAATGCTGCACCGGCGTGTCGTGCGACATGCCCAGATCCATCATGGCGTGGTCGTCCATCGGTGGCATGTTCGCCAGATCGTACGGCCCGGCCGTGATCGTGAGCTCGTGCTTCGACGAGTCCACCGCCACGGTGACCGACACGGGCGGCACGGGACCACCGAGAACCGACGCGGCGAGAAGCGTACTCCACAGCAGCATGCGACACTCCAAAACGCGGGTGGGGCGGGACGATCGGCATTGCGCCGCTCTCGGCCGCCGGACAAGTTACGCCGCTCACGGCAGCAGATGCGCCAGGCGCGGGCCCGCGGAACTTCAGAGGGCGACTTATCAATGTCAAGCATCCGCACGTGGTGCGTGCTGGCGTCACAGCTCTGCCTCGTTCCCGGCGCCTCGGCGGCCGCCCAGACGCGCATCTTTCCCAACGTTCCGAGCTTCGAGCTGCCCCAGGCCTCGCCCCGCGTCCACGGGCTGGTGGGCCGCATCTTCTCGGCGCGCCGGGGGGAGAGCCAGTTCGGGCGTGAGGCGGAGGCCGAGGTGGCCCTCGGCGAGAACGTGCCGGTGCTCGCGCTCCGGCGCGGCCCGCGGCCCATCTCGCTGGGGTTCGGCACCCAGGTCTACGGCCGCTTCAGCCTGGGCGACGCCAAGAGCGCGCTCATCAGCAACGACTGGGTGGTCGGCCTCAACGCCAGTGCGTCGCTCGGGGCGTGGACCCTCACGGGCGAGGTCTACCACGAGAGCAGCCACCTCGGCGACGAGTACGGCGACCGGTTCAACGCCAGCCGCCTCGACTGGACGCGCGAGGTGGCGTCAACCTGGGCGAGCTACGGGACGGGACCGCTCCGGGTTTCGGCCAATGTGAGCTACGTGCTGATCGATCAGCTCGATCTCGACCGGCCGGGGGCGGCTCTGGGCCTCGATTACCGGGGCCGTCCATTCGGGACCGTGCTGGGCGGGAGCTTCCGACCGGTCGGCGGGGTTTTCTTCGACGCCGCCGCCGCCACCAGCTGGCGCGTCAGCAGCTCGGCGAAGATCGGGGTATCGCTCCTGTCTCCCGCCAATGGTCGGGAGATCGGCATCGCGCTGATCGCGCACGACGGCCTCTCCACCCAGCGGCAGTTCTTCCGCCGGGAGAGCCGGTACGTAGGCGCGGAGCTGCGCTTCGACCTCTGACCCTGCGCAGGGCGCCGCCGTCTGGCCGCGGCCTGCCAGCCGCTGGCCTGTCGAACTGGCGCGGCGACGGTGTGAGCCCGCCATCCCTGCCGCGTAGTTCCGTCCCAACCTGCCGAAGTGGCCCACCTTTCCGGCACCCGCATTGCCTCTCTTGCCGCCGGAAGCGCTTGACAGCCAACGGGATCGTCTTATCTTTGCGACCAGACGTTAGCACTCGAGTAGCTAGAGTGCTAACTAACTGTCAAACAAAGCGTTACATAACCTCATCACAGTGAGTGGAGGACAGATGGCGACTGCAACCAAGGCCAAGCCCGGTCTCAAGATCCACCCGCTCGAAGACCGTGTGGTCATCCTCCCGGCCGAAGAGTCCGAGTCGATGCGCGGCGGCCTGTACATCCCGGATACCGCCAAGGAGAAGCCCACCCAGGGTGAGATCCTCGCGGTCGGTCCTGGCCGGTTCGAGAAGGGGGCGCGGATCCCGGTCGACGTCAAGGTCGGCGACCAGGTGATCTACGGGAAGTACAGCGGCACGCCCTATACGCTCGACGGCGACGAGTACGTCATCATCAAGGCGTCCGACGTCCTCGCCAAGCTCGGCTGAACCCAGCTCGTCCCCACCAAGGAGAATCTCAGATGGCTGCGAAGGAACTGCTGTTCAACACCGATGCCCGCGCCAAGCTCAAGCGGGGCGTCGACGCCCTCGCCGAGGCGGTGAAGGTCACCCTCGGTCCCAAGGGCCGGAATGTCGTGATCGACAAGAAGTTCGGCTCGCCCACGGTCACCAAGGACGGCGTGACGGTGGCCACCTCAACCTCGTCAAGCAGATCGACGGGAACGGGGAGGTCGTCGAGCAGTTCTATGACGACGACAACAACCCGGCTGCGGTGGTTGACGCCGCGGACAGGCTGTATCGCAGCGAGTACGACGACCGTGACCGGTTGGTGCTGCGCGTCGCCCC
>JBBQDU010000036.1:0-17981 GCA_038320055.1 Gemmatimonadales bacterium | reverse complement strand
CCGATAGCCTGCGCGCGGAAATCGCGGGCGGCGCCCCCTTTGCCGATGTAGCGCGGCGCGAATCGACCGACAGCGTGAGTGCGGCTCGGGGCGGTGACCTGGACGAGTGGACGCGCGGCACCATGGACCCCGCGTTCGACTCGGCGGCGTTCAAGCTCCCGCTCAACACCGTCTCGCAGCCGGTGCTCTCGGGATTCGGGTTCCACCTGATCGAGATGACCAGCCGGAAGGGCACCAAAGCCAAGGGCCGGCACATCCTGATTCCGATCGAAGTCTCCGGTGCCCATCGCGACCAGCTCGATGCCCAGGCAGATACCCTGGAGCGGTTGGGCGCCGAGAAGGCCGATCCGGCGGCGCTCGACACGGTGGCCCGGGCGCTCAAGCTTCCCGTCGGACACTCGGGGCCGGTGCAGGAGGGCACCAAGGTGCAGCTCGGCAACCTCGTGGTGCCGGACGCGGGCATCTGGGCGTTCACGACCAAGCCGGGACATACGGGGCCGGTCATCGATACCGAGATCGCGTTCTACGTATTCCGTCTGGACAGCCTCAAGCCGTCAGGCGTGCCGCCCCTCAACGAGATCCGTCAGGTCGTCGCGGCGCAGGCTCGGGCCGACAAGAAGCTCGATCTCGGTCGCAAGGTGGCTCAGCGATACCAGCAGCGGATCGAGGCCGGGGGCACGCTCGCCGCGGTGGCCGACTCGATGAAGCTGCCCTACAAGGACTTCGGCCCGTTTTCCAGGGTCAATCCGCCGCTGACCGATCCGGTGGTGGTGGGCACCGCTTTCGGACTCGACGTCAAGGAGCGGAGCGGAATGCTGGACACGAAGGAAGGGGTCTACTTTCTCGAGGTCCTCTCCCACACCAAGGCCGACTCCGCGGGTTTCGTCAAGGAACTGGACGCCTATCGGGCCCGCATGATCAACCTGGCGCGCCAGGATCGGGTGCGGAGTTACCTGGAGGCGCTGCGCCAGGCGGCCAAGGTGGTGGACAACCGCAAGAAGGTGCTCCAGCAACAGGCCGGGCAACAGGAGGCCTGAGCCCGCGAGCCCAAAACACAGGACGGGGGCATGCCTGAACGCATGCCCCCGTCGTGACATCTGATCCACATCGAGCGCCGAGCCTACTGCGACAGCCGCTTCGGCTCTCCGGCGGGAGCGCTGGACTGCGGCGTCGAGCCGTCGGCCTGGCGCGGCGGCAGGTTCCGCTCCGCGTCGTCCGACCCCATGATCGCCTCCTGCGTGTCGGTCAGGCTTCGCTTGAACTCGCGGATACCCTTCCCGATCGAAGAACCCACCTCCGGCAGGCGCTTGGCGCCGAAGAGCAGAAGCACCACGACCATGATCAGCATGATTTCGGTGAAGCCGATGTTTCCCACAGGACCCCCTAGAAAATCGAGCGAGCGATCAGGTACGCCACCAGGACGCCTATCAGGCTCAGCAACGATACGTGGAGCCCGAGTGGCCCCATCGTGAAGTTTACCACCAGGAGGTCCGCCGAAACAGGGCCGAACTCGGCCGTCCAGGTGCTGGTGAAGAACGTCCGCGCGGCGCTGTCGGGCATGGTCTGCCGGAGCAGCGCCGTGAGTGCTCCGCCGCCGATGAAGCCGGCCACGAGGATCCCGACGTAAAACCCTGGCCGGTGGGGGCTGGCCATCAGCGCCTGCGGTCCACGACATAGGTGATGGCCGACCGGAGCGCGTCGCGGGCGGGCGACTCGGGAAGCGTGTCGAGTTCCCCGTCGGCCTGCTGCGCCAGCCGGAGCGCCCGCTCCCGGGCATAGTCCAGACCGCCCGCCTCCGCCACGGCGCCCACGATCTCCCCGATCTGTGCATCATCGGGCTCGGCCGTCTCCATGAGCGTCTCGACCTGCCGCCGCCCCGCCGCATTCATCCTGGGGAGCGCCGCGATCAAAGGCAGGGTGACCTTGTGCTCGCGCAGGTCCGAGCCGGTCGGCTTGCCGGTGATGGTCGGATCGCCGACGTAGTCGAGCAGATCGTCCACGATCTGAAACGCCATGCCCAGCGCCTCACCGTAGCGCCGGAGCGCCGCCCGCTCGGCCGGCGGCGCCAGGAGGGCGCCCACCTCGCAGGCCCCGGACAACAGGGAGGCCGTCTTGGCCTGAATGAGCAAGTCGTAGGACTCCTCGGAAAATTCGAGCGGCTCGTGCGCCAGGAGCTGACGCATTTCCCCGACCGTCATCTCGTTGGTGACCCGGCTCAGTACCCGGAGCGGCTCCAGATCGTCCAGCCGCACCAGCTCGATCACCGCGCGGGAATAGAGATAGTCCCCCATGATAACCGACACTTGGTGGCTGAACAGCGAGTTGATCGTCGGCATCCCGCGCCGCAGCACCGAGTGATCGACCGAATCGTCGTGGACCAGGGTGGCCAGGTGGATCAGCTCCACGACCGCCGCGAGCGTGATCGTCCGCGGGTCGCGGGCACCGGTGGCCTCGTCGGCCAGCAGCAGCAGGGTCGGCCGAAACATCTTGCCGTGCATCTGGAACAGATGCGCGTTGACCTGGGCGATGAGACCGAAGTCCGCCTCCACGATGCGCCGGAGCTCGTGCGGCATCCGCTCGAGGCGGCCGCGCACCGGCCGCTGGAGATCCGCCAGCGTGCTCGGCGCGATCTGCGAGCTCACTCGGCGCGCCCCCCGGCGAGTCGCTGGATGCGATCCCCGACGTCCATGAAGCGGATGTCCACCGCCACGGCGCGCTGGTAGCTGGCGACGGCGTCCGCCCCTCTGCCCTGCGCCTCGAGGGCCCGTCCCAGCCAGTAGATCAGACCGATCTTGGCGTCGTCCCCCGCCTCGACCTGGTCCACCGCCCGCCGCAGCACCGCCTCGGAGACGGCGAACTGGCCCTTCTCGAAGAAGGCCGTGCCGAGCGCTTCGGAGGTCCGCAGTCGGCCCTCCGGCGCCCGGAGCGCCTTCTGGAACTCCGCGATCGCCTCGTCGAGCAGGCCCATTTCCTTGAAGGCCACCCCGAGATCGTAGTGCGCCTGGTAGTCGTCGGTCTCGAGGTTCTCTTCGATGCCGCGCTTGAATTGTTCGAGGATTTCCTTGAATTCCCGCTGCTCGTCTTCGTCCCGGGGCTCCCGCCGCTCGACCCGCATTCTGGTGTCGCGGGGCGCCGTATCATCCAGGATCATCGAGCCCAGGTCGACGAAGCCATCGGCGAATCTCGGCGGATCGCCCACGCGCTCCGCTTCCCCCACCGTTTCCGGCTCGGCCGCGGCCTCGTGGTCGAGCGGCGCCGCCGGCCTGGCCCCGGGCGACATCGCCGGAGGCGACATCACGCCGGACGACCGGGACGGGGGTGACAATACACCGATGGCCGCGGAGGCACGCTCGTTGTGGGGATCGTGCTCCTGCACACGCCCGTACACGGCAAGCGCCTTCTCGGTCGCGCCGGCTCGGCCCAGCGCGTCGCCCAGGGCCAGATAGGCCTCGAGCAGCGGGGCCCGCTCGCCGGTCCGGAACGCCAGCTCCACCCGTTTCTGGTGATGGTGGATCGCGTCGGGTTCGAAGGCCACCAGGCGGTCGGCAATCGCCGACGCTCCCGCCCAGTCATCGAGCTGCTCATAGCCCTCGAGCGAAAGCCGCAACTCCTCCCCGGCCCGTGGCAGATCGCCCAGCAGCAGCAGGCGGTCGGCCAGCTCGCGGTGCAGCTCCGGATTCTCGGGATCGTCCGCGATCCGGTCCTCGAGGTCACCCAGCCCGTCGCCGGCGAATGGCGCGTCGATGAGCGGGAGGCCCGCAGTGGGAGTTCCGACCGCGTCGTCAGCCTCGCTGGATTCGACCGCCATATCCAGATCGGGCTCGGCGATCGCGAAGTCCTCATCGGGAGCGTCCATCACCAAGTCGAGGCCACCGGCGACGTCCAGGAGCCCTTGAGCCGGCTCGACCTCGAGCGACCCGCCCTCGCCCGGCTCCAACGTGTCGATCTCCATGCCGTCGACTGGCGCGTCCTCGGGTGGGAGATCGACTTCGAGCCCCGGCACCCAGCCCACGGATCCCGTCTCGAGGGTGGTGTCGATGACCGGCTCGAGACCGGCCAGCGGCTCGTCCGTCGGGAGCAGTGCGCCGTCGAGTCCGTCGGATTCGGGGGCGGCCGGTTCGAGCTGCGTCAGCTCGAGTCCCTCGGGGGGCGGTGGGTCGCTCTCTCGGGGCTCGCCGGTCCTCGACGCGGAGCCCGGCGGGCCTCCGGCTGTCGAGCCGGCAGGGGTGGTGGGAACCGATACGCCGAAACCCGTATCGAGGAAGACGAGATCGCCACGGCCCGCTGCCCCGGAGGAGGGCCGCGCCGCTTTCGCGGGCGGCGCCGATCCATGCGCTTCGCCATGGGAGGGAGCCGGGCTGGGAGGACCCCCGCGCAACTCGAGGTCGCCGGCGATCTTGGCCAGCTGCTCGAGCGCCTCGTCGTCCCGGGAGGCCGCGCGCAGCAGCTCGACCAGCATCAGGCGGATCTCCTGGCTGCCGGCGAACTGATCGGCGAATTCCTTCACCGACTGGAAGGCCTGGTCGAGCTGGCCAAGCGCGTTCATCCGTTCGAGGAACTCGATCAGATTCCGCTTGGCTTCGATGACGACGTTCTTGCGCGCATGCAGCTGGGCCAGCTTGAGATACGTCTGGGTCCGGCCGGGGTTGACCCGCAGAATCTTGCCGCAGAGGGCGATGGCGTTGTTGAAGAAACCCTGGTCGGCATACAGATCGACCGCGCGCTCGTAGGAGCGCACGGCCGCGGCGGTGTCGTTGATCTTGAGGTAGAGGTCGCCCACCCGGTTGTACAGCGAGAGATCAGGGCTGGTCTCCGTCCCGGACTCGATCTGCTGGATAGCTTTCAGGTAGACTTCGATCGCCTTCCGCCAGTCCTCCTTCTGCTCGAACTTGCGCGCCGAGTCCTTCAGCTTTTCCAGATTCATGCGGCTCGGGCTGGGAAGGGTGACCGGGGATAAGGCATGGAGTGAGCGAAACATACCGGCCCGACATACCCCCGGCAAGCACGCGGCGCCCTGGTCACCGAGCCCCCGGATCGAGGTCGCCCCGCGCCACGGCGAGCGCCAATCGCTCCAGGTCGGCCGAGGGCGGCCGATCCTCGGTCAGACGGAGCACGGGAGGGGTAAGACCCCGGAGACGCCGGTACAGGTCCCCGACGCCCCGCCCCGGCGCCAGCGGCTTGAGGAACTCCAGCCCCTGGGCCGCGCAGAGCAGCTCCGCCCCCACGACGCGCTGGGCGTTTGCGAGGATGCGCTGCGCCTTCCAGGCGGCCGCCATGCCCATCGGCACGAAGTCCTCCTGATTGGCGTCGGTCGGAATCGATCCGATGCTGGCCGGCATCGCGATGGCGCGCGACTCGGCCACCAACGATGCCGCGGTGATCTGCACCATCATGAGGCCGCTGGAGAGTCCGGGGTCGTCCGTCAGAAACGCGGGCAGGCCCTGTGAGAGGTCGGGATTCACCAGCCGTTCGACCCGCCGCTCCGCGATCGCCTGCAGCGTCGTCAGCGTCATGGCCAGGAGATCGAGTGCCTGCGCGACGGGCTGTCCGTGAAAGTTGCCGCCCGAGATGACCTCGCCGTCGTCGAAGACCAGCGGGTTGTCGGTCGAGGCGTTGAGCTCGACCGCCACGGTCTCCTCCGCGAATCGGATGGCGTCGGCCACGGCGCCGAGGACCTGGGGGGCGCAGCGGAGGCTGTAGGCGTCCTGGACGCGAGGATCGTCCTGGCGGTGCGACTCGCGGATTTCGCTGTCGGCCACCAGCGCGCGCATCAGAGCGGCGGCCTCAATCTGGCCGCGGTGCGGGCGCGCGGCGTGGATGCGCGCGTCGAGGGGTGCGGGCGTTCCGCGAAGGGCCTCGAGGCTCATCGCGGCGGCGCCGACCGCCGTCCGCCACAGCACCTGGGCATCGTGCACCAGCAGGGCCAGCAGCGCGGTCTGGGCCTGCGTCCCGTTGATGAACGAGAGCCCCTCCTTGGGCGCAAACCGGAACGGCGCGAGTCCTGCCGCGGCAAGCGCGCCGCCTGCGCTTGCCACGCCCCCGTCCGCCAGCACGTCGCCCTCGCCCATCAGCGACAGGGCGATGTGACTGAGGGGAGCCAGGTCGCCGCTGGCCCCGACGCTGCCCTGGGACGGGACGACCGGCACCACGCCGGCATTCAGCATCGCCACGAGCGCATCGACCAGCTCGGGGCGCACCCCGCTGGTAGGACGGAGGAGCACGTTGGCCCGGAGCAGCATCACCGCTCGGACCACGCTCGCCGCGAGCGGATCGCCGACCCCCGCGGCATGACTTCGGACGAGGTTGACCTGCAGGTCGTCCAGGCGGTCCGGTGCGACCCGCACGTTGGCGAGTTTGCCGAATCCCGTGTTGATCCCGTAGATGGTTTGCCCGGACGCGATGGCGGTCTCGACCAGGCGGCGGCTCGCGAGCAGCGACCGGCGGGCCGACGCATCGACGTCGACCCGAACCTCGGTGTCCCGGGCCACGCGCACGACATCCGCCACGGTCAGCGACCGGCCATCGAGCAGACACGCTGTTTCGGGCATGGCCCGAAGTAACTCGGGCACCCTGCGCGTTTCAACCCCCGGCAGGGAGGGGCCTTACTTGGCCCGGGCGTCCGTCCGCGTGACGATGAGCTCCGGATTGCCCGGATCGGTCTGGAAGGCCCAGTCGAGGATCAGAAAGTTCTGGCCGACGTGGGTGACGCGAACGGCGCCGTAGCGCTTGAACCCGTCGCCCCCGTCCATCTCGAAGACGTAGCCGTAGCCCGGAATCGCCAGGATGCCGGACGTGCGGTACATGCGGTCGGCGGCGAAGTCGATGGACGTAAGATCCTCGGTCGGGTTGGCCGAGTCGTAGTACTCGACACCGGTGCCCGGCCGGACGGGCGTGAGGTAGAGATCGCCCGTGGCGTCGCGATCGACCGCGAAGTCGATGTTGGTCGCGCCGCCCGAGCGAATGAGGCCCAGCTCACCGCCCTGCACCCGGCCGTCGGCGTTCAGGTCGTCCCAGAAGCGGAAGCCGCTCCCCGCGGCCTGGAACTGGAACGCGTAGACCAGCACGTTGCGCGCTTCGGGGCGAGGGGTGTCGGCCCGGGAGGGTGTCCGGTCGCTCTCGAAGCCGTCCACGCTGACCGAGGTGACGCTGAAGCAGCGCGGGACCCCGTTGGTGAGCGCGCCGACCACGAACTCGGGGGCCACCGTGGTGCCTTCCAGCTGAAAGCTGTTCCCGCACTGGTCCAGATCGAGGTTGTAGGTCGTGCTGTAGACGCGGTAGTTCTGGAAGGCGCCCGGATCGGCGGTGTACGCGTTGTCGCTCCAGCTCAGCGCGATCGCGCCGTCGAGGGTGGTACTGGACAGGATGGCCGGCACCTCCGGCGGCACGCCGGGAGCGGTCCGGTCGTCGGAAGAGCAGGCCCACGCTGTCCCGAGGACGACTGGGATCCACCAGGCACGCATAGCAGGTCTCCGAAGGGGTTTTCCCTCTCCAATGCAGATCGCATGCCACGCCCGGCACCGGCGAAAGATCCGCCGGACTTCGACTGGCCGGGTGCGTGGGAGGCCGGATGTACCTAGGGGAGGACACGGGTTCCACCGAACTGGACGGTGGCGCCCGCGGAGCTACTCACGCGCATTCTCCGGCGCATGGCCCCGAGCCGCCCTACCGGTCGATCGTCGTCTGATCGTAGTCGAACTTGAGCTCCGGCAAGTCCGTCAGGTAGATCGAAAAGTAGAACGCGAAATTGCCGTTGGGGTTGCGGACGAAGTTGAAGCCGGCCCGCCACTCGTGCAGCTCCCGCTCGAGCCGCACCACCTGCGACTCGAACACTCCGTCGGTGATGTTGTATTGCGACGACCACGAGAGCGACCAGAACGGTGTCGGTGAAAAATTGGTGCTGAAGCCGAGGCTCTGTCGGTCCGGGGTCGCGATCGCGACGACCCCACCGCTCCCGGGGCGGGTGCGTGTCAGCTGATAATTGAAGTTGGCCGAGAAGCTTCGCCCGCCGCTCCGGAACGGCGCCTGGGTACTGCTGAAAAAGGAGCCGGGCCGCGTCCGGCGCCCCGACTCGGCGACGTACGACGTGGGGACCTCGTCGCGCCGGCCTCCCGACGCCCCGTCGGACTTCCCCCCCAGCCCGAAGATCGAGCCGATGGCGCGAAAGGTGTTGCCCGAGAGCGCGAAGCTGGCGCTCACGTTCTGCAGAAATGGATCGAAGTCGGCCGTGTCCGCTCCCACCCGTCCGCGCCAGAGATCGTGGGTGAGGCTCAGGTTGAAACCGGGCAGCAGGTCGCTCAGCAGCGAGTTGGTGACCGTCTGCGTCGTCCAGCCATTGAAGCCGGGCTTCTTGGCCTGCTCGAAGTCGTAGCCGATGCTGCTGGTGTTGATGCTGAGGATCCGGAGCTTTCGCGTGTCGGTGGCCGACGTATCTCCGCCACTCTGGCGGAGTTTTCCTTCGAAGGTCTGCGCCAGCCCGATGCTCACGCGCTGCTGCGCGTCGCTCCGGAGCACGACGGCCTGGCCGGCCGTCGCGATGGCGCGGGCATAGGCCTCCGGCACGTCGGCGGCGGGCTGGTAGTTCCAGGTAATCACCGGCGAGACGCTGTGCCGGATGCGGCTCAGGGGCCCGATGCCCGGGAAGAAACCGAAGAACGTGGGCGATGCGGTGGCCCCGAACCGGAAGCGCTTGCCCTGCTGCACGAAGCTCCCGTTGGTGTTGCGGTTCCGGATGGCGAACGGGCCCGAGGTCGTGTTGCCGACACCCACTACCGGCTGGAGCTTCCAGGACCCCCGGAAGAGCACGGGGAGATTGATGCCCGTGTCCCAGTCGATCGAGCTCTCGAAATCGCTCAGAAAGGTCCGGCGGACGCGGATGCTGTCCGTGGGATCCGGCGTGGACGGGTCGTCGGTGAGGAAGCTGTCCTGCCCCGCGCCCTTGCTCTGGCGGTCGTTAACCTGGAGGGAATTCTGCCAGTTGAACCCGCCGATTCGCACCGGGGTGTCGAAGCTCAGCGCCGTGACCCGGGAGCTCACGTCCAGCGCCAGCGTGTCGAACCCGCCCCCTGGCAGGGTGCGGAGGAGCGTGTCGGCCAGGGGGTTCTTGGTGGTGTTGTTGGTGAAGCTGAGTCCCGGCGACCAGGTGGTATTCGACCCGATCGCGATCGGCACCGGCGAAACCGTCACCGCGGGCAGCAGTTGCTGGACGCTGCCGTCCGTGAGGCTCTGGCGCCGGTTGCCGCCCAGCGTCAGCGTCGCCCACGAGAGGCGCTTCGTGTAGTTGAGCGAGCTCGTGATCTGCTGCGTGTTCTGCAGCGGGTCGATCGCGTTGCCCCGGATGACCGCGGTGTTGCTGGCGTAGTTGATGTTGAAGTTGAGCGAGGAGGAGAGGCTGAACTGCTGTCGGTGGTCCCAGCGGAAGGTCAGCCCCGATCCGCCGCCCACCTGTCGTTGCTCGTTGAACCCCGCCGTACCGCTCATGAACCGGTTGAGCCATCGGTACTGTCCGCTGACGCCGTACTGGACGTAGCGGTTGGCGAACCAGTCCAGGCGCCCGGTGAGGTCGATGTAATCGTTCGGCGCCCAGTAATACCCGACGTTGGTGACCTGCCGGTTGAACCCACGGGTGGGTCGCACCAGGTCGTTGAGCCCGAACTGCGGCACCAGGATGCCGGAGTGGCGCCCGGGCCTGAGGTCCTGGAAGATGAACGGCAGCCAGAGAATCGGCACGTCCCGCACGTAGAGCACCACCGGTCGGGCGATCAACACGTTCTTGGAGACCCACTTCACTTCGCGCGCGCTAAAGTGATAGTGGGGCGTCGGCAGATCGCAGCTGGTGATCTCGCTCGAGCCGGCGTAGATCCGGCTCGAGCTCGAGTCCTGGGCCACGTTGCCCCGGAGGAACCAGACGGTCGAGCCTTCGGTGAAGTTGGTGAGGGCATCATCGACGATGCCTCGCCGTCGGCAGGTATCGTACCGGATGCCCTCGCCCACCAGCACCTGGCCCCGGTCGAACAGGCGCGGCGTGCCGCTCGCGTCGAGCATGCAGCTGTCCGACCGGTAGCGGATCGTGTCGGCCTCCAGGAGCGCGCCCTGACGCTCGGTCAGCGCCTGGCCCTCGAGGAGCACGCGCTCGTCCTCGATGAAGACCGTGGCGGAGTCGGCGCGATAGCGGGTCGACTGATAGCCCGGACGGGCCTTGAGCGCCTTGAGGACCGAATCGTCGGGCGCGAAGCTCCGGCTGGGCGCCGTGGGGATGCCCAGCCGGCCCGCCGTGGCGCTGTCGAGCGCCTGCCCCGCCTTCTTCCGCGTCGTATCCTGCAGGGAGTCCTGACGGGCCGCCTGCGCCGGCGGCCGCCGCGGCTGGACCGGCACCTGGGCTTCCGCGCGCATTCCGCCCAGCCCGAGGGCCAGCACCGCCAGCCCGGCGATGGCGGCCGCCTTCCGGCGACGGCGCGCGATGACGACGGCCCCGGCATAGCCCACCTCGTACAGGAGCAGCAGCGGGATCGTCATCATCACCATCGACACCAGATCGGTGCCGGGGGACAAGATTGCTCCGGCGGCGAAGGCAGCGACGACCGCGAACCGGCGGAAGCGCGACAACTCCGACGGGCCGATCACATCGAGCCAGGCCAGGATGATGATGATCAGCGGGAGCTCGAACGACAGGCCGAGCGCCAGCACCACCTGAAGCACGAAATCGAAGTAGTTGTCGTAGGTGATGAACGGCGCGATCGCTTCGGTTTGGAAGCTGAACAGGACCCGGAGCGCCTGCGGCACGACGAGGACATACGCCAGCGTGGCCCCGGTAAGGAACAGCATCAGTCCGACGAACAGGGCCGGGACCAGCGCCCGTTTTTCACGCGAGTAGAGCGCCGGGGCCAGGAAGGCCCAGAGCTGCCAAAGGAGGATGGGCGAGGCGAGGACCAGCCCGACGGTGAAGCCGAGCTTGAACACGATCATCACCGGCTCGGTGGGGCTGGTGACGATGAGCTTGCCGCCGGCGCCGCTGAGGTAGGGGGCGATCGGCTGCTTGAGCAAATTGACGAGTTGGAATTGCTGGACCAGCCACAGGCCCAGGCCGAAGCCGACGACGATGGCGCCGAGCGAGCGGAGAATGCGCCAGCGCAGCTCCTCGAGATGATCGAGGAAGGGCATCTCCCCGGGCGAGCCGGTCTCCCCGGGCGAGCCGGTCATGCGGCGACGGCGCGCGGGCTTAGCGCCCGAGCGCCTTCAAACGGGCGCGAGCCAGCGCCGCCTCGTCCGACTGCGCATAGGTCTGGACCACGCGCTGGTAGGCGTCCTTGGCCTTGGTTGTGTCCTTCCGCCGCTCGGCCAGGAGGCCGAGGTTGTACAGGGCCGACGCCGCCCGGGCGGAGGTCGAATACTTGTCCACCACTTGCCCGTAGTACGCCGCGGCCGAATCGGGATTCTCGGAGGCGTAGCTCTGGCCGATGAAGTACAGCGCATCGGGTGCCCGCGGGCTGGTGGGATAGCTGCGCAGCATCTCCCGCAACCCGAGCCGGGCCGTGGCGCTGCTCCCGCGCCGGAGCTGCGCGAGCGAAGCCTCGTACATCTGGTCGGCCGAGGCTGAGGGCGAGCCCGGGGCGGGCTGCGCCGTATCGCCCGGCATCGCGACGGAAGGAGCCGCCGTCTCGATCTGCGCACCCCGGGCCTCGAGCTGCGTCCGGAGCTCGCTCAGGCGCTGCTGACTCTGTCCGGTGAGCTCCTGGAGCTGCACCAACTGCTGCTGCATGCCGTACAGGTCGGACGCGATGTCCCCCTTGAGCTGGCCCACCGTACGCCCGCTGGCGCCGAGCGAGTCCAGGATCACCCGCTGCATCTGGATGACGTCGCTCAACTGCGCGGCGCGGACCGAGTCGCGCCGAAGCGTCTCGGCCCGGAGGAGCGCCACCTCGCCCTGCACGAGCTGCACGTCGCTCTTGGAGACGCAGGCGGCCAACCCCGCCGCGACCACGAGGGCCGCGGCAAGAGGAGCCGTCACGCGTGCGCCCGCCGAGATCACTGCGGGGCGACGAGGTTGTCCCCGCCGGCCGTCATCTGGAATTCATCGCGCCGGTTCTGCGCGTACGACGACTCGTCGCTCCCCTGGCTCAGGGGGCGCTCCTCCCCGTAGGACACGACCTCCATCCGCGAGCCGGAAATTGCCTTGTTCTCGAGATACCGCTTGGCGGCGGCGGCCCGGCGGTTGCCCAGCGCGAGATTGTACTCGTCGGAGCCGCGCTCGTCGGCGTGCCCGCTGATCTGGATACGGACGTCCGGGTTGGCGGCGAGAATCGCGGCCTTCCGGTCGAGGGAGGCCTGATCGACCGTCCGCACCGTCGCCTGGTCGTACTCGAAGTTGATCATGGCGGCGAGGTCCGCCTTCACCGCGCTGGCACGCTCGGCGGCCTCACGGGCCATCCGCTCGCGCTCCATGCGATCGCGCTCCGCGCTGTCGTCCACCGGGGGAGGCGCGGGAGTAGTGACGGGGGCGGGCGTCGGCTCGGGCGCCGGCTCCTCTGGCGCCGGCTTCCCGCCGCAAGCGGCAGCGAACCCGGCAGTGGCCAGGACCAACATCAGGGAAGAAGCGCGCATCAGGGCTCCACGTTCAGGGTTAGGGGGCAACTGCGGTCCGACTCAAGCGGCGGGACCACGCTGGGAGTCGCGCCGCGCCAGGCGTATCGAGCTGGCGCACGCGGCCGGTTTCGACATCGATGACCCAGAGCTGCCGGCGGCCGCTCCGGTCGGAGATGAACGTGATGTGTCGGCCGTCGGGTGCCCACGTCGGGTCTTCGTTGCGGCCCAAGGACGTGAGCTGCCGCACGCGCCGGCCCGCCACATTGACGAGAACGAGCTGCGGACTTCTGGCGACCTCGCGATGGAACACGACGTTAGCTCCGTCCGGCGACCATTCGGGGGCGTTCGAGCTGCCCGTCGCACCGTAGTCGAACGGTGCCAGCAGCTCCTGATCGGTTCCGTCGGCGGCCATGACGTAGAGTTGGGGTGGCCCCGCCCGCGTCGAAATGAAGGCGATGCGGCGGCCATCTGGTGAAAACGTTGGAGATAAGTTGTCCGCGTAGCGTCCTACGGTCAAGCGTTGCGCGCAGCAGCGATCCGCCACGTTCGACAGATAGATGTCCGTGCCGCTCTCGTCGGCGTGCGCGTACGCGAGCAGCCGGCCGTCGGGCGAGAACGCGGGCGTGATGTTGAGATTGGCGGCGGTGCCCGGGGCCTGCGTGGTGGCGCCGTCGGCCAGGCTCTGCACCACGACGGGGCCGCGGCCCGCGCCGAGCTGGGTGAAGGCAAAGCGCTGTCCGTCGGGCGCCCAGGCCGGCGAGAGCGCGGTCTGGCCGGCCGGCGTGAGGGGAGTGGTTGCCTCGCCGTCGCTGTCGACGCGGTAGATCCGGCCGCCGGACACGAACAGCAACCGGGTCGCCGCGATGCCGGCGGTGCCGGTGGCCCAGCGCGCCACCTCGTCGGCCACGCGATGCAGCTCGAGCCGATACCCCGGATCGGAGGGAGCCGGCAGCACGAAATTCTGCTGGGTGCGGACGCGCGAGGCGAGCACGTCATGCAGCCGGACGGTGACCCCGCCGGTCGCCTCCACCAGCTCCACCCCGTATTGCGCGCCCAGCGTCCGGTAGATCCCGTAGTTGATGGGGCCGCTGTCCACGCCCCCGTCGCCGCCCGGCGCGTCGCCCAGGGGGATCATCTCGAAGCGGTCGCTGTAGTCGAGATCGCGCCGGATGATCGCCCGAGCCGAGTCGAGCCCGGACCCCGGGAGCACCACCAGGCCAGGCCGGACGCCTGGCTGGTACTCGACGCCGATCCGCACGCCTTCGCGCACCGCCGTGGTATCCTGGGCGGCGGCGGGCACGGACGCGAGGGGGGCCAGGAGGGCCAGCACGGCGGCGCGAGTCAGCAGTCGAGTCATTGAGAAATGGGCTTGAAGTAGAAGCTCACGGGCAGGACATCGGCCTCCCACCCGTCGGGCAGCGGTCCGAAGCTGCCGGCGTTCCCGGCCGCCTCGACGGCGCCCTGCGCGCTGAGGTCGAAGCCGAAACTGCCGGACCGGGTGATGAAGCGGATGTCCCGCACGGTGCCGTCCCGCAGGATGAGGAAGCTGATCTCGGCGAAGCTGTTCTGCTTGGCGGACTCGCGGTCCCAGTTCCGGTACACCTGGGTCACGATGTTCCGGAGATACTCCGGGTACGGAAACTGGAGGCCGGGCGTCTTGATCGTGGCGACGTCCGAGCCCGTGCTGGGTGTTTCGCCCTCGATCGGCGCCACCGGGGCCGCGGTCTGGGGAGGCGGCTCACGCGGAGTCTCGGTCGGCGGCGGCTTGGGCGCGGGCGGCGCCGGCGTCTTGTCCGGCTTGGGCTTGGGCGGCGGCTTGACCGGCGCCGGCTTTTCCTGCGGCGGCGGGGTCGGCACGGCCTCCCGCGCCAACCGCTGCTTGGGCGCGGGCGCCGGCGCGGCCACCAGCTCCACCGCGTACGAGGGCGGCCCCGCCTTGACCGTGTTCACCTGAGTGAACGCGAAGGCGGCGGCGGCGGCGTGGACCACCAGGGTGCCGATGACCCCAACCGTGGTGCCCGGCGGGCGCCCACGGTCGGCGCGAACAATCACGGCGCCCCTTCCTCCGCTGCCACGAGGCCGACGTTCTGGATCCCCGCGCCTCGGATGATCGCGAGCACGCGGACGACCTGTCCATACGGCACGCGGGTGTCCGCCTGGAGGTACACGCCGGCGGGCTTTCGCGTGGCCACCAGGGAGCGGAAGGTCACCCGAAAATCATTGTACGACACGGACGTCTGGTCGACGAAGATGCGTCCATCGCGGTTGACCGTAACCACCATTCCCTCTTTCGGGGAGAGCGGCCGCGCTTCCGCGCGCGGCAGCTCCACGTCCACCCCGCCCTGCATCATGGGTGCCGTGATCATGAAGATGATCAGCAGCACCAGCATGACGTCCACCAACGAGGTGACGTTTACGTCCGCCATGAGCGGCAGGTCACCGCGCTGGCTGCCCAGTCCCCCACCCAGCCCGGCCGCCACCTAGATCAGCCCCTCTCGGGCCATCGTCCCAATCAGCTCGTTGGCGAACCCTTCGAGCTCGCCCGCAAAGAGCCGGACTCGGTTGACGTAGAGGTTGTAGGCGATGACGGCCGGAATGGCCGCGGCCAGGCCGCCGAACGTGGCCACCAGCGCCTCGGCGACCCCCGGCGCCACCGCCGCCAGGTTCCCCGAGCCCTTCGTCGCGATCCCCGTGAAGGCGTTGATGATGCCGAGCGTCGTGCCGAGCAGGCCGAGCAGCGGGCTCACGGCACCGATCGTCGCGAGCCACGGGATGTAGTGGCCCAGCAGATCCCGCTCCGCCGCGACTTCCTTGCCAAGCACCATCTTGAGCGCCTCGAGCTGGGTGGGCGTGAGCGAGCTCCGGTCGGCGCCGCGCTCCTCGCGCAGCACGCCGGGGCGCAGCTCGGAGTAGAAGGTGATGGCCTCGCGGAAGAGCCGGTTGTAGGGCGACGGCGGCTGCTTCATCACGGCGTGGTAGGCTTCCTGCAGCCGGGTGGTCCGCTCCATTTCGGCGAAGAACTTGTCCGCCTGCTTGTTGAGCCTCCGGAACTGCCACCACTTCAGCACGATGATGAACCAGGACACGAGCGAGAAGATCGCGGTAATGGCCAGCACGATCTTGGTCTCGATGCTGGCCGTGAGGACCAGCTCGACGGCCGTCCGCGGGATGGCACCACCGGCCTGCAGGATCACGCCGCCTCCTGTTCGAACCACTCCACCAGGGGGCGGAGCCCGTCCTCGAATGTCCATTCGGGCGACCACCCGAGCACGGCCTTGGCCTTGCCGACGTCGAGCGAACTCCGGAAGAGCTCACCGGGGCGGGCCGGCGCGAACTCCAGCTCCGGCTTCCGGCCCATGACTTGACCGACCGACTGGGCCAGATCGAGCACGTTCCGCTGGATCGACGTGGCGACGTTGAACGCCGGGGCGTCGAACTCGCCGGTGGTGGGCAGCGTCACGGTGGTCGCGAGGACGTTGGCGCGCGCCACGTCCTTCACGAACACGTAGTCACGCGTCTGGCGGCCGTCGCCGAAGACCACGAGGGGCTTCTTCTCGAGCAGACGCGACACGAAGATCGACACGACGCCGGCTTCCGACTTGGGGTCCTGCCGTGGCCCGAAGACGTTGGCGTAGCGCATGGCCACGCCCTCGAAGCCGCGCAGGGCGCCGATGGCGCGCAGGTAGAATTCACCGGCGAGCTTGCTCACCCCGTAGGGCGAGACGGGCAGCTTGGGAGCGGTCTCGGGCGTGGGGATGACCTCGGGATCGCCGTAGACGACGCCGCCGCTGCTGGCGAAAATCACGCGCTTGACGCCGCCTTCACCCGCGCCTTCCAGCAGGTTGACCAGGCCGACCACGTTAATGCCGGCGTCGTAGGCGGGCTGATCGACCGACAGGCGGACATCGATCTGGGCCGCGTGGTGATTGAGCGCGTCGAACTTGCCGGTGGCGAGGAGCTGCCGGGCCTCGGGGGAGCGGATGTCGGCCCGGACGAATCGGGCGCCCTTCGGGACGTTGCGCTCGTGGCCGCGCGAGAGGTCGTCGAGCACGACGACCTCCCAGCCCTCCTTGAGGTATGCCTCCGAGATGTGGGAGCCGATGAACCCCGCCCCGCCCGTCACCAGGACCCGCCCGCTCATGCGCCGCGACTCGTCATGATCTCTCCAACCTGGGAAATGCCGAAGGAATGGAATTGCCGCCCCGCAATATAGATGCGTGAAGCGCGGAAGGAACCACGGAACCGGGTGGGGCGAACGCGACGCGGCGCCGGGGAGCCCCCCCGGCGCCGCGCCACCGCCCCGCTCCCGGAGGTCAGGACGGGAGCTTGGCGACCTGTCGCGCGTCCGTCCCCGGCGCGATGTCCGGCGAGAGGATGTTGAGAAGCCGCGCCGTGGCCGTATGCTCCCGAACGTGCACGATCTGCATCGTGGCCATGACGTCGTTGATAAGCTGGCGGCCGTCCGGCAGGCGCTCGGCGGTGCGCCGGATCTCGAAGAGATCGCCCGGGGCGACCCCATCCTGCCGTCCCTTGTCGATGAACACGACCATCTGAAGCGCCTTCATGTCCTGGCGCCCGGGGCCGCCGATGAAGGTGGCGCGCACCCCCTCGGTGACCGGCACCGCGTGGGCCTCGCCCGCGGGCGTGAACTTCTCCGCCGGCAGGACGCGCTGCCCGTTCCGGATCGGCCCGTAGGTGGCCACCACGCTCGCCACGTACCGGCCCTGCACCGTATCGACGATCTGGACCAGACCGGTCGGCTGAACCACCTCGCCATGCGACTTGAGCTCGCGTCCCAGCTGCACGACGAGCAGCGTATCGCCGATCTGATAGGTGGCGCCACGCGGTGCCTCGACCGCGATCAGGCTGTAGGGCTGCGCGTTGGCATCGGTGCTGGTCGCGCTGGTCTGCTGTGGGATGACCGGCCCGAGCACCTTGCCGAACGGCATCCGCTGGTTCTCGGTGAGGAAGCCGGAGGAGTAGAACTCACTCTGGCGGAGCGGGCGATACGGCTGGTGCGTGTAGTCCCGGAGACTTTCCTGGAGCATGTGGGCCGGCTTGGCGCCGAACAGCCCCGGCTCCTGGCCATCCGGCTCGTTGGCCGAGACCGCGATGAGCTGCGCCAGCGTGGCCTGCGAGCCCCGTTCGGCGGCCGTGGGGTCCACGTCCGCGACCGGCACGACCGCGGCCGGCATGGACTCCGCCGGCGCCATGGCGACCGGCGGCTCGGGCGTGTCGGTGGCCGGCACGGACGGCACGCCGCCGTTGCCGGACAGCGCGAGGACCTCGCCGGGGTAGATCCAGTGCGGGTCTTCGACGACGCTCGTGTTCAGGCGGTAGATGTCGGGCCAGAGGAACGGGTCGCCGCGATAGTGCTTGGCCAGATCCCAGAGCGTGTCGCC
>JBBQDU010000035.1:0-18010 GCA_038320055.1 Gemmatimonadales bacterium | reverse complement strand
GTTGCGAACGGCGCCGCTGTCCACCGCCACGGTCGGCGCGGACCGGGTCGTGTCGGCCGGACCCGCGGGCTCGGCCGGCCGGGACGGCGTCGGGACGGCGCCGGCCTTCTCCCGGGGGGTGGAGCTGTCAGCGGGGAGAGTGGGTGTGCGGGCGGCGGTGGTGTCGCGAAGCGGGGCGGGATCGGAAGCGGCGGCCGACGAGTCGGCGGGGGTGGTGCCGGCCGCGAAACCGTGGGACGTGTAATAATAGTAGGCGGCCCCGCCCCCCCCGAGGACCGCGAGCACGACCCAGAGCCAGGCGAACGATGAGCCGGCCCCGCGCATGGCCAGGGAGCGATCGGCCACCCGCCGGGGCGCGTCGCGCCGCTCGTGCGGCGTGGCGCGCCGGTTGACGAGCGGCGACTCGATCGGCGTGGTGGGCTGGCTCACGATCGGCGGCATCCCGCCGATCGGGCTCGCGACGGTGGGCGCGCTGGAGCGCCCGCCGACCGTGGCCGCCGCGGCCGATGCCCGCACCGCGCCCGGCGCGGCGGTCGGTTGCCCCTGGATCGACGCCACCAGCTCCTCGCAGCTCTGGTAGCGGTCGGCGGGATCCTTCATCAGCATCCGCTTGATCACCTCGAAGATCCGCCGCTCGTCCGCCGTGATCAGCGAGGGCGCCGGAATCGGCTCGGTGATGTGCTTGTAGCCGATCGAGAAGCTGTCCTCGCCGTCGTAGGGCACGGTGCCCGTGAGACACTGGTACGCCACGACGCCGAGGCTGTAGATGTCGCTGCGGCCATCAATCGCCTGCGCGCGGGCCTGCTCGGGACTCATGTAGTGGGGCGTGCCGATCGACATCCCCGTGCCCGTGAGCTTCTGGCCCGACGCCGCCTTGGCGATGCCAAAGTCGGTCAGTAGACACTGACCGAATTCGTCGAACATGATGTTGTCGGGCTTGATGTCGCGGTGGACGATGCCGCGCTGGGCCGCGTAGCCCAGCGCGCCCCCCGCCTCCAGCAGCAGGCGGCGGATCTCGGGCGGGAAGAGCTTCTTGCGTTCCTGCAGCACGGTCGACAACGAGCCGCCGCGGAGGAACTTCATGACGAAATAGATGACCCGGCCGGCCCGGCCGACCCGGTGGATCGGAATGATGTTCGGGTGCTCCAGCTGGGCCGCCGTCCGCGCTTCCCGCTGGAACCGCTCCACGAACTCGGCGTCGAAGGCCAGCGAGAACGGCAGGACCTTGACGGCCACCTCGCGCTCCAGCTGGCGGTCCCGCGCGCGGTAGACCAACGCCATCCCGCCCCGCCCTAACTCCTCGATGATCTCGTACTCGGCCGCCAGGGCCTCGCGCACGAGATCGGTCTCATGGAGCGCCCCCGTGGCGATCGCGTGAACGGGTGTCGTCGCCATGAGATCGAGACCACAGGAGGGACAGAACTTCGATTTGCCGGTGATCTCGCTGCCGCAACGGGAGCAGAACATCCGCGCAAGCTATCCTGCCGGTCGGGGGAGTCAAGCGGAATCGCATGGCGTCTCGCGAGAGCCGTTGCGGTCGGCACGAGCCCCCCGCGCGCCCGGTCGGCCGCCGGGCGGGCGCGCAGTTGGCACGACCCATGCAGCTTCTGCCAAGACCGCCCGGGCACCGGGGCGGCGACGGCCACCTCGACCCCACCGCTCGACCGGAGACACCGTGGTTCCGTATCACACGATCGCCTTCAGCCAGCAGAAGCTGCGCGCCGCCCTCCGCCGCGCGGCGGGCCAGGATCCGGCCTTCAGCTATGGTTTCGTCGTGCATGCCCGGCGGTACACCGACCACCCGGCCCTCGGCCTGATCACGTTGCACGGCGAGAGCCTGCCGCTGAACGAGCGGCTCCTCCGCGCCCTCGACGGCGCGCCGCTCTGGCTCTTCGGGCACGCCCGCATCACGCTGGGGTCCGGCAGTCCGACCGTGGCCGCGGAACACAGCAAGGCCGATCCGGAGGATCGGCCGCTGTCGTCGCTGCTGATGCACATCGCCACCTTCGATACGAACACCGGCGTCACCCAGCACCTGGTACAGGTCGAGGCTCAGGTGAAGGCGGAGACGCTGGTGCAGCCGCTCCTGGTGCTGACCCACGCCCGGCCGAACGCCTGGCCGCGGTAGCCGCCGCTACTGGTCCTTGACTACCTCAAAGGCCCGCAGGCGCTGATCCTTCCGGTGGCCTTCGTCGGTCACCGACACGTCCAGCACGTAATTGCCCGGCGACAACCGATCGAGCTGTAGGGTGCGGTGCGCCGATTCGAGCGACGAGCTCGCCTGGGCGTCGAACTTGAGGCTGAGGGCGGCGCCACCACCGCCGAAGATCTTCCGGAAGAGACCGCCGCCACCCTTCTGTCGCTTCACCGCCACGCGCACCTCGTAGGGCCGCCCCGGCTCCAGCCCGTTCACCTCGTAGTAGAGCTGCATCTCGTCGCCGCGCTTGAACGTCTGCAGCGGGTTGAACAGCACCGTATCCGTTTCCGAGCGCTGCCAGGCCAGGTTGGCGCTGCGGCTCCCCAGCACCAGGTCGCTCAAGGCGAGGGCCGCGGTGGTCGGACCGCCGACCCGCACCGTATCGCGCGGCAGGACGACGCCCGCGTCCTCGCCCTGCTGGATGGCCAGGCGATACTCGTACCGGCCGGCTGGGACCGGAACCGCGACGCGCCCGACCAGGTGCTCGCCGTCGGGCACGGGCTCGGGGGCGACGAAATGCCGAGTCGTGTCCAGCGACGCGACGACGCGGCCCGTCGGGTCGCTGGCCGTGAAGCGGACCCGTACAGAGTAGAGAAACCCGCGCGTCACCGTGACCGGCTCGAGCCCCTTCCCTGCGATGGCGTAGGTGATCTGGACGAGCGTCCCGGCCGAGTCGCGCCCGACGGCCAGGACGTCGCTCCGCACCTTGAGCTCGCGCGCGAACCGGAGCTCGTAGCTGTCCGTGCTGGTCCCGAGCGCGATGCTGGTCTGCCCCAGTCGCCGCTCTTCGGTCTGGTACTGTCCCTGCCCGATGGTCCCGGCATTCTGCAACCGCTGGTAGATCGGCGAGAGCCGCTCGCGGGAGAGCATGAGCTGCTCGGCCACCGGGTGGTCGCCGGCCCGATCGCCGCGCAGCGCGATCGCCTCACTGAACCCGAGCACGTCGAACAGGCTTTCGACCAGCTTGAAGTCCTGCACGTCCTCGCGCGCGACGAAGTGGAAGATGAGGTCGCCTTCGGGGCGGGTGTAGCGCCACGACTCGTTCGGCTCGAGGCCCGGTGCGGCGTAGGTGGCGCGCGTGCTCGGCTCGCCGTGGCGGAGGTAGATCACGCCCCGGTCGTCGAAGTCCCGGCTGCCGGAGCGGTAGCGCTCGACGATGTCATAATGGCGGTTGAGCGAGGTGAGCTGAAAGTTCTTCCGGGCGTAGAACAGCCGGCGATAGTGCTCTCGCAGCCGCTCCCCGTCGGGCCTCAGCTCCGTCCGGTCGCGCTCCGACCAGAAGCGCCGGAGATACGCGGCGCGCTGCGGGCCCGCCTGCGCATCGAACTCCCGAAGCACGCTGTCCGAGGCGATGGTGGCCAGATCCCCACGGTACCCTGCGACGGTCACGGGGTCCTCGGACGCCGCCCCGTCGTAGTACGGCTCCACGCCGTCGAATCGGCCGAGGAGGAAGAGCGTGCGGGCGATCTCGAGCTGCCCGAGGCTCCGGCTGGCACCGCGGTCGAGGTACGCCTGGAATGCCGTCAGTGCCGAATCGGCGTCGCCCACCTCTCGCTCGACCCGACCGCGCGCCAGGAGCACCTCCGGATTGCGAGCCGCCGGGGTCGCCTCCGCCCGCCGGAGCGCGTCGAGCGCGACGCCGAGCTTGATGTTGACGCGCTGGCGCAGCGCGGTGTTCGACAGATCCACCAGCCCCCGCACGAAGCTCGGGTCGACCTCCGCCGACTTCGCGAACGCCATCGCCGATCGGGTGAGGGCGTCCTTGCCGAGCATCGTCTTGAGGCCGGTGACGAACGAGATCTGCGAATCGCCGACCCCGTACTCGGCCAGTCCCATGCCGTACCAGGGGTACGGCCAGGTCGGCTGAAGGTCGATCGCCCACTGGAACTCGGAGGCGGCGTCGTCGTAGTGCGATTGCCCCCCGAGATCGCCCAGGCGCACCGACAGGAAGCCCAGCTTCAGATGGACCAGCGGGTTGCTCCGCTCCGACTTGGCCAGCTCGATCATCCGCCGCTCGAGGTCGAGCAGCCCGGTCGAGTCAGCCGTGGACGAGAGCGAATCGCGGAAGCGCTCCAGCGCGGCGCGCTCGGCGGCGGCCTGGGCAGAAAGTGGGTGGGGCACGGCGGCGACCATCAGCGCGACCACGAGGGACGCGAGACGCAAGCCGGGGACAACGGCCATCAGGGAGATCCTCATGCGGACGATCCGGGAGGGCTCCGTCGCCTCGTCGGGGGATCCGGCGGCGGGGCGGGATTCGCTGTAGGAGACGCCACGGCGGCTGGACGGACCACACGGGGGCGGAGGCGCTCAGGATCCCCGAGCATACTCCTGAAGGTACTTCCGCAAACCCTCGAGCACCGCCTGCGCATACCGATGCTGGCCCTCGGGCTCCCGGAGCGCGGCCTCCTGGTCCGGCAGCATCATGAAAAGACCCTCGGTGAGCACGGACGGCATCCAGGTGCCGCGGACCAGCGCCAGGTCGCCCCGGCCGAAACCCAGATCGCGGAGCCCCAGGCGCCGGAGCAGCGCGGTCTGGATCGCCCGGGCCAGCGGGGCGCTCCGCGGCTGGTTGTAATAGACGCTGGTGCCGCTGTTAACGAACGGATTGAGGCCGTCCGGGAGCGCGTTGTTGTGAATCGAGATCAGCACGTCGGCGTCGGCGCGCTCGGCCAGCGCGACGCGCGGCCACAGGGCCACCACGCTGTCGCTCGTCCGCGTCATGAGCACGCGGGCCCCGGCGCTCTCGAGCATGCGCCGGAGCTCGAGGGCAACGGCGAGGTTGGCTTCCGCTTCGCGCAATCCGGTCGGACCGATGGCGCCCCCCGGCGGATGCCCCGGGTCCACCGCAATCAGGCGGCCGCGCAGCGGATCGCCGTCATCGATGGCCGGCGGGCGTCGGATCTCCAGCAACAGGTCGCTCCCGTCCCAGCGGGCACGATACCCCCACACCGGGCGGGTGAGCTCGAAGGCGATCTCCACCTCGTCGGCCGCCGACTGGCGCCAGCTCACGCGGCGGAGCAGCGAATCGGCCGCCCCGTACCGGATCCAATCCACATCGCCCGAGGCGCCGTAGATGGTCACGAGGAGCGACCGGTCGCCTTCCTCGACGCGAAACGGCACTCGCTGGCCGAGCGGGATGCGCACCGTCGCGCGGTCGGCCCGGGGTACCACGCTGATGGAGCCCACCACCGCGTGCGGCGCCGGGCCGCCGGGCGCGAGTGGCCTCGCCTCGGCCGCCGGCACCCAGGCCTCCGCGCGCTCCGACAGGCGGAGACGGAGGTCCGCGTCCCGGCGCCCGGTGACGGCCGCCCGAGTGCCCGAGGGGAAGAACCAGGCGTACGTGCCGCCCGGGAGCGCGCGCCCGATCGTGAGACTATCGGCGGTGGCCTGGCTGGTCGTGTCGTCGTCCAACTCCGCCACCAGGGGCAGGCTGTCCAGCACGGCCACCTGAAGCGGCCAGCGGACCCGTGCGGTGTCCGTCCCGTGGATAGCCTCGACGACGGCCCACGAGGTATCGGGAGATGTGAGCGCGAATGGCAGCGGCAGGATCGGACCGGGGTCGGGCCCCACCGATCGTCCGCGGAGCAAGCCGACGTAGCGGTCGCGAACCACGGGTGTCCGAAGCCGGGTCGTGTCACGCTCGAACCCCCGGACCTCGGCGGGGACCTCGAGGGCGCCCGGCTCGGGGGTGAGCGGCACCACCGTGCCGTCCATCAGCCGGAGCCGGACCTCGGCGCCCTCGCTGGCCCGGGCGGTCAGCGGGATGTACTCCCCGCGCGACAGCCACAGCCGGCCGGCCGGCGCCAGCGACAGCGAATCGAGCCAGACCGAGCCCACCGTCAGCCGGCCCGCGTCCCGGACCACACGCCGGAGCGGGTAGACCAGGGACACGACATCGCTGTCGCGCGTCGCCTCGATCCGGAGCTGCATCAGCGAGTCCATGGGAAGCGCGATGTACGCCAGCCAGGCCCCGTTCGGCCACACCCTGGCGGGCTGACCGTCGATCGTCACCCGCGCGTCGCCGCTGCCGGCCGATCCGAACAGAAAGGTCGAATCGCGGACGCGGAGCACGGCTTCCGGCGGAGGATACATGACCCGGAGCGACAGCGGTCCCCGGACCGGCTTGATTGCGGGCAGCGACGGTGAGGACGACAGCGACTCGGCGGGCACGCCCCCCGCGACCGGCGACGGCGCACCGACCACGGGTGCCACGGGAGCGGACGTACCGCGGGCGCAGGCACCCCCGAACAGGCTCGCGCAGGCGACCACCGCGGTGGAACGTCGCGCGAGGCAAGGGATGTTCATCGATGCAAGGTACACATTGGCTGAGACTTACGACAAGCGGAAGTTGACGCTCGTTCGGGGCGCTCCTAGATTCGTCACACTCTCCCGTCACCGCCGTGGATCATCGGAAGGAACCGACCGAGTGACTCTCGCTGTCGCTGCCTGTCACAGTCCCGCCGACGGTCAGCGGTGTTGGACGCCGCTGGAGTGCGTGTGACGATCGGCTCGGTGCAGGTGTCCGTCTACGGGAAGACCGATCTCGGGCGCACCCGCGATCACAACGAAGACACCTTTCTGGTCGCCGATCTGAGCACCGGCAACGCCAGCCTCCATCCCGAAGTCCGCCGACACGAGGTCGGACCGCGCGGCTCCCTCTTCATGGTGGCGGACGGCATGGGAGGCGCGGCGGCCGGCGAGCTTGCCAGTGCGATGGCCTCCGATCTCATCTACCGCCATCTCGCGACCGTCTGGGCCGCCGACGACGATTCCTCCCCCGAACGATTTGCCTACCGGATGAAGGAAGCGGTCGAGCTCGCCAACCAGCAAATCTACGGCTACGCCCGGGAACATCCCGAGGTGCGGGGCATGGGAACCACGGTGACCGCCGCCGGCGTCTACGGCCCCGATCTCTACCTGGCCCAGATCGGCGACAGCCGCGCCTACCTGATCCGGCAGGGGGAGGCGATCCAGCTCACGAAGGACCAGTCGCTGATGCAGCGCCTGGTGGATGCGGGGGAGCTGACCGAGGAGGAAGCCGAGCAGAGCGAGCGGCGGAACATCATCCTGCAGGCGCTGGGCCCCGATCCGCGCGTGAAGGTCGACCTCACCCACCAGGCCCTCCGGCGTGGCGACTCCCTCATCATCTGTTCGGATGGGCTGTCCGGGCTCGTGCGCCGCGAGGAGTTTCCGGGGATGTCGGCGCAACATCCCGAGCTCGCCGATCTCTGCACGGCGCTCATTGACCAGGCCAACGAGCGCGGCGGCCCCGACAACATCACGGTCGTCGCCGCGCATTTCGAAGGCGAGGGCCTCCCCGAGCCCAACGCGGCCGAAGACGTGGGGTACGCCGTCTACAATCTGCCGGACGCCGAGCTCACCGACGAAGAGCCGGTCCCGGTGATGATCGGCGCCGCCGTGACGTCGGCGCCGCCGCCCACCGCGCTCGGGAGCCGGGGGCGCGCGCTCCTCCTCATGGCGGCGGTGCTCTGCCTGATCGCGGCGTTGCTGGCGGTCTGGCTCTGACCACTTCGACCGAAGCCCGGCTGGCCACGCGGCTGAGCTGGGTAGGGGCGCTCTCGTTCGCCTCGGGGCTGCCCTACTTCTTCTTTACCGAGACGGTACCCGTCTGGCTGGCTGCGTCGGGCATGAGCCTGGCCGGCATCGGGCTCGCCTCGGGCGCCTCGCTGCCCTGGGTGCTCAAGTTTCTGTGGGCGCCGCTGGTGGACCGGCTCGGGAGCCGGGGATCGTGGATCCGCATCTGCCTCGGCCTGCTGGCCGCGACGACGGCGATGCTGGCCGGCGCCGATCCCGTGCGGCATGCCGGGCAGCTGGGCGCCCTGCTCCTCTTCTACGTCACCCTCTCGGCCACGCAGGACGTCGCCATCGACGCCTACACCATCGAGACGACGCACGGGCGCGAGCTCGGCGTCGCCAACTCGGTGCGGATCGGCGCCTACCGGAGCGCCAGCTTCGTGAGCAGCGCGCTGCTCGTCTGGGTGGCGGCGCGCCAGGGATGGCGGGCGGCGTTCATCGCCGGCGCCGCCCTGCTCGGGGCGCTCGCGCTGGCGGCTCTGGTCCTGCCCTCGCCTCGTCGCGAGAGCGCGCACCCGGCCACCCTGGCCGAGCCGATTCGGGTGCTCTTCGCACGGCCGGGGATCTGGGCGGTTGTCCTGTTCGCCCTGCTGTTCAAGCTCGACATCTCGGCCATGGACCCCATGACGAAGCCGTTCTGGGTCGCCAGCGGCTTCACGCTCGACCAGATCGCGGCCCTCACGACGGGGCGGCTGCTGGCGACGCTCGCCGGGGCCGCGCTCGGAGGGCTGATTGCGACCCGGGTGGGCATCTTTCACGCGCTGTGGTCGCTGGGATTGGTGCAGCTGCTCTCGAGCCTCGGCTACGCCGCGGCCGCCACCGGGGCGAGCAAGGGACCGATCACCGCGGCGGCGTTGTTCGAGAATTTCGCCGCGGGGCTGGGCACGGCCGCGTTTCTCGCGTTCCTGATGTCGGTCTGCGAGCGCCGCTATGCCGCGACCCAGTTCGCAGTGCTGAGCGCGGTCTTCGCGCTGAGCCGGTGGGCGGCGGGCCTTCTGTCCGGGGTGCTGGCCGAGCGGCTCGGGTTTGCAGGGTACTTCCTCTTCACGTTCCTGATCGGCCTGCCTGCGTACCTGCTCCTCCCCCGGATCCGGAACGCCTCCTTCGAGTGACCGGCGCGGTCCCGACGCCGATGGCGACGCTTGGCGCGGCGCGACCGTCCCACGACCGCACTATCCGCCGAGCCGCCTTGCCAACCATCGCCCTACAGCCTCCTGCATCAACCGCTGCCGGTGCCAGGCGAGCAGGACGGGCGCTTCGCTCGGCAGCTCGGGCAGCAGCCGCGGGTGGCCGAAGAGCACCACCAGGTCGGCGTCGGGGGCCGCGTGCGCCAGCGCGTCGCGCGACTCGGCGCTGAACCCGGAGCGTCCCTTCCAAGCGCGCGGCTCGGCGAAGGCGAGCACCACGCGCGAGCCGCCGTCGTACCGACCGACCTTGTCGTTGCCCAGCGTCTGGCGGGTGTACTCGGTGGGACCCGGGGGATAGGGTCCACCCAGATCGTCGTCCACCACCATCAGGTCGAGCGGCCCGTGCAGCTTCGGCGCCGAGCCGCGCAGCAGGCCGTGCTCGAGCAGGGCGTCGGCCAGCGCGTCGGCGGAATCGAACGGCCCCCGGGACACGGGCGGCGTGGGGCAGGTGGCGGCGGTGAGCGCGGCGTCGTAGCGCCGGAGCGACTCCACGAGCCGCGTCGCGGGGAGGGCGCCGCTCGCGAGCCCTTGCTCGAGCGTGTCCCGCACGCGGCGCGCGTCGTTGGGGTAGAGAATGAGATCCACGCCGGCCCGAATGGCCTCGACCGCCGCGTCGGATTCGCGGCGCCCCATCAGTGCGCCGTCCATGATCAGCGCGTCGGTGACGACCAGGCCGTCGAAGCCCAGACGCTCCCGCAATTCGGCCATGATGGGCGGCGAGAGCGTGGCCGGCATGCCCGACGGGTCCAATGCCGGATATGCCACATGCGCGGTCATCACGGAGGCCACCCCGCTCTCGACGGCGATGGCGAACGGAAGGAGGTCGCTCTCGCGCAGGGTCGCCACGGAATCGGGCACGACCGGAAGCGCGATGTGCGAATCGACGGTAGTGCGCCCGTGACCGGGAAAGTGCTTCACGCAGGCGAGCGCGCCGGCGTGCTGACAACCCTCGATCCAGGTGCGCACGAGGCTCGCCACGCGATCCGGATCGGGGCCGAACGCCCGCGTCTGCACGATGGGGTTGTCGGCCAGGATGTCGAGATCCCCCACGGGCGCGAAGATCCAGTTGATGCCGACGGCGCGCGCCTCCTGGGCCGTCACGGCGCCCGCCCAACGCACCACCTCCGCATCGCCGAGCGAGGCAAGGGCCAGCGGCGGCGGGAACTGGGTGAGGCCCTCCACTTGCTGCCCCGCCCCGCGCTCGAGATCCGACGCGATCAGCAGTGGGCGGCCCGCGCGGCGAAACAGGTCGGCAGTCAGGCGGCGGACCGATTCCGCGGTGCCCCCGAAGACGATGAAGCCGCCCACGCCCAGGTCGAGCGCGTCGGCGATGCGGGCCGCCTCATGGCCGAAGCCCCCATCCGGGCCGGCGCGGAGCGCGGGAAGGATGAGGCGGCCAGGATCGAGGGCGGGCGAAACCGATGTCATGCGGGGGTCACCGTGCCGAGGACGCGGGAGCCGCTCGCCCCGGTGGCGGCGGGAAGGTTGCCGGGCTGGCCGTGCAGTGTGAGATACCCGAGCAGGGCGAAGGCGACCGCTTCCTTCGCGTCGCCAGGAAAGAACAACTCGCCGAACGGCCGAAGCTGGTACCCGCCGGCGGCGGCCAGGTGCCGCGCCAGCGAGGCCATCAGGCCCGGGTGGTGGCAGCCGCCGCCCGAAGCGACGACCTCGGTGCCGTGCGGCGTCCACCCGGCCACGGCGGCGGCGACCGTCCGGGCCGTGAGCTCCACCGCCGTCGCGACCCCGTCGGGGCCCGGGACCTTGGCGTGCAACGCCGCCGCGTAGGCGTCGCCGAACCGCTCGCGGCCGGTGCTCTTGGGCGGCGGGGCCGCGAAGTACGGGTCGGCGAGGAGATCGGCCAGCACCCACTCGTCCGGCCGGCCGCGCGCGGCGATGAGCCCGTCCCGATCGTAGGCGCGGCGGGGATCCACCTGCCGTGCCACGCCATCAATCACCGCGACACCGGGCCCCGTATCGAACGCGAGGACGCCGGCCTCCTGTCCGCGTCGCGGCAGGTAGGTCAGATTCGCCATGCCGCCGAGGTTGAGCAGCACGCGGGGACCCTCGTCCGAGGCGAACAGCAGCACGTCCGCCATCGGAACCAGCGGCGCGCCCTGCCCCCCGGCGGCGACGTCGCGCGCGCGGAAGTTGCTGACCACCCGCACGCCGAATCGTTCGGCGAGCACCGCGGGCTCGCCGAGCTGCCAGGTGACGATTGGCGGCTCGTGCCAGATGGTCTGGCCGTGGAAGGCGATCAGCTCGAGCTCGGACGCCGCCACCCGCGCCTGCGCCAGGAGCGTTTCGACCGCCTCGGCCGCCCACTCGGCGATCCGGACGTGGAGCCGGGCGAGGGACGGCGCATCGCCGCCCGCGAGCGCCCGTCGCAGCTCCCCGCGCTCGTCGGCGGCGTAGGGGCGGGTGACGAAATCGACGAGCTCCGCGTGCGTCGGCCCGCGGAGCCGCACCAGCGCCGCGTCCATCCCGTCGAGCGAGGTGCCCGACATCAACCCGACGGCGAGCGTGGGGCGTTCGGTCACGAGGAGCGCACCGGCGGCGGGTCGCCCACGATGGGCCGGAGGCGGCCGGCGTGCTCCTCGATCAGGCGCTCGGCCGCGTCGCGCTCCACCCCGCGCCGGGCCATCACGATCGCAGTCTTCACGCTCCCGCCCGCCCGCTCGAGCACCGCGCGCGACTCGTCGCGGCCGAGGCCCGCGATTTCCATCAGGATGCGCTCGCTCCGGTCCACCAGCTTATCGTTCCACGCCCGGAGGTCGACCATCAGGTTGCCATAGGTCTTTCCCAGCCGAATCATGGCCCCGGTGGTGAGCGCGTTGAGCACGAGCTTGGTGGCGGTGCCACTCTTCATGCGGGTCGAGCCGGTCACCACCTCGGGGCCGACGGGCACGACGATGCACACGTCGCAGGTTTCGCGCAGCAGGCGGGACGGCTCGGACATCGAGACGAGCACGGTCCCGGCGCCCAGGGTCTGGGCCCGGGACAGCGCGGCGCGAACGAAGGGGGTCGTCCCGCTGGCCGCGATGCCGACGACCACGTCGGCGGGCCCCACCCGCCGAGCATCCATCTCGCCCAGGCCGGCGTTGACGTCGTCTTCGGCGCCCTCCACCGACTTGACCAGGGCGGGATAGCCGCCGGCGATGATGCCGACCACCATGTCGGGTGAAGTCCCGAAGGTCGGCGGACACTCGGCCGCATCGAGCACTCCCAGCCGACCGCTCGTGCCGGCCCCGACGTACAGGAGGCGGCCACCCGCCCGGAACGCCGCTTCGATCAACACGATGGCGCCGGCGATCTCCGACCGCGCCGCCGCGACCGCCGTGGGCACGGTGGCGTCCTCCGCACCGATCAGCTCGACGATCTCCAGGGCGGAAAACGTATCGACGGTGGCGCTGCGCGGGTTGCGCCGTTCGGTCAGGCGCGGGTCGAGGTTGTCGTCGGGCACGGCTAAATTAGATCGTGTGCGCGCCGGGGATCAACCTCCCACCACCTTCCACTCTCTCGCCGAGGTCCGTGTGCGCCTGGACCGTCTCCTCGTTCCGCTCGTCCTGCTGGCCGTGCCGGCCTGCGGTCACCGCAGTGCCGCCGGCGTCGCCGCGCCGGCGAAGGGTATCGCCCCCGACTGGGCCTGGACCGGACGCGCCCGGGTCACCGAAGCCTCCAGCGCGATGGTGGTGTCGGGGAGCGGGATCGCGAGCGACGTGGGCAGGGAGATTCTCCAGCAGGGTGGCAACGCCGTGGACGCGGCCGTCGCCGTCGGGTTCGCACTGGCGGTGGTGCATCCGGAAGCCGGCAACCTGGGCGGCGGCGGCTTCATGGTGATCCGGCTCGGGGACGGGACGGTCCGAACCCTGGACTATCGCGAAACCGCCCCCGCCGGCGCGTCGCGCGACATGTACCTCGACGACCAGGGCGAGCCCACCGAGCTGAGCCTCACCGGCCCCCTCGCGGCCGGGGTGCCGGGCGCGGTAGCCGGGCTGACCGAGGCGCACCGTCGCTTCGGCCGACTCCCGCTCGCGGCGCTGATCACGCCCGCCATCAGGCTGGCACACGAAGGATTCGAGGTGGACACGTACCGGAGCGAGTCCATCCGTGGCGACAGTGCACGCTTGGTGCGGTTTCCCGCTTCGCGCGCCAGCTTCCTGCCCCACGGGTCTCCACCCGCGCCGGGCTCGACGCTCCGCCAGCCCGATCTCGCCGCCACGCTGGAAGCGATTCGCGCGCGTGGCGCCGACGGGTTCTATCGCGGCCGGGTGGCCGACCTCATCGTGGCCGAGATGGCCCGCGGAGGTGGGCTCATCTCGCTCGAGGATCTGGCCGCCTACCGGGCGATCTGGCGGGAGCCGATCGCGATCCCCTACCGCGGCTACACGATCTACTCGATGCCGCCGGCCTCGTCGGGCGGGGTCACGATGGGCGAGATCCTCAACATCATGGAGGGCTACCGGCCGCTGCCACCGTTCGGCTCGCCCGCGCTGGTGCACCTCGAGGCCGAGGCGATGCGCCGGGCGTTCACCGATCGCAACACCTTCCTCGGCGACCCGGCCTTCGTGCGGAATCCCACCGATCGGCTGCTCTCGAAAGCCTACGCGGCCAAACTGCGCCGGGGCATCGGCCCGCGGGCGACGCCCACCCCGGCGTTTGCGCCCGGACCCCGCACCGGCGCCTCGACCACCCACTACTCCGTCGTGGACCAGGAGGGCAACGCCGTCAGCACCACCACGACCCTCAACGACAGCTACGGCAGCGCCGTCACGGTGACGGGGGCGGGCTTTCTCCTCAACGACGAAATGGACGACTTCGCCACCGCGCCGGGCAAGCCGAATCTGTATGGGCTCGTGCAGGGGGAGGCGAACGCCATCGCGCCGGGTAAGCGCATGCTCTCGGCGATGACGCCGAGCATCGTTCTCGATCCGGAAGGCAGGCTGCTCCTGGTGGTAGGCACCCCCGGCGGGCCGCGGATCATCACGATGGTCTACCACGTGATCTCCAACGTCATCGACCACGGGATGCCGCTGCCCGAGGCGGTCGCGGCGCCGCGCATCCACCATCAAGGACTGCCGGACACGCTGCGCCTCGAGCGCGACGGACTTCCTCCGGCCACGCTCGACAGTCTACGGGCCCGGGGCCACGCCATCGGCGCCGGCGGCTATTGGGGAGATGTCGAGGCGATCATCCGGACCCCGTCCGGGTGGCAGGGGGTCAGCGATCCGCGGCGCGGGGGTGGCGGGTCGGGGTTCTGAGCACGCGCAAGGGGGCATGACTGGTGTCATGCCCCCTTGCCGTTCGCCTGACGTGCCGGTCGAGCGTCAGCCTCCCGCCACCAGCCGTTCGTCCAGAGTGAGCATGACCGTCGTGCCGACGGGTACGACGACGTCGCGGTCCTTGGTTTCGACCGCGCGCTGGGTGCCGACCGCGCCGCCGATGACGCCGCCGATGATGGCGCCCTTGCTGCTGCCCCCGAGGACCCGGCCCACGATGGCCCCCGCGGCCGTGCCCGCGCCAACCTTGGCGATGTCACCCGCGTTGGTGCCCCGGCCCTGCAGCTCCGTCTTCACGCCCGAGATCGACGCGGCGAGCGGCTGGGAGGTGCCGTTGATGGAGATGGCCGTCGGCTTGAGGGTCAGGGTGCCGGTCGTGTCGCCCTTGTTCTCCGATTCCTTGATCGCGGTGACCTGCAACGTGACCTTTGAGCCGGCGGGAATCACCACCCGACCCGATGCGTCCTTGACGTCAGTCGCGATGGAGGCCATGACCTCGTCGCCCACCTTGTTCTTGTGCGAGCGGATCTCGGCGTCGGTCGAGGCCGAGAAGGACGCGCCGGCCGCGAGCCCGCTGGGCGACGGTGCGGGAGCGGGCGATGCCGGCGCCGGCGCGGCGGGCGCCGGGGCCGGTGTCGAAGCGGCCGGCTTGGGCGCGGGCTTCGGCTTGGGCGCCGCCGGCGCCGGGGCCGCCGCCGGGGCGGGCGCCGCGGCGACGTCGCCGGGCCGGTCGTTCAGCTCGGCGGTCGTGTCCACCGGAGCCAGCTGCAGGTCGCGGCTCAGGCTGTCGGCGGACGCAACCGGCCGCTTGTCTCCACCCCCGCATGCCCCTACCGCCAGCAGCGTGAGCGCCGCGAGCATCGATCTGGACATCGTCTCCTCCTCAATGATGTGACTTGCAGGGGTCTCGTGACGCGGTGACATTGCACCGATCATGAACGAGTTGCGCCCCCTCCTGCCCTACCTCCGACCCTACCGCCGCGAGTACGCGCTCGGGATGACCCTGGTGGTCGTCTCCAACTTCTTTACGACGCTGGGCCCGAAGTTCATCGAGCATGGCATCGATGCCCTGCGCACCGGCGGCGGCTTCCAGGCGGTGCGAACCGCCGTGGGACTGCTCCTCGCCGTCGCGCTCGTGGGCGGCGTGGGCCGCTACGGGATGCGCCAGCTCCTCAACAGCGGAAGCCGCCGCGTCGAGACGGACCTCCGGGACCAGCTGTACCGCCACCTGCAGCGGATGTCGGCCGAATTCTACGACCGCTATCCGACCGGCGATGTGATGGCCCGCACCACCAACGACCTGCTCGCGGTCCGGATGGTGGCCGGTCCGGCCATGATGTACTTGATGGATACTACCATGCGGGCGTTGCTAATTGCACCCGCGATGGCGGCCATCAACATGCGCCTGACGCTGTTGGCCCTGTTGCCGCTGCTGGGGCTGCCGGTCGTGATGGTGTCGCTCGGACAGCGAATTCACCGGCGGAGCCAGGCCATTCAGGAGCAGTTCAGCGAGCTCACCAGCCACGCCCACGAGAATCTGTCGGGCGTGCGGGTCGTGCGGGCGTACCGGCAGGAACGCGCGGAGACCGCCGGCTTCGAGCGGCTGAGCGACGACTACCTCGACCGGAACCTGAGCCTCGCGCGGGTGCAGGGACTCTTCTACCCCGTGCTCGGACTGCTGGGCGGCTTGAGCGGGCTGGTGGTCCTGTACGTGGGCGGGCGCCTGGTGATGGCCGGGAGCGTCAGCGTCGGCGAATTCGTCGCATTCGGCGTGTATCTGGCCATGCTGGTCTGGCCGATGATCGCGCTCGGTTGGGCGGTAAATCTGGTCCAGCGGGGCGCCGCCTCGATGGGCCGCATCAACCAGCTCTTTCGGGAGCCGGTGGCGATCGCCGAGCCGGCCGAGCCGGCGGTGCTGCCACCCGCCCGGGGCGGTCGGTCGGTGGAGTTTCGCGACGTGTGGTTTGCCTACCCAGGCGCCCGGGAGCGCGGCGCGGTACTGCAGGCGATCTCCTTCCGGGTCGAGGCGGGACGATCGCTGGCGGTGGTGGGCGCCACCGGCTCCGGCAAGTCCACTCTGGTGGACCTCCTCGTACGCGCCTACGATCCCGATCGCGGCGCCGTTCTGCTCGACGGTGTCGACATCCGCCGGCTTCCGACCGGGGCGCTGCGGGCGGCGATCGGCTTCGTGCCGCAGGAGACGTTCCTGTTCAGCGAGACGCTGCGCGACAACGTCCTTCTCGGTGCGCCCGACGACGGCCGGCTCGAGCGGGTCGCGGAAGTGGCGCAGCTCACGGAGGCGCTGCCGGCCCTGCCCGATGGCTACGACACCATGCTGGGCGAACGGGGGATCAACCTCTCGGGCGGCCAGAAGCAGCGCAGCGCCATCGCCCGCGCGCTCGCCCAGGAACCGCCGGTCTTCGTCCTGGACGACGCACTGAGCGCGGTGGACGCCCACACCGAGGCGAAGATCCTCGGCGCGCTGCGCGGGGCGCTCGCCGGTCGCACCAGCATCGTGGTCTCGCACCGGCTCGCCGCGGTGCGGGACGCCGACCGGATTCTCGTGCTCGACGAGGGGCGCATCGTGGAGGAGGGCGCGCACGCGGAGCTGATCGCGCGGGGCGGACGCTACTGGGAGCTGCTCCGACGGCAGCAGCTGGAGGAGGAGCTGGAGGAGGAAAGCGCCGGCCGCTAGATCTTTTCGCGCACCATGTCCGGCGTGAACTGCTGCAGCCAGCCCGCCAGGCGCGTGAACTCACCGGTGACCATCAGGATACCCACGAAGATCAGCAGGATCCCGCTCACCCGCATGACCCACGGCAGATACTGCCGGAACCGCTGAAACCATTCCAGGAACGAGTCGAGCGCCACCGCGGCGAGGAGGAACGGCACCGCCAGCCCCGCCGAGTAGGCGCCGAGGAGCAGCATCCCGCGCGAGAGGTCCTGGGAGGTGGCCGCGAGCCCGAGGATCGCGCCGAGCACCGGACCGATGCACGGCGTCCACCCCGCCCCGAACGCCATGCCCACCAGCGCCGAGCCCAGATAGCCGACCGGCTTGCGCTCGACCTGCAGGCGCCGCTCCTGGGTCAGGAACCCCACCTTGATCACGCCGAGGCACACGAGCCCGAACCCGATGATCAGCACGCCGCCGATGCGCTGCAGCCAGAGCTGGTAGTAATTGAGCGCCCGGCCGAGCGCGGTGGCGCTGGCGCCGAGCACCACGAAGACGAGCGAGAAGCCGAGGACGAACAGCAGCGCATGCCCGAGCGCCGCGCGCCGCCGCCCGCTCATCTCGGGGAGCGACATGCCGGTCAGGAAGCCGATGTAGGACGGCACCAGCGGCAGCACGCACGGCGAGAGAAAGCTCAGGAGCCCCGCCACGAACGCGACAAACAGGCCGAGGGTTGCGGGCTCGCTCACAGGACCCCCAGCTCCCGCTGCCGGCACTCGCGGCAGACGCCATAGATCTCGACCCGGTGCCGCTGGTGCTGGAACGCCTGCTCGTCCGCGATGACGGGCAGCATCCGCTCGAGCCGCTCGTTCTGGAATTCGACCACGCGGCCGCAACGCTCGCAGATCAGATGTTCGTGGTGCGCCTGCGCGGGCATCGGTTCGTAGCGCTTGAACCCCTCGCCGAAGTCGTGGGCACGGACGAGACCGCTCTCGATGAGAACGTCGAGGGTCCGGTACACGGTCGCGGTGCCGACGTGCTCGCCCCGCTCCCGGAGCGAGCGCCGGATCGCCTCCACGGACGG
>JBBQDU010000034.1:0-18096 GCA_038320055.1 Gemmatimonadales bacterium | reverse complement strand
CGGCTGGTCAGCCGGTTCGAGTGGGGCATGGTGGCCGACATCGGCCAGCCCGACCTCGAGCACCGCATCGCCATCCTGCAGAAGAAGCAGGAGCAGGACCACCTGGAGCTCACCATCCCGGACGACGTGCTGCGGTTCATCGCCGAGCACGTGCGCTCCAACGTGCGCGAGCTCGAGGGGTGCATCATCAAGCTGCTGCTGTTCGCCTCGCTCAAGCACAAGGAAGTGTCGATCGAGCTGGCGCGCGAGGCCCTGAGCGACAAGATTCGGCCCGGCGAGGACGGGCAGGCCTCGTCCAGGACGCTGCCGTCGATCAACAAGGTCCAGGAGGTGGTGGCGCGGCGGTGGGGGGTCACGCCGGAAGGCCTCCGCTCCAAGGCGCGCATCAAGACGCTGACGGTGCCGCGGCAGATCGCCATGTATCTCGCGCGCGAGATGCTGGAGATGCAGCTCGTGGAGATCGGCCAGGCGTTCGGGGGCCGCGATCACTCGACGGTCATCCACAGCGTGGACAAGGTGAGCCGCCAGATGTCACGCGATCGCACCTTCCGTGAGCGCGTCGATCACGCGCGCCAGGAGTTGTGCGCAGAATAATCCCCGCGCCGCGCGCGCGATGTGCGCAGTCTGGAAGATGGCGCCCACACGGTGGCGCTCGTCCCCACGGCCCACAGGCTTTCGACAGGCCGTCGGGCGAGTAACTGCGGCAGGAGGGTGGCGTTACGGAGGCGGCCCACATTTCCAGAGCCTCTACTACTGCTGCTAGCTATTATAAACTGGAAGAGTAGTACTGCTTTTTCCCCACCGAGGAGCGGATGAAGCTCACGATCACGCGGGAGCAACTCCAGGAAGGTCTCGTCGCCGTGGCGGCCAGCGTGCCCGCCAAGACGACGCTGCCCATCCTGTCGAACATCCTGCTTGAGGCGACGAAAGACGGCATTCGGCTGTCCGGGACGGACCTCGACATCTCGGTAAGCACCACGGTGTCGGCGTCGGTGGACCAGGAGGGATCGATCACCCTGCCGGCGCGGAAGCTGGTGGAGATCGTCCGGGAGCTGCCGAGCGCCGCCATTCGGCTGACCGCCTCCGGCGAGCAGCGGGTGACGATCGAGTGCGGCCGCTCCAAGTTCCGCCTGCTCGGCCTGCCGCGGGAGGAGTTTCCCGCCTTTCCGACCGTCAAGTTCGAGGGCGGCTGGCGGACGTCGTCCAAGGATCTCCAGAAGCTGATCGCGCACGTGGCGTTCGCCGCCAGCACCGAGGAGAGCCGCCCGATCCTGAACGGGGTGCTGTGGGAGCTCCGGCCCGAGCGCATGCGCATGGTGGCCACCAACGGACACCGTCTGGCCCGCATGGACGTGCCGACGCCGCCCGCCGGCAGCTCGGCCCAGGCCGACCTCATCGTCCCGCCCAAGGCGCTGGAGCAGATCCGCCGCCTCTTCCGGGCCGACGAGGAGGTGGAGATCGCCCGCAGCGACAACCATCTCGGCTTCCGCTCGGCGTCCACCCAGATCTACACCAGGCTCATCGAGGGCCCGTATCCCAACTACGAGCAGGTCATTCCCCGAGACAACGACAAGTCGGCGACCGCCGACAAGGCCGCGTTCTCCTCGGCGCTCCGCCGGATGAGCATCGTCGCCAGCGACCAGACGCACCGGATCCGGATGGCGTTCGCCAACGGATCGTGCAAGCTCTCGGTCCAGACCCCGGACCTGGGCGAAGCCCAGGAGGAGATGACCGTCAGCTACGACGGCGATCCGCTCGAGATCGGGTTCAACGCGTCGTATCTGCTCGAGATCCTGAAATACATTCCGACCGACGAAGTCCGGCTGACCTTCAAGGCGCCTGAGCGGGCGGCCACCTGCGAACCGGTCGGCTGGAACGATCCGTCGAGCTACCTCACCCTGGTGATGCCGCTCCGCCTCGTAGACTGACCCGCGGCCCGACCGTTTGGTGACGGTGCTCCCGGCCACGCTGGTGGGCACCGCTTAGCTTTCGGTCACCGGGGCCGCTGGCCCTGCACCGACAACGTCAGTCCTGGAGGACATATGCGTCGTAACGTCAACAACTTCGAGCTCGAGCCGATCTCCGATGAGGCCGAGGGGTCGGGTGGGTTTTTCGGCCTGGCGCTGCTCGCCCTGGCGGCGGGTGCGGGGTCGGCGCTGCTCTTCGCGCCCGCGGAAGGGGCTCGCACCCGCAAGGTCGTGAAGGGTCGCCTGGGCGAGCTGCGCGGGGGCGCCGGGGTAGCGCTCGAGCGCGTGCAGCGCGAGCTGGGCCGGCGCGAAGCGAGGCGGCGCCGGGAGCGCCGGACGTCGGCGCTGATCGGGCTCGCCATCGGGGCGGGGCTCACCGCACTGCTCGTCCCGAAGAGCGGGTCCGACACGCGGCACCGGATCGTGGAGAAGCTCCGGCGGCACCGCGCGGGGGGCGACGAGCCGCTAGAGCGCGTCGTGCGCGAGTCCCAGCCCGAGCCCGTGGCGTAGGCCAGGCGCGGCGCCCACGGTTGCCGTCGAGTCCTCCGCGACCGGCGGCAAGGTCTCGACGGGCGCGCGCAGGGAATCGAGCAGGGAGTCCATCCCCGGCGTCCACTGAATCGTGTCACCCGGGTGGATCGGTGGCTCCGTTTCCTCGCGCGGCACCTCCACCCGCTCACCGCGCAGACGCCGGAGAATCAGGTCCTGGCGCCGCCGCATGCGGTTGGGGCGGTAGGAGGGGTTGGAGCCGAGTGGATAGGGCAGCGTGGCGGCCAGGGCCGCCGCCTGCGTATCGGAGAGCCGCCCGACCGAGGTGTCGAAGTACCGGCGGCTCGCCGCCTCGACGCCCCAGACGCCGTCGCCCAGCTCGGCGATGTTGAGGTACAACTCCAGGATCCTCGGCTTTCCGAGCGCCCGCTCGAGCCGGTAGGCAGTGACGGCCTCCTTGAGCTTCCGCAGCGGATTTCTCGACGGCGAGAGATACAGATTCTTGGCGACCTGCTGCGTGATCGTACTGGCGCCTCGAAGCGCGTCACGTCGTCCCCAGATGCGTCCTGCAGCCCTCCAGAGCTCCGCCCGGTCGTTGGTGGAGTCCCAGTCGAAGCGGGCGCGCCGGTAGCCCAGGGCGTGCCGCACCTCCTGATAATCGATTCCGCCGTGCGTGTAGAACCGCGCGTCTTCGCCGGTCAGCACCGCCGCCGGCACCGCGGGCGCCATCAAGTCGAGTGGCACGGGCCGATAGCGGCGCGCGCGAGGCGCGCCGTCGGCGCGCATCGCCATGAATGCGGTCTCGGCCGGCCAGTGGGTGCGGTACCAGAGGGGAGGGGGCCAGACGGCCAGAAGCCAGGCGACGAGCGCCACCGGGGGCAGGCCGAGCGCGAGGAGCCGCCGCCGTGCGCGGCGGCCTAGCGTGCGGCGCTCGAGGTGACCGAGTAGCTCCCGGACTGCTTGACGGGCACGGTCTGGCCTACGGAGGGGATGGTGATGGTCATGTCGCCCGCCTCGGTTCCCTGGGCCGAAACGAGGGTGCCGTCGAGGCCCAGGTGGTGCGAGCCTCGGCGGGTGCCGGTGGCGGCCATCTGGAGCTCCTGGTCGGCTTGGAGCCGCGTTCCGGTGCGGTCGTAGGAGCCGGAGCTCTCGAGCGTAATGCCCTTTCGCATGCCTGGGGCCTCGCCGGCGGAAGCACGGTAGGTGATCGCCGTCCGCTCGTTGCCGGGAAACGCATCGGCCGTGAGTCGGTACTCGGTGGTATCGGTCCACTCCATTCCCTCGCGCACGCCGCCCGCCGGGAGCGCCGGAAAGAGCAGGCGGAGTCGGCCGGTCAGCTCGTCGGGAAGGGTGCCGGTGCGGTCCGGTGTGAGAGCGTTCAGGCCGGCGGCCGAGCTGAGTGCCCCGGTCCAGCGCGTGCCGCGCGCCGCGTCCAGCGAATCCGGCGAGACCGGCTGCCCGTTCTCGAGGGCCTGCAGCGAGTCGAGCACGATGGTCACCGGATAGGGTGCCTGCCCCGCCGCGTCGCCGACCGTCACACGGAGGAAGGCGATCCGGTCGCGGACCTGCTCCTGCGTGGCGCCGCCCGGGTACTGGAGGCTCAGGCTGTCATGACGCTCGAGCCGGTAGGCGGTGGCCTTGACGGGCCGGTAGGTGACGGCGGGACCGCGGCCGGGCGTGGTCGGGGCGGGCGCATCTGCCCCGCCGGGCGCCGGGGCGGGCGCCGGGGTTGGCGCGCTGCTGGTCGTTGCCCCGCCGCATCCGGCGAGGAGCATGGCGGCGAGCAGATCACCGGGTCTCACACGCGACCGCGTCATTTGAGTGCCGTGACCTTGGTCGTCTGGGTGATGGTGATGGGAAGCGGCTCCGTAGTGAACGCGCCCGCGATGGTGAGCCCTGACTGCAGCTGCCAGTCTCCGCCCAGATACTGGCCGTCCGGGCTCACGTAGTACGTGCCGGTTCCCTTGCCGCTGCCCTCGATGCGCGCCGGCCCGTTCGGGGTGGGCTGGGTGCCCGCGACCGTGGACCGGTACTCGCTGGCGATGCGGACCGCCTTGCGCGCGTTGCGCGTGGCGTTGCCCACCACGCGATAGGCGGTGATCCGCTTGACCACGACGCTGTCGGTCCCGTCGGTGGTGGTCTTCGAGCTGGTGTCGGCCCACTGTTCCCCGGCCTTGGTGCCGGCCTTCACCCAGGGGAAGAAATCGCTGAGGAAGCCCTGCACCCGGGCGGCGGCCTCGGAGACGCCCACGGACTCGAGGTCGGAGAACTTGCCCGACGCGCTCAGGAAGGCGTGGAACTCGGCGCCCTTCGCGCTGTCGAACACCTCGGGCGGAACCGGTGCGGTGCTGTCACCGCGCATCGAATCCACCACGACGCGCACGCTCCTGCCCCCGGCGCTGTCGGTGAGAGTGAGCGTTAGAAAGCTCGAGGTGTTGAAGGAGATGCTCTGCTTGCCCTTGCCTGCCGCGCTGGCGTCGATGCCCTGCACGAGCGTCTGATCGACGCGGTATCTCGCGGTGACCGGGGCGGAGGGAGCGGGGGCGGCGGCCACGAGGGCGGCCACGGCGGTGGCGGCGAAGAATCGAGCGACCATCGGGTGTCCTCAGTAGGGTCCGGAAGCTCGGCGGCCCTCCGAACCAGGTTCGGAAGGCCGCCGCTGGTCGAGCCGTAAGCCGAGTTCTGTTCCCGGCGCTCGCGCGCCTGGGATGGTCATCTGTCTGGGATGGCCGTCGCCGGCCACCTCGAGCAGCCTACCCGCGACTTGTACCGTCGGTGTGGGTCACACCACGCCGCTTATTTGGCCTTGCTCCGACTGGGGGTTACCGTGCCACCGCCGTTGCCGGCGGCGCGGTGGGCTCTTACCCCACCGTTTCACCCTTACCCGCCGATGCTTTGACGGGCGGTCTGTTTTCTGTGGCCCTGTCCGTCGCCTTTCGGCGCCCAGGCGTTACCTGGCAGTCTACCCGGTGGAGCTCGGACTTTCCTCGAGCGCCCGGAGGCGCCCGCGACCATCACGCTCGGCCAGCGAGGGGAATATAGCGAGGGGGAACCCGGGGCCGACAGGCGCGCCTACCCTGCCTCCCCGACCCGGGCCAGCCCCTGCTGGGCCTGCCGGATGAACGGCTGAAGCGAGGGATCGGCGGAGCGCCACTGGCCGAGGACATTCTGGTATTCCCGGCGCGCCTCGCTCCGGCGACCGAGCCGCTCGAAGGCGGCGGCCCGGAGCAGGCGGACCCGGCCCAGCATGCCCCAGCGGGAATCGAAGCCCCCGGTGCGGAGGGTTTCGGGCTCGAAGTCCCGCAGCGCCCGAAGCGTCGCGTGGTAGTCGCCCAGGAGGTAGTACGCCTGCGCGGCGAGCGGCCGCCGGTAGCCGGAGTACATGTACTTCGCCTGCGAGGAGTCCGACTCCGCGAGCGCGCGCCTCGCGGCCGCCGAGTCGCCCCGGCTCAGGGCCAGGAGGGCGCGGACTTCCTTGGTCAGGGTCTCGCCGCTGAGGGCGCGAAACTCGCCGAGCGCAGTGCTGTCGGCGGCGGGCCCGGTGAAGAGGCCGATGGCGGCCGACGCGCCGGTGTGGGCCAGGTGCGCGCGCCGGTCGGCGGGCGCGGTGCGGCTCGCTTCGGCGGCGCTTTGCCAGACTTGCCGCAGCGTGGCCGCCGGCACGCCCGTGGCGCCGTACAGATCGCTCAGCGCCATCCGCCGCCACGCCTCGCCCTTGTTGTCCTCGGCTCCCTGGTCCGGGTGCTGGATGACCTCGCGGCGCACCCGATCGGCCAGATCGATCGTCTTGGCGGCGCTGGTCAGGTCGCCCTGATAGGCGAACACGTTCGCGGCAGCGGCGATGTCGGCCACCACGGTTGGGGTGCCGCGGTAGGGTCGGAAGTCCTGGGGCGCGACGGTGTCGAGCGCGGAGCGAAGCTCCTTGGCGGCCCGGTCCACCTCGCCCGACGCAAACCGGATCCGGGCCACCACGAACGGCAGCTCGGGATGCACCGGCGCCGTCTGGCGGAAGCGGTCCACTTCGGCGAGCGCGGCGCCGTAGTTCCCCGACGCGATGTACGCATCCACCATCGCGCCGTGCGCGCGCAGCGTGGTGGGCTGGCTGCTGACCCAGCTCCGCGCCATCGCGAGCGCCTCGGTCCGCGCGCGCCGGACGGCGGTGCGGGCCGTCGCGGAGTCCACCAGGGCGTGGCCGTCGGACCCTTCGGTGACGGCGAACGAGTCGGCCGTCACCAGCGCGTAGGGGGGGCGGGCCGTGGCCGCCGTGCCCAGCATTGCCTGGACGTGGTCATAGGCCAGCGCGTAGTCGGGATCGAGCGCCAGCGAGCGCTTGAAGGCGCGAATCGCCTGGGTCCAGTGGGGCGCGGCGTCGGTGCCCGTCGTGTCGTGGAACCACGCTTCGCCGAGGCCGTACCAGGCGTCGGCGTCGGACGGATCGCGAGCCAGCAGCTGCTCGTAGGCCGAGCGCGCGGCGGCAAACTCCCCACCGAGGAAGGCCCGGTAGGCGTTGATGACGGTGCGGTCGTGCGCCGGCAGGTTGGCGGAGTAGGCCGTGGCGCGGATGATGGCGGCATCGGCCGTCGAATCGCCGGTGCCGACGAGCCAGCCGCGGGTGAGGGCCAGCTTGTAGTAGGCCAGCCCGAACGTGGTGTCGATCCGGATGGCGCGCCGGAGCTCGCCCTCGGCGCCGGCCAGGTCCCAGCGGTTCAGCCGCTCGACGCCGGTGAGGTAGGCGCGGTACGCCTCGAGCGAGGCGGTGGTCGAGCGCGCCAGCCCGATCCGCACCTCGTTCGGCGCGCCGGAGAGATCGAGCAGCTTGGCCGCCAATTCGTCGAAGAGCGGACGGACGTCCGCGCCGGTCCGGTCGTCCACGCGTGCCACGTCCACCCGCTTGCCGCTCGCCACGTCGTAGACCCGCGCCGTGAGGTGGAGGGAGTCGCCCACCTGCGCGAAGTCGCCCAGGACTACCGTCCACACCCCGGCTTCCCGGGCGACGCGCCTGGCCAGGTCCAGCCCCACGTCGTCCCCGGGCCGAAGGCCATGCGTGGTGAGCAGATCGTGCAGCCGCTCGTGGTCGACGACGGTCAGGTCGTTCCACTGGCTCAGATTGAGGCCGAGCATGCTGACGCTGCCGTCCCGGAGCCAGTCCACCGCGCGGTCGTCGCGCTGGTTGTCGAACGGGAGCACCAGGATCGAGTGGCGCGGATTGACGCCGGCCGGCGGCCCCGGCGAGCGGCGCGCGATCCCGGCAGCCGCCAATGCCGCGAGGGCCACGCCCGCGCCGGTGAGCAGCGCGCGCCGCCGCCGCTTCGGGCGGGGGGTCGGCCGCTCGCCGGCCAGGGCCTGGCGAAACTCTTCCCCCGTCTGCCAGCGATCGCCCGGCTGCTTCTCGAGGGCGCGCATGATGGCGGCCGCGAGCGGCGGCGGCGTGTCGGTCCGGACCCGCTCGATCGGCACCGGCCGCTCGGCGATGTGCTTCGAGACGACCACCCGGTTCGGTCCCTGGAATGGCGGTGCGCCGGCCAGCATCTCGTAGGCGACGACCCCCAGGGCATACAGGTCGCTCCGGCCGTCGATCTCCTCCCCCGCGGCCTGCTCGGGGCTCATGTACGCCGGCGTCCCCACGGCCACGCCCTGGCCCGTGCTGCCGCTGCCGCTCTCCGCCATCGCTCGGGCGATGCCGAAGTCGGCGAGCATCGCGCGGCCCGAGGCCTCGTCGAGGAGGACGTTCTCCGGCTTGACGTCGCGGTGCACGACGCCGGCCCGTCCGGCGGCCTCGAGCGCGGCCGCCATGTCGCCGAGGATGCGCGCGGCGGTGGCCGGATCGAGCCGCCGCTCCCGGGTGAGGCGCTGGCGGAGACTCTCGCCCTCCACCTCGTCCATGACGTAGTAGAGCAGCCCGTTGGCGTTCCCCGCTGTGTGCACGGCGACGATGTTCGGGTGCCGGAGCCTGGCGATGGTGCGGGCCTCGGCGAGAAACCGGCGGGCGATGGTCTCGTGGGCGGCGAGCTCAGGATGCACGGCCTTGATGGCCACGTGCCGGTCGAGCGTGGTGTCGGTGGCGAGAAAGACAACCCCCATCCCGCCGCGACCCAGCTCGCGCTCGAGCCGGTACTGGGGTTCCAGCACGGCCTGGAGCGCGTTGAACAGATCGAGGGTCGGAGCCGTCATATTCCAACCGGCCAAGGGAGCGGAACCCGAAGTATACCTCGCCGGAGCCCCCCCTTGGATGCGTCGCCCATGAAAAGGGTTGCTGTCCGCGGGGAACGGAGATGTTTGGGGTTGAACCCGAGTTGACGTACGACGCCTATCCTCTTGCACCATCCAGCCGGAGGAGTCCGTGCCCTACGTCGCCGATCCCAGTTCGACCACCGTTGCCGCCGTGCTGATGCCCGGCGAGCGCCTTCGGGTGGACGCCGCCGGCAACGGCCTGTTCGCCGTGCTCCACCGCGACTCGATTCCCGACGCGCTGCGCGCGGTGCGGGAGCGGCCGGTCGACGCGGTGCTGCTGTCGGTGCACCGCTGCGGGCCGGACCAGATGGACATCTTGGGCCATCTGGTCCGTGAATTTCCGTCGATCCCCACCGTCGCCCTCGTCTCGCAGCACGATCCGGGAACCATCGAGATGCTGCTCCGGCTCGGGGCGTCGGGCGTGCGGCAGGTGGTCGACGTAACTTCTCCGGCGGGCTGGGGCCGGCTCCGGCAGGTGGTGGGTCAGCCCGCCACGCGCGCGGTGGCCCGCATTCAGGGGCCGATCCTCGAATCGATCACGGATGCGCCGCCCGACGCCCGGGTGTTCGTCGAGGCCATGATCCGCCTGGCGCCGGAGGTCCCCACCGTCACCGCGCTCGCGGGCCAGCTCTCGGTCCGGCCGAGCACACTCATGTCGCGCTTCGCCCGGGCGGGGCTCCCGTCGCCCAAGAACTACCTCGCGGCCATCCGCCTGCTGCACGCCGCCTTCCTGTTCGAGACTTCCGGCTTCTCGGTGGCCGATGTGGCCTACCGCCTCGAGTACAGCTCGCCGCAGAGTTTCGGGCGCCACCTCCGGGCGATGCTGGGGCTGACCGCGCTGGAGTTCCGTCGCAGGTTTCCGTTTCCGGTCGCGCTGGAGCGGTTCGTCACCCTGATGATGGCGCCCTATCGGCAGATCTGGCGGGGGTTTCATCCGTTGGCGGCCGGGGGCTGGGAGATCGGGCGGGGAGTCGGCTCGGGAGTTGGGCCGGCGGCACGGCACTGAGGACGCCGGTCCTCGCACTGGAACCGGCGGCTTACGCTCCGGTCACTTGTCCAGCAGCCGCCCGTGGCGCGCCAGCACTTCGCGGAGCCGGTCGTGCGGCAGCGCGGGAACGCGGTACCAGTTCGCCCCGGTCATCGTCCGCGCGGCCAGCATGGCGTTGATGATCGCCTCCTCGGTGGCCTGCACGGCAGCTTCGTACACCGGATCGATCACGTCGTCGCTCAACATGGAAATGCTCGCGACGCCATCGGCCCCCGGCGTGCCGGTCGGCGCGGTGGAAAACGCCAGGAACAGATCACCCGACCCCGCGCCCGCAATCCCGCCCATCCGTCCCACGCCGAGCGCGGCGCGCCGGGCAATGCGCCGGAGCTGGTGCGGCACGAGCGGGGCGTCGGTGGCCAGGACCACGATGATCGAGCCATGCTCGGCTTCGCGAGGTGTGACCGTCGAGCCCATGCCGGTAGGGCAGCGGTCCCGCACCAGGGCGGTGTCGAGGCGCTCGCGGGTGTCGTAGCACGGCTCCGGTACCTGAAGCTCCGCCGCCACCGGGATTCCCGCGACGCGGAGCTGGCGGCGCAGGCCGAAATTGCACTGCACGAGAGCGCCCACGGTGAAGCCGCCGCGTGCGGCCGGGAGCCGCCGGCTCGCGGTGCCGATCCCGCCCTTGAAGCCAAGGCACTGCATGCCGGTGCCCCCGCCCACACTGCCTTCGGCCACCGGGCCGCTCGCCGCCGCGGCCAGCGCGGCGAACACGTGCTCCCGCTTCACGTGGAAGCCGAAGATGTCGTTGAGGTCACCGTCCCAGGTTTCCGCCACCACCGGCAGGCAGCAGTGCAGCGCATCGGGCAGCCGGTCCGCGCCCCAGGCAATGAGGGCGTCGCGCACGGTACCGACGCTGTTGGTGTTGGTGATGGCCACCGGATAGAACAGCAGCCCGTAGTCGTCGATCCACGCGGTGCCGGTCATCTCGCCGTTGCCATTGAGGCTGAACCAGCCGGCAAAGACGGGTGCCAGGTCGTCGCGCCCGCGGGGGAATACGGCCGTGACCCCCGTTCGCACCGGGCCTTTCCCGGGCACCAGGCGCCCCGCCCCGCGGATCAGCGTGGCGTGTCCCACCGTCACGCCGCGCACGTCGGTGATCGCGTCGAGCGGCCCCGGCGTGCCCTCGAGCGGGATGCCGAGGTCGCGGGCGCGCCCGGTGGGCTGCTGCGCGGGAGCGGTCTCCGGGAACAGGCCGCCGGCGAGGAGCAGGAGGACCGCCGGAAGTCCGATACCGATCCTAATCGTGCCTCCCGGGACGAAGTTCGGCATCGACGGCTCGGCCCGCCTTCGCGACGATCCCGGGGATCGCCGCCACGTCGGCCTCGGTGGTGCGGAAGTTGACGATGCAGGCGCGGAGCAGGAAGCGGCCGTCCAGCACCGCGTTGGTGACGAAGAGCTCGCCGCCCAGCTTGAGCCGGGCCAGCAGCGTCTCGTTGAGCGTGTTGAGGTACGGCTCGTCGGCGTCGGCGGTGCCGCCGTCGCGCCTGAGGTCGCGCGGCACGTAGCGGAACGTCGCGATGCTGAGGCCGAGCGTGGCGGCCTCGAGCTCCTCGTGGGCGGCCACCTGTCGGTGGAGGGCCGCCGCCAGGCGGCAGTCATCCCCGATCATCCGGACGTAACCCTCGCGTCCCGCCTGGCGCAGCCCCAGCCAGACCTTGAGCGCGCGGAAGCCGCGGCTGTTCTGCATTCCCAGCTCGTAATAGTTGATGGGCGGCTCATCGCCCTCGGTGTCGAACCGGTAGTAGGTCGGCGTGTAGCCGAACGCCTCGCTCAGGCGGTGCGGCTCGCGCAGCAGCACGCACCCCGCCTCGATCGGTGCATAGAGCCACTTGTGCGGGTCGACCGCCAGCGAGTCGGCCAGCGCCAGCCCGCGCAGGTCGTCGGACGCATCCGGGAGCACCGCCGCGGGCGCACCGTAGGCACCGTCCACGTGAAACCAGATCCGCTCCCGGCGGCAGATGTCGGCCAGCTCCGGCAGCGGATCCACGGCGCCGGTGCTCACCGTGCCGGCGGTGCCCACCACCATGATCGGCCGGTCGCCGCGCGCCACGTCGTCCCGCACGCGCTCCCGGAGGAGGTCCGCCCGCATGCGTTGCCCGGCGTCGGTCGGGATCCAGCGGATCGCGTCGGTGCCCAGGCCGAACAGGTCGCACGCCTTCTGGATCCAGGTGTGGGTCCCGGCGGAGGCGTAGACGCGGAGTGCCGCTCCCCGGGGGAGTCCCTCGGTGCGGGCGGGCTCGCCCAGCATGGCGCGCCGGCCCGCGAGGAAGCACACGAAGTTGGCCATGTTGCCGCCGCTCACGAGCAGTCCGCCGCCTTCGGTCGGATAGCCGACGAGCTCGGCCACCCAGCGGACCGTCTGCGCCTCGATTTCCGAGGCCACCGGCGACAGCTCCCAGCCCCCGACGTTCGGATTGACGGTCGCCGCGAGCAGCTCGGCCAGCGCGCCGACCGGCGCGGCGGATGAGGTGATGTAGCCCATGAAGCGGGGATGCCCGTTGAAGAGCGAGTGATCGAAGAGGAGCCGGGCGGTGTCGGGGAGCAGTGTCGCCGCGGGGGTTCCCGCCGACGGCAGGGTGGCACGGCCCAGCAGATGCCGGATGTCGGCGGGGGTCTCGCCCGAGGTCAGCGGTCGCTCGCGCAGCGTGGTCAGGAAATCCGCAATCCGGTCCACCAAGTCGTGGCCGGCCCGGCGGAAATCTTCCGGCGCCATCTCCAGGGGGCTCGCGCGCTCCGTCACGCCGCCTCCTCTGGTGCGGCTCCCCCGACGCTCAACGCCATCCCAGTCGCTCGCGGAGGCTGGTGACGTGCGCCGTGTGGTGGTCGCCATGCCAGGCATACATCGCGATCAGCTCGTCGATCGTCATGAGCCGGTCGTGCTCCGGATACCGCAATCGGCGCCCGACCTGGTCGGCGCCCAGCCGCTGGAGCAGCGCGACCCACCGGGCGTGCAGCCCGTCGAGCAGCGTGAGCGAGATCTCGACGGGCAGCGTCCGCGCGTCCGGCAGCTCGGCCCAGCGAGCCTCCTCATACGGCTTGATGGTAGGGGTGTCCTCGGTGAGGGCCAGGCGAATGCGGGTATAGGCGTTGACGTGGCTGTCGGCCACATGGTGGATCACCTGCCGAACGGTCCACCCGCCGGGCCGGTACGGCGTATCGAGTCGGGCATCGTCGAGTCCGGCCACCGCGGCCCGGAGCCGAGCGGGCGCCGCCGCGATGCGCGCGAGGCACTCCGCGCGCCGACCGTCGGTCATCGCGCCGTCGTAGGTGAAAGTGCCGATGGGATAGCGGAGGTCGGCCACGGGGCCCTCGCCGGCGGAGGTCTTCAGGCGTCCAAGGCGCGCCCGCCGCGGGCGTCCCGCTCGAGCTGAACCTCGCCCCGGAACTCGAAGTGGGCCTCGTCGAGCAGCCGATCGGCCAGCGGGGCCTCGCCCATCTCGTGGAGCAGCACGTTGGCCAGGACCGCCTCGGCGATCCGCGCCGCCGGCTCCCAGCGGCCTGGCGTCAGCCCCGGGTACAGGTGGGCGAACTCGGGTCGAAGTCGCGCTTCGCGCATAGGACGAATCTAGCTCCGGAACTGCTCCTCCGGCGGCCCTGCAACCCTCTCGACGGGGTCGGCATCCTAGCTTCTGCAGTACAGTGGATTCCGCAGTACCGGTTCCCGGGGTCGCGGCCAGGCAGTTCGGCTCCGGGAACTCCTCTGCGTTTTCGTAAGTCTCACACGCGCCGCTCGTTGCATCGCACATCCCGAATGCCCGCCGGGGCCAGGGCGATCCTGGTGAACACCTGGGTCATGGTGACGGCGCGAAACGCGCACACGAGCAGCGGCCGGCGGACCTGGAACAGGACGATGCACTCGCGCATGCTGCACTGGACGGTCCGGGCCCTGGCGTCGAGGGTGCCGCTCCGGGCGGCGAGAAGGCGCGGCCACCCCCCGCCTTCGTCGCTCTCGCGCACCCAGCGGGTCGAGTCATCGGCCGGTACGCTGGTGTAGCCGTTCTCGCGCACGAACGTCTCCGCGCAACGGCGCGCCATCTCCTCCATCCCCTCGCTCAGGTCGCGCGCATGCAGGCAGCGCCGGGGATCCTCGCGCAGCCAGGGCGCCAGGGCCGCCGGCGCCGGGCCGCGCGCCGGAGAGCCGCAAGCCACGCTTCCGGCAATCAGAACCACCATCCACCATCGCATCGGTACTCAGACGAGCGCGATCCGCTCCTTTAAAACCCACACCTTCGTTGCGAAGAAGAGCCGGATCATCGCCGCGTGGTCTTCCGCCGACACCAGCACCACGAGCGATTGGCCGTCGGTGCCCCGTGTCGGCCGCACGTTCTGCTTGCGCCGCATCCGCCCCTGCAGCGCCCCGAACCACTCCGGCAGTTGGTCCCGCTCGTCGGCCCGCACGATGTCCCGCGAGCGAGCGCCGGTGGGATCGGCGAGGGCGACCAGGCAGTAGCGGCGGCCGCGCGCGCCGCCCTTGGTGGCGCACGAAAAGGTCAGCGAGCGGTCGGTGAGCTCGGCCCACACCTTCAGGTTGGGCGTGCTGCGCGGCCGCACTTCGAGCCGCTCGCCGCGGGCCTTGGGAATCCGGATCATGAAGTCCCACGTGTTCCGCGTTGCGAAGTTGCCGTCCTTCACCGCGTAGCCCTGCTCGACGCCCGCCATGGGCTTGCCGGCGAACGTCCAGGTCGCCGGGCGCGACTCGCCGCGTTCGACCGTCACCCGATCCAGCCGGTAACGCTTGCGCGATGCCATGAGCTGCCTCCTGGTGGTCGTCAACCGCTCACCCACACGAGGGACCTCCAACAATACTCAGCGGCGGCCGGGGACGGGACGGCGCGGGCTTCGTCCCCGCCCCCGCGCTCCAACGGGCCGCGCCTTACCCTCCGCCCAGATAGATCCCCTCGGTGCCGAGTGACTGGGGGTGATCGTCCAGCCACCCCCGGATTCTCGCCTCCAGGGCGGCCCGCGATTCACCCGGCTCGGCGGGCAGACCCGTCACCGCCGCGAGGTTGAGGGTGATGTACCACTGATCGTCGCCGGCCGGCGCGCCCCCGCCGGTCGCCGCCTCGCGGCGCGGCTCCCCGCGCTCGACGTCGTAGCGCTGGCCGTGATGCTCCAGGATGAATTTCTCCGCCATCGATGCGCCTCTCTTGGGTGGGCCCGCGGCTAGGCCGCGAGCGGGACCGAACGTTCCGCCGGATGCACCGGTCGTTTGCCGATCTGGAGCGCCAGGATCGCCGCCAGCAGGCAGAGCGCGCCCGAGCCCCAGAACGCGAGCCGGTAGTCGCCCAGGGTGGTACGGATCCATCCGGCGCCGAACACGGTGAGCGCCGCCCCGATCTGATGTCCCGCACTGATCCAGCCGAACATGATCGGCGCCCGCTCGGCACCGAAGGCCGCGGTGGCGAGGTGGAGCGTCGGCGGCACGGTGGCGATCCAGTCGAGCCCGTACCAGACGGCAAACACCCACAGCCCCGTCTCGCTCCCGCCGAGCGCGAACGGGAGGAAGAACAGCGAGAGCCCGCGGAGTCCGTAATACCAAGCCAGCAGGCGCCGGCTGCTCCAGCGGTCCGTGAGCCACCCGGCACCGGTGGTCCCGACCATGTCGAAGACGCCCATGAACGCGAGCAGGCTGGCCGCCCTGAGCTCGGGTATTCCGTGGTCGTGCGCCGCCGGGATGAGATGGGTGCCGATCAAGCCGGTGGTGGAGGCGCCGCAGATGAAGAAGGTAGCGCTCAACAGCCAGAAGTCGCGCGACCGGACGCCGTCGCCAAGCGCGGCGAGCGCCACGCGAGCGGCACCGGGCCCCGTGGGAGCGGTGGGGACGAGGCGGTCGGCGCCGAGCGGCGGGATGCCCAGGTCCGCCGGCCGCTCGCGGAGAAGCAGCGCGACGAGCGGAATCGCGACGGCCGCGGCAGCGGCCATCACGAGCGCTGCGGTGCGCCAGCCGTACCGGAGAATGATGCCCGCGAGGAGCGGGAGGAACACCAACTGGCCGGTGGCGGTGCTCGCCGTCAGGAGGCCCATCGCCAGGCCGCGGTGCGCGGCGAACCATCGGTTGACCACGGTCGCGCCGAGGACGAGCGCCACCATCCCGCTTCCCGAGCCGACCACGACACCCCAGACCAGGACGAGCTGCCACGGCCGCGTCACCTGCGTGGCGAGCGCGACGCCGGCGACTAGCAGCGCGAGCGCGCTCATCGTCGTCCGGCGGATCCCGAGCCGCTGCATCAAGCCACCGGCAAACGGCCCCATCAAGCCGTACAGGAGGATGTTGACCGAGATGGCGAAGGAGATGGTCGAGCGGCTCCAGCCGAACTCCTCCTCGAGCGGCACGATGAGGACGCTCGGCGTGGCCCGGATCCCGGCGCCCACGAGCAGGGCCAGGAAAGTGACGCCGAGGACGATCCAGGCGTAGTTGGGGCGGCGGTGCATGGTGTCAATGTACCGGACGGGGGAAGCGGTGTCAGCTTTTTGGCCGCCCGATCATGGCCGGCTCTTGCACAACGCGGCACTCGCGCTCTGCGGTCAGGGTCTGGTTACCCGCGAAGTCACGACGAGTCAATGGTTTGGTGGTTTGGCACCCGGGTTGCTTTTGGCCGGGGCCAAGGCAAGTATCTCCCCACTCCGCAGTGCACCCAAGAGGAGCACGACATGTCCGCCCTGAGGTTCACCGCTGCCCTGATGGCGCTGCTCGCCGTTGCCGCCTGCGACAATGGGAACACGCTCACGGGTCCGGGGGGCACGGGCACCCGGGACACGCCGGTTCCCGACGGCCCGCGTGATGGCGGTCTTCCCGGCGGAACCTCAGGTGGCGGCGATACCACCACCACAAACCCCGGCGACACCACCTCGACCAATCCGATCGATACCGTCGCCGCCGGAAATCCGGTCAACAACGGGACTTGGTCTATGCCGGCCGGGGCCTCCACGACGATTCAGCCGGTGGATCCCGCCCTGTACCAGCCGGCCGGGACCGGTTCGGCGAGCTCGTCGGGCAGCAGCACGGCGCTTCTCTTCAAAACGTCGGGGACCGGCCTGTACGGGCTCGGCACCTGCGGGCCGAACGGCTACTGGACCGATCCGTCCGGCAACGTGTTCGGCCCGAACAACCCGAACTGCCTCGACTATGGGAGCGACGGAAGTCCAGGCGTCAACGGCAAGGGCCAGTGCATCTCCTCCCCGAGCGGCCAGCCGGGGCTGTGGGTGAACCCGGGCGGCCAGCAGACGCATCCGTTCCACTCGAAGTGTCTCCGCGTCGGTACGACGACCACTTCGCTCGCGCTCACCTTCGCACCGCAAGCGCAGATCTTCAACGCCAATGACGGCAGTGGCAACCGGGTGATGAACTTCTACTCGTCGGGTGTGGCGGTCGCGCAGCTGCTGTACCAGGGAGGCCCCCACACCACGACCGGCGCGGGCCTGCTGCTCGGCAGCGATACCGCTTCGCCGGCCAACACCTGGACCGTGTTCTTCGGCCAGCCGGCGTTGAGCTACACCACGGGGCTCGCGAACGGGGATCTCATCGGCGCGATGACGTCGTCGGGTGTCGAGGTCGTGGCCTGCAGCACGTCGATCGGCTGCTCGCTGGTGACGCTGAAGCTGACGCTGCTGCCGTAACGCGGGGCGGCTGGGCGCTGAACCAGCGTCGTCGTTGGACGAGCGAAGGGGGCATGCCACACGGCATGCCCCCTTCGAATTGCGCCGGCGAGAGGGTCCTACCTGCTCGCCCCCCCCGATCGTCCCCCGGACCGGCCGCCACCGCCGGGTCGGCCACTCCCCCCGGGTCGCCCGGCCCCGCCCGGCCGCCCCCCGTAGCCCGGCGGCCCCCGCCGTCCCCCATTGGCCGCCGGCCGCGCCGTCGGCCGCGGGTGCTCGCCGGCGGGGTTCGCATCACGACGCGCCGCCTTCGCCTTGGCCCGCTCGCGGTCCTCGGCCTTCTTCGCGCGGATCTCCGCGATGCGCTCCGCCAGCGGAACCTCGAGCTTCGTTTCCGTTCGCGCGTGGTAGTCGAAGTCCGGCACCGAGATCCGCGGCAACCGCCGGCCGATGGCGCGCTCGATGCCGCGCAGCTCGCCCTCCTCGTCCGGCGCCACGAACGTGAACGCGTCGCCCGTCGCCTCGGCGCGCGCGGTGCGTCCCACCCGGTGGATGTAATCCTCGGGTGCCGTCGGCACGTCGAAGTTGACGACGTGGCCGAGCGCCTCGACGTCGATCCCCCGGGCGGCGATATCCGTCGCCACGAGCACGCGATACTTGCCGCTCTTGAACCCCGCGAGCGCCTCGGTCCGCTGCGTCTGCGACCGGTTCCCGTGAATCCGCTCGGCCTTGATCCCGTGCTTGACCAGATAGGCCTGCAGCCGG